>JAIOPQ010000112.1 GCA_021413825.1 Spirochaetia bacterium | reverse complement strand
GGATTTGCCCAGGAATTCCTTGGCCAGTGCTTCCGATGGTTTCTCCTTAAATGAACGAATCTCGCATGCTCCATCGCTATGCTTTTCGCCCGCCTCAATGTATCCATATCCTGTGTCAGGACGAATCGGAGGCACACCAATGGTAATGATGCGATCCTGCATAGCCCAGTGAACCATCTTCTGCACGGTTGCTGCAAATTCATTCAGCGGCTGGATATAGAGGTCAGCACTCAGAATCAATTGAACAGCATCCGGATGAGTTTTGTTTAGCTGATGCGCGGCCAGTGCCAGAATGGGCGCAGTGTTCTTTCCCTCCGGTTCGATGATGAAATTCTTTTTCTTAATCTGTTTGTGTGTTTTTAAAATTGCATCGCGCAATGTAGCATTGCATCCAACAAAAATCCGATCTGGAGTGGTAACCGATAAGGCACGATCCCATGTTTCATCCAGCAGTGTTTGATCAGAGTAGACTCGTTGCAATTGCTTGGGCAACGCGCGTGTTGATCTGGGCCAGAAACGCTCGCCTTTACCGCCAGCCATGATAATGACGAGCGGCTGATTTTGTTTATCTGATTTTTTGCTTTTCCACATAGTGTTACGGAGGGGTTAGATTTTGAAAATTACCTGGTCTATTTCCGGTTCCGTTTCGCGGCACAGGTGCCGTTTCGATTTCTTCAGCCATTTGACGGCCGCTGAACCATTTTTCATACGGAAATACCATTACCTTTACATCGCTTCCCAGGCGATCAATTGCAAGATATTCCTTCAGCGAAGGATACTTTATCATTAATTTTCCAATTGTTTCCAGACGTGCATACGTTGCTTCATCCGTAAGTGATTCAGCATCGCGTTTTGCCAGGGCTTCATCGCGACGACGAATCCTTTCAAGCTTCTGATTTAGGATTCCCTGTGCGCCACCCAGAATTGCTCCATAACGCGCCGCATCAGGAACGTAGGCTGCCTCTACCACCAGGCTTTCGATTTCAACTCCGTCCGGGCCAAATGCAGTGCGAAGCTCTTCTGCGGCCTGGGCATTCAAATAGTCTGTTAAGCGACGCGGTACCTGCGGGAGTTCATTATCAGCTGGAAAAATCTGAGCCAACCGTTTGTTCAAAATATCAGCGATGCGCAGTTGCAAATACGGATCGAGGGATTTCCAGTCCAGTCCTTCCATTTTTCTGAAAAGTGCAGGCAAATTCTCGGGGCGAAGATTGTAGCGCAGACGAAAACGCATACGAATGTAAAAAGACTCGTCCAGACCCAGCATTTCTGTCTGGAACAAACCTTTCTTGTACTCTACTACTAGAACGCGAGGTCCAATATCCACGGGATGGAGTTCTACACGGCCTGGGAAAATACGACCAGGAAAGAACTGGCTTTCCCCAGGAGCAACCAGGTCGGGATCACCCTTTTTGCGATGCAATACAATGATCGCCTGACGTGCCGTAGCCGAGACAAGGCCCAGATAGATCCAGCTGAAAACGGAAGAGAGTAGAACAGCCCAGAAAAAGACGCGGAAAAAACGCGAGATCATCCTCTGCTTGCTGCTTCCTCCGAGAAGTCAAGGTTCAGGGCCTTAGAAAGAACGATGGTTGAGATGGCATGTTTATATACCAGGCTCTGCTTTCCATCTTGCTCGATGATTACTGTGAAGTTGTCAAAACTCAGTACCCGACCCTTAAGCGGAACGCCATTGGTTAAGTAGACAGTGATCTCCATCTTTTCTTTACGCGCTGAGTTCAACACGAGATCCTGAATGTTGTTCTTGTTTGCCAAAGGGAATTCTCCGGGAGTTATAGCTTTTGTGCGCAATTCTAAGGGTCAACGAATAAACGGACCCAGGCGACAAAATCGGCCACAGAACCACTACGTTCGATGATTTCGCGACGGAACCAGGTACGCTGTCTTTTGGCGTACTGGCGGTGGCTGATCCAGACTTTTTCTATCAATTCCTCTCGCGAAAATTGCCCGGCAAGAAACTCCCGGACCAGCTGAACTCCCAGCGATCTGAGGCCCGGACAATCACCGAACTCTGCATGCACCGCACGAATCTCGCCAATCATACCGTCGATCATTCCGCCTGCCCTTTCAAAGAGGCGCTGCGTCAGTTGTTCCACTGGAATGTCCAGGTAAAAGGCCCGAAAGGAAAATGGAAGTGCTGGCGCAGGCTCAGGCCTCACCGGGGCAAATGCCATTTGCAGTGCGCGCTCGATTCTATATGCGTCGTTTGAATGGATCTTTCCTCCAGCTTCCGCGAGCAAATCTGGACGAATCTGGCGTAATTCCTGTGCACGCCTGGATTCCGGAATCGCTCGCACCCGGGCTTTGACCTCCTCCCCCACATCCAATTCTGTGAGATTCGTTCGCAGGACTTTGAAATAAAAACCAGTTCCAACGACCAGAAGGGGAATTCGATTTCTCTCAAGTATTCCATCGATTGCCTGGCGAGCTGCATTTCTGTATGCATAGGCAGTAGTTTCCTGTTCAGGTCCAAGGGTTGAAACCAGGTGATGTACGATTGCCTTGCGCTCCAGATTGTCTGGGGCTGCAGTTGTGATTTCCAGTCCGCGATAGAGCTGTCTTGAATCACAGTTCACAACCTCAAATCGATCCGGGTACACTGAGGCCACTTGAACGGAGGCGGCAGTTTTTCCCGATCCAGTGGGCCCCATGAGAACTGGGATTTTGGGGATTGAAAGGCCAGTCTGCGTTTCTATATTTTCAGACACGTTACAGGATATTCTTTTCTTTCAAGAGAGAACTAACTTCACCCGCAGCACGCTCAAGCACATCGTTTACGATTCTATAATCATACTCTCGAGACGATTCCAGTTCGCGCTGGCCTTCTTTTAACCTTGCCTGAATAACTTCCTCTGCATCTGTGCCACGTCCGCGTAAGCGGCGCTCCCATTCTTGCAAGTCCGGAGGAAGCAGAAATATTGTAAGCACTTGATCCGGCATCAACTCCTTCACCCGCCTCATCCCCTGGACATCTATGTTTAGAATCACGGTCTTACCCTCTTTGATCTGGCCTACAACCTGATCGAGAGGGACACCGTAATGATTGCCATGCACGAACGCATGCTCGAGAAACTCCCCGCGCGAAATACGTTCCTCAAATACTTCCGGAGTTAAAAAGAAGTAGTGCACGCCGTTTCGCTCTCCATCGCGCATTTTGCGGCTTGTGGCCGTAATAACGGTGCGAAGATCCGGGTACAGGCGCGTGAGCATCTGGATGAGCGATGTTTTACCACCACCGGAAACAGAAGAGATAACTACAACGTGGCCTGCTTTGTCCATGCCTGAAATGATTCTGTCCGGGTGGCCCGTCCTGTCAAGTCGCGCCATTCTTTTTGTACGCGACGCCATCAGGAAAATGAACGCCTTTAAATTCAGTCTCAATCATGTGAAGGGACTCTGAATAGCCAATGATCAACCAACCACCGCGCACCAGCGAATCATAGAAGCGGCGAATTATGATCTCCTGTTCGGGCTTTCCAAAATAGATCATTACATTTCTGCAAAAAATCATATGAATCTCGCGGTTCTGTTCGGTAAACAGGTTCCCCACGCGAAAGTTGATTTTTGATTTAATATCAGGGCGGACTTCAAAATGGTCTGGCTTATCCACTACGGGGCGAAAGTAGCGATACAGGAGCACTGGCGGTATTTTTTCAATTTTACGGCCCGTATACTGTCCTTCCTTTGCAAATTCAATCACGCTCGCTGAGATATCTGTGGCCAGAATAGAGTATTTGAAATAGCCACAGGTCTTCATAGCCTCCGTTAACTCCATTGCCAGGTTATACGGCTCTTCGCCAGTTGAACAGCCAGCAGACCAGAATTTCAATTCCGCGCCCGGGAATTGTTCCAGAAGCGTTGGTAATATTTCCTTTTTTAGAAGATCGAAGTTGGCCGTGGTGCGCCAGAAATACGATTCATTTGTTGTGATAACTTCCAGGAAGTAGCGCATCTCCGATGCATGCGTTTGTAGATAATTGAGATACTCTTCGAATGTTGTCTGGCCCGTGGCTCTTAGCCTGCGCCTGAGGCGATTTGAAAGCAGCACAAGCTTGTGCTCACGCAGAGTAATTGAAGCTTCGCGGTGAATTATGTCTGCGAACTTCTTGAACAATTCAAGGGAAAGATCAGACTCAGCCGCCATCGGTCTTTCCCAGTCTTCTGCGTCTGGGTGTTGCAGGCATTTGTGGCAGTGAAGCAATCAGCTCAATCTCAGCCAGGCTTTTTCCCGTCAGGCGACTAACGTCTCCAGCTGCCATTCCACTTGAGATTAGATTCCTGATCCAGGCATGGGGATCCCCTTCGATTACGGGGGTTTCACGCGGTGCGGACTCATCGGGCAGATTCAATTCAGGTCGTTTATTTTCCAAATCTCCGTCTGATACTGCAGGCGGCAGGTGGACTGGAAGGGATGGCTGAATTTCAGCGCCGCGTGGTTCTGGAATCTGTTCACGCTGCGCCCGGGGCGTTTCCAATACGTCCTGTTGATTTGTCTGAGCTTCACGAAACGGTAGTTCAAATGATTTCATTCCGAACAGACTTGCAGCAAGTCGGCCCAGGCCTTCAATCGCACCAGGCTTTTGTTCTGGCCTGGGGGCGCTACTACGAGGCTGGTGTGAATCTGGCCGTGTCGAAAGATCAACAGAATCAGGCTTCATGCGATCCAGGATCCTTCCAATGTGCTCGGTTCCTTCCTCGTCTATGGGACGCGTCTGGGGCTCTTCTTTGGGCTCAGGGCTAATGGACGCAGCCTTTCTGGGACGTTTCTTCCCGCCAGGACCCGGAGTCCTGTCAAGCTTCTGAGTAAGTTCGTCTGCGTGGCGGAGTAATTGATAGAAGTTGTTTCTAACTTCCTGCATCTCTTCCAGGTATTCGTTCATGTTCTGAAGGCCCTGGCGGATATTCTCTTCTACGTCCTTCTGCAACGGATGCGCCGTGCGTATCTTATCCTGCCAGGCCTGCAAACGCAGGGAGAACAGGACATAGAGAACCAGACCCGTTACCAGGTTTAATAGAGCAAAAACAAGAAATTCCATGCTTAGATAAACAGGTCGAGCTTCTGACCGATAGCTTGAACGGGAAGCCGCTTTGTGCCCCGGGCCGAATAAAGTTTAGGTTCCTCAAAGGAATTATGTGAGATATGCCCGCGCTCCGGTTTGCGGCGCGGTTCTGATTTGGAATCAATCATTGGAAAGGCGCCTGGCGTAGTAGACTGTACCTGAATGACCTGCTCAGGTCTTGTCTGACTAACGTGCCGTGATTGAGCGAGCTCCTGAACCTGCTTGTAACTGATGGCCGCAAGCTCCATCCCATGCACCCGAGCTTGCTCGGGGACACTTTGCAGGGATACCTGTACGTCCATGAGTCTCATTTTTTCCGACCGCCACGACCTTGAACTTCTTCAGCTTTTTCCAGTTTGTTGAATTTTACAACACCGTTTTCAAACGTCAGAGTAACAGCCCGATAGGTGTCAGAGAAGCTTTGAGCTGCATTTCTAATGGAAACTGTAACGTTAGGAAACACTTCTTTTTCAATATGAACCTTTCCCTGGGCAGAGAGCTGGTTCATATATTCGTCCAGCTTGGACATTTCTTCTGTGATCTCTTTACTGCGCGCTGCAAGTTTGGAAACAGCATCCTCGTTCTTCTGCAATTGCTCCAACTGCGCCGGAGCAAAGTTCTCCGGATCTGCTTTTTGCCGCGCCTGCAATGTAATGAGTGATTTCTTTGTTCTGCTGAGCTTATCTTCTGTATCTTTCTGTAAGGCTTTAAGTTCCTCATGCTGCTTGAGCACGCGCGGATCTGTTCCAACCGTAATTTCAGTTGCAGTGTAAGCAGGTGAGCCAATCATGCGGGCTCGCACCTCTTTCTTTGCACGGATGATTCCACCTACAATCTGTGCGCGACGACCATTACAAACAACCTTACCGCCAGCTTCTACTTTACTGTGAAGGATGCCCTCCTGAACAATTACGTCCTCTGCGACATTCACTTCAGCACTCTGAATGAACTTGGCAAATACGGAACCGCCAGTTGATTCAATAAACGCACCTTCGCGCCCCAGAATCCCCTGCTTTACTATTACGTCGCCTTCGGCTTCGATTCGCGCTTTTCCAACCGATCCATGTACATCAACGTTGCCGGCGGCTTTAACTTCGAAATTATCCAGAACACTGCCGCCTATCACAACAGACCCGAGGAACATTATGTTTCCAGTTTTGGGTCCAACATCGCCAACGACGCGATACACCGGTTCAACAGATAGCTTCAGATTTGAGTAAACGACCTGGCCATTGATTTCTGCGATCAACTTTGTCTTGTCATCTGAGAGAATTGTGCCTTTGCCCTGACGAAGTTCTGTATCTTTACCATCCCGCGCGAGCACGATACGATTGGTAAGTGTTCGCCCCGCCACACCTTTCTTTGCCGGGAGTTTCACTGCAAGTATCTGGCCTGCTACAACGTTCTCGACTAGATTTAGATTTTTAAAGTCGACTTTACCAGTGTCATCCTGTTCAAGATGAGCGGTTTTCTTGATACTGACTTTGTATTCAATCGTAGCATCAGGCCCGTGCAGTGGTGCAACGCCTTCTGCGGCAACAATGTCCTGCATGTATCTATCTTCAATCAATGATTGGCGAATAACGTCTTCTTTAAATCCAATTACTACACCATGGGCTTTCAGGGCGTTCACTACATCGTTTACTTCAAGATGGCGGCCACCCAGTTTTGGTGCTGTGATTCTGACGATTGCCTTCATTTCATCCGGTGAAATCTCAACTTTGCAGCTTGAATCATTCTCAGGCTTGGCCGTGTAATCGCCTATGCGTGTTGGCTCGCCTTCGGCTGCGCGCACGGCCTTTTCTACGGAGTTCTGATTGAAGTTTGAAATTCCCGATTGCTGTACTTTTAAAAGTGCTGTCTCCAGATCGACGCCAAGCCCCTGACCCAGAGGAGGAAATACTGTGATGTAAACGCCGGATCGGTATATCCTCACTACACAGCGACCGTCCATGTGTTTTGGCGCAACAAAATGATCCAGCTCTTCACTGAGCATGCGATCGCCTACGCCCAGCTTGATGGAGAATTCTTCAAGATCGGCAAAGCGCTCTTCAGGAGGAAGAATGCTTACAAGCAACCGATACGGAGTTTTCTTGAACAGGGTGGCTTTTCCGCGTTCCAGGATTTCGTAATCCAGCCTGCCTGCATCTTGACCGAGGTAGCTTGCAGCGCGGGCCAGGCATGTGCCAATTGAGCCGCCCACAACTTCGACCTTATCCTTGACTAGATCGACCGCCTGGGCGTCCGATTCCATAAGTGCTTGCTTTAGCTTATCCATGTCCTATACCTGATAAAAGATAGGAAGCTCCAGTCGTCCCTCTCTAATTTCTTTTCGGAGATCTGAGGCACTGAGACCGCTCGTTTTCTGATGCTCCTCAAAGCGTTCCCGCGGGGTTTTATACCCAGAAGACAGCGGAATAACCACGCGCGCGCTGGTTCGATTCTTGACATTGTCAGAGAATATGGTGAAATTGTGGGCGCTGAAGCCTGCCTGGCGGATCAGAATCTGAACCATTGCAATCCCCATCCCGGCACCCTCTGTGGAATCTCCGTACGTCATAAAAAACTCGTACAAATTATCCATTTCACGCGAGTGCAAAAACTTCTCGCGAATGCGTCGCTCTTCTACTCCAAGCATTGCAAAATGATTCTCTACATTCAAATAGAGTACATCACCATTCCATTTTATCTTTATGTAAAACGGAACATCCCGTTGATGCAGGATCGGGCGATAGTGTTGAACTCGCTTGGAAGCCAGACTTTTTCTAAATGCTTCCAGGCCAAATCGATACTGATCTTCATCGTATGGATTGAGTCCCTGCTCTTCAAACACAACGCGCTTGAGATTTGCTTTGGCGGCATTCTGCACGAGTTCGCGCATGCAGGCATAGATTGGTCCCATTAAGTCTTCACGGCCAATTGAACCCAGGATGGCGTGAATAATTGTTTCTAGTTTTTCTTCGCCCTTCTCCTTTAAAAGATAGGACTTGATCAGTACTTTCTTTCTGGCTATGGCTTCTGAGATTTTTTTCTCGAAAACCATTTGCTTTTAAACCAGTACTTTATCCAGGGCCGTCTTAACGGAACTGGCATCCGCTGGAAGGCGAATGATTTGGTTTCTATATTTCCCCTGAACGCCAGGAAGGGTTCCTGCATGGTATCCCGATTTAAATTCCTGAAACTTGAGACCATGCGCAGTAGAAATTACCACAACCGATTGATCGCGGGTAATCGTTCCATTTGCAACCTGCTTCAGCATTGCGGCAAGTGCCACACCAGTGTGCGGATCGTTAAATAACCCGTGGCGATCTGCTTGCGCAGCAGCATCGGAAAGCTCCTGTTCACTTGCTTGATCCACAACGCCGCCGTAGGCCTGCAAAGCCCGTACGGCTCTTGGATAACTCACAGGATTTCCAATTTGAATTGCAGATGCAAGGGTAGTTTGCGCCGCAACCGATCTGAACTTGTAATGGTCCTTGTAGCTAAGATACATGGGGTTTGCGTTTGCACTTTGCGCGAGCAAAATGCGCGGCGACTTGCGCGTAATACCGCTGACTTTTAATAAATCAAGCCCCGCAGCAAGGGCACTCACGTTACCCAGGTTTCCACCAGGGATCACAAGCCAGTCGGGCAAGTCCCAGTTCAGTTGCTGGCAGATTTCAATGCTGATGGTTTTTTGTCCTTCAATCCGCAACGGGTTCATTGAATTCGCAAGATAGATTGTTTGATCAGCCGTGACTTCTTTTACAATCTGCATACATCCGTCAAAATCGGTGTCCAGGCTCAGGACAATGCTTCCATTGGAAACAGGCTGTGAGAGCTGAGCGTTAGAGATTTTCCCCGCGGGGAGAAAGACCATTGTAGGAACCCCGGCAGCTGCTGCATATGCTGCGAGAGCCGCGCTTGTGTCGCCTGTAGAGGCGCAGGCCACTGCGCGAATCCCGGGAGCACCCACTCTTTCTTTCCCCAAACTCCGGATGAGTAGGGATGCGCCGCAGAACGATAACGCGATTCAAACAGGTTTTTCCAATCTGTAGCAGAACGCGAAACGATGGCAGCCTCGTTGTGTTTAACCTCAAGGAGCCCGCCACAGTCGCATAAATAACGAACTGCATCCATTGTGTAGGTGAGACCGCAATTAATACATGCAAGTTCTGAAGTAAAAGTCAGTTGTCCGATCATTCTTCTGCCTGCTGGCTCTTAAGGCGCCCAAACATGTAGATACCTTTCTTACTACGTGAATTTTTGTCCAGAGAAGGGAAGATTTTTTTAAGTGTAACGACGAATTTCATTCTCTCTTCGCCCACTTTGTTTATGAAGTATTTTGCTGCCAGTTCAAATTCAACGTACTGAGATGCGCGACCATCCCGAACATTCGCAGCAAGCCTGAATCCTGCGGTGTCACCGATCAATTCTGCGCTGGTGATTTTTTCTGCCCCCTGCATCTTCTCCATTGCTTTTGAATGAGGCAAACGGAGCAGCACATAGCCTCCTGAACTTAGCTGAATCTCGTAATCTTCCAGATCCCGATCTTTCATGAATTTGAGAACCAGGTGATCTTCTTTGATCTCGTTCATTCTGGTTTTGAAATCAGAATCAATCTGTCCGATTGAAAAACGAAGGGTGCGCATGGCACCATCGAAAATGATCTCTTGCGATGAACCCTCTGCCGGCGGGGGAGCTTCTCTGTCTGCGTGAATTGCAACGGCTGGCCTGATGACCAGCCCGTATAGAATCAAAACCAATCCGCACAGTGCAAGAAACCCAATTACGGATACTGCAATGTTCAGGTAGGTGGGTATGATCAGTAAGATCAATATTCCTGCTTTTCTGCCTTCAGAAACTCAACTGCACGTTTGCGCGCGTCTTCTTCTGTAAGACCTGGTCTGCGCTTGATTCGCCATTTGTATCTCACACGAAATTCGCGCGTTGTGATCATACCGCGCGGGAAAGTGAATGCAAAACGTGATACATCTTCCTGGAACAGCTTACTTGCCTGCCAGGTTTTTGGATTCTGCCCCGGAACATATTCAATGCGTTCAATCTCTCCCCGATGCGGATGGATTCGAACGGTGAGCATTCCGGAGAATTCCCAGTCTTTGAAATCATAGCGCGCGGCTAAATCCTGAAAACGAGTGAATTGCTCCTGGTCGCCAGCATCGTCTTTCTTTTTCTGAATTTCAGTTTCCCCGTTTAGCTGACGAACGATGTAACTCTTGTCTAGAATCAGTACTCGAAACATTTCACCATACTTTGTGTCCTTATCAGTCAGAAACGGATCATCCGTGACTGTGACTAACTCAACGCGTGGTGCATCGCTCTTTTGCGTAGACGCGCAGGCACTTAAAGTGACCACTATCATTCCCATAATTATTTTTTGCATGCTATCAATCTCCTCTTCCCATCTGCCGTTAGGCGCTTTATCTCAGCTTCCCGTTTCAACGCACCAGAGCGATCCATACCGATTTCAGTGTGCACGATTGAAATTGGGCGCGCGGTCCGAAAGTAACGCGCTCCCTTACCCCGGCAGTGCTGTTGCCAGCGCCGTTCTATGTCTGTTGTGATGCCCGTATAGAGCGAACCGCGATCGGTTTCAATGATATAAAGGCTCCAGGGACCCACAGTTCAGGGGGCCTGGCTCATTCAAGTATGGCGAGCATTTTTTCAGGATCGTGCGTATCGTCCGTGCTGACGATCGTATGCACAAATTGCGCGTCCACCGGGCTTCCCGGGAGCAGATGCAGGCGTTTGATGTCGTTACGGATCTTCTTGATTAGAATCTCAGCCTCTTCTTTTCCACGGCCAGGCAGAATCAGGGCGAACCTGCCCTGTCCAATTCGCGCGAGGAAGTCTGTTTGAAAGAGGAATCCGCTGATTGTGCGGCCAACCGATGCCAGGAATTGCGTCACATTTGCAGACGGATTGAGGGTAAGAATGCGTTTGATGTTCTTGATTCTAAGTTCGGCCAGACTCAAATGCGAGTGAAACTCAAATGCACGACCGAGCTCAACGCGCAGGCGATCTTCCAGCGGGCTAAATGGATCGCGAAATAAGGATTCCCGCTCGCCCATCATAATAGCTCCACCAAATGAAGCGCCTACAAGTTCAGCAAAAGAAACCATCATCTCACGCTCAAATTCGCCCCAGGGAGCGCGAGTTGAATGAATTGTAATAAATCCTACCAGCCAGTTTTGATAGATCAGAGGGACGATCCAATAAGATTTCATGATCCCCAGATCGTCGTTGGTATAGCAGGCAGTCAGTTCGCTGTTGGTCCTGAAGTCAGAAATTTCAAACACCCGCGTGAAATTTGAAACCATTCCAATCAGTTCGCTTGTAGTCCTGAGTTTGAATTTCTCAATTGATTCAGGCGAAATTCTATTACCTGCAAAAATCGAATACTCCTGCGTTGGAGGATTCAGAAGCACGATTGAATAGGAATCAACCGAGAAATGCTCCGTGAGGTTTCTGCCCACAATATCATACAGTTCATCGAGATTAGCACCACTTGAGCATTCGCGCGCAGCTTCAAGGATTCGATTGTGAAAATAATCGCGCTTTTTTAATACTTCTGTTCCACGGGCAAACTCAAGTCTCGCAATGATCCGATCCACTCCGGACGCTGCAATTCCACCCAACAGGGTTACAAACTCCAGGTCATCAATTCCGTAGTCTTCACCCGAATGAGTCGATCCCAGAAAGACAATTCCGTACATCTTGCCGTTGTTTTTGAGGGGTGCAATGATCTGCGCTCGCGATTGCACTATCATATCCCTTTCAATTTCGGTTAACGTCATCGCATCAGAAAGATTGCGGAAACTTTCCGCATACATCACCCCATCTTCCCTGGCAGCTGCATCATAAAGGGTGTCGCCCGGACCCAGAGCCCATTTGTCGCCTATTTCCATTCCAGAATAAGCCACGGGGAGGAAAGTCTGTCCGCCTTCTGTGCCATTGCGCGAAGCGAGAATGCAAACTGTTTCTGCTCCGAGTTGGCCCATTACGGCAAAAAGGACTGCATCCCAGAACTCTTCAAAATTATCGATGCTCGAGATTTCGCGTTGAATATCGAAGAGCGAGAGGTAATGATCGATCTTTTTTTGACCGGCGATGTGCGCTTCGATGGGAGCTGTAGTAAAGTCGTCATCTGCATCAAATAGAAATGAGGGCTGAACTTTTTCTTCATGAGGTTTGTCATCGGTTGCAAGTTCACGTTCAGCTGCCTTCTCGGCTTCTTGCTCAAACGATGAAAACGGATCGGACATGTCATCCCAGGCATCTTCTGTGTCGTTTGGTTTCAGATCAACTTCAGCATGCTGGCGTGCTACGTCGTCGGCTTGCGAAAGTTCACGGTCTACAAGATCAGCATCATTCGCTGGAGTATCCAGTTCGTTCCAGAGGCCTGGAAGTTCAGCGGGCTCAGTAACTTCAGCTCTATCAGAATCCATGCCTGACGACGATTTCTGTGAATCAAAATCTGGAAGATCCAGTTCCGGAGTGTCCCCGGAATCCCAGTCAAGCGTTGGATCAAAGGAGGGCTCTGCTAATTCAGAACTCCATTCGGCGTGACTCGCAGGCTCGTCTTTGAATTGTTCCGCCCGAGCAAGCAGGCCGCCGGATTTTGCAGATTCATGCCCTTCGTCAGCGTGCGCTACGGGACCGGAAACAGGCGCATGCGATTCTGGTAGTTCAGGAAGATCGATATCGAGAATGGTTGGCTCACCCAGGGGTTCGTGATGGGCGAAGTCACTTGCATCAAATGCAGGAGTTTGGATCGATTCGTGCGCCGGGATTTCTTCTGCGAACTCGGCTGGAGCGGGTGCAATGAAAAGCTCGTCGTCAGTATTTGGTCCAAGATCTGGTGATGAAAAATCAATCTGCCCCTCCGGGGCAAAGGCCTGCGAGTGATCCTGAATGGGAGCGGCCAGATTACTTGCGGGTAAGGTCGAGACTTCGGGCGTAACGGAGGGTTGGGAGTCCTGTAAACCCTGGGCGCGCTTGAGTAAACCGCCTGTGCCAGGGGCTGACATTGCAGGACCTGACGCTGAACCTGTGGCGGCCGACCCGGATATTTCGGAAGGGGGCGGCGTTCGAGCCGCGGTTGCACGTTTGAATAAGCCGCGCGAGCCTGGGGCTGCAGAACGTTTGGATGGGGAATCTGAATCCTGGGCGCCGGTCTTGTCCTTGCCCTGAACAAAGTCTTTTAGCTTTTTTGCACGCTCAAGGAGCCCGGAACCGCGTTTAGGTCCACCGGAACGAAAATTCAGTGCTTTGTCGAGCAACCCCATGATGACTCATGTCAATCCTAGGTCTTGCATGATCTTCTTGTAAAGATCGAAATACTCAGAATGGCTAAATTCGCGGACCGTATCTTCCGGCAATTTGTCAAATAACTGATCCAGGTAGGAGATCATTTTCTTGAGTTCTTGCTTCTGGATGCCCTGCTCTTCGGCAATACTGTCGAGCGCAGACTCGCGTTTTTGAGCTTCCTCAGACTTCTCGCGATCTTCGTACTCATCCAGTACAATCAAGTTCGCGCTCGATCCAGGATGATCGATCATCGCCGCATCGGCTTCGGTTTCTTCGCTTACGTCTTCAAGGATTGAGTCAAGTTCTGAATCAGAAAGTGCGACTGGACCTTCGTCCTCTTCATCAAGCAGGCTCGATGCAGCATGCATCTCTTCGCCGATTCCGGCTGATTCAACTTCCACATCAGAAATAATACTGCCGAGTTCTTCCGGTGAAAGAGCAATGGGCTCATCGTCATCATCCAGACCCATTTCAGAAAGTGGTGGAGCTGAGCTTTCGGCGCGCGCGCCTTCCAGATCGCTTGAGTCGAGGAGTATGTTATTTAGTTCATCATCAGACAGGGTAATGTTGTCTTCGTCTTCCTCGTCTGAAAGTGCCATGGACGGCTCTATGTCCAGGTCAGAATGCGAGAAGCTCGATTCAACAGGCATTTGAGCCGCCTCTGCATGCGAATCAGTAACTTCGTGAACATCTCCCATGATGTTACCAAGTTCTTCTTCACTGAGAGAAACCGGTCCCTCATCGTCCAGATCAGATTGCATATCGCCAAAATCCGGAACAGAATCACCCAGATCCCCGGCATCGCCTTCGTGCCCCATTTGTGGTGCAGTTGCAAGATCCATGTCCATGTCTGCGCCGTTAAATTCCGGCTCTATGCCATGGTCGGGCATGTCTTGAAATATATCGCTCTCAGTCGAACCAACAATGCGCTCCAGCTCTTCCTCTGAAAGGGCGATTGGTTCGTCATCATCCAGGTCGCTGGACATAGAAAAAGCATCCGGGGCCGCAGCAGGCTCATGCGCTGCTGGTTGCTCCGTTGCAAAAGGATCATCACTTGCTGCACTTAAATCGGTGTGAAGGGCGCTGTCCTCATCCTCGGTCAAGGGCGGCAGATCGAGATCTAGATCGTCCAGACCTGTGGCCATGGCCTCAGGCATGGGCAAGTCCCCTTCTATATCAAGGTTTAAATCGTCGGGAAGCGAAAGGTCGAGCTCCTCGATTTCAAGTGGCTGGTTTTCTTTTTTGTCCATCTCGGCGGATAGTCTCTTTTAACGAGTACAGTCCTAGTTATCATCGGCCCTGTTCAGGCTGTATCCGAGCAAAAATGCCAAAGAATGTCAAGAGAAAGGGGAATTAGAGCGAAAGCCGGCATTAGCCGCCGGCAAGCTTGATGCGGGCTTTTGCGGCACGCACACGATCTTCTTTGATTTCACGGTCTTCCTGAGAACGAACCGGAAGGGCCTCTGCGACGCTGAGAGCCTTCTGCTCCTTTTCGACCTTGATATCGCTGATATAATCAGCTCCACCCGCAAGAATTGTGACCTTGTTGTGCTCAATTTCCAGGAATCCCGCATCGAGTACGAATGATTCAACCGTTCCATCGGGAAGTTTCAGGGTGCAGGGACCAAATCCAATCACGGCCAGCATGGGCGAGTGATCAGGGAAAACACCTATCATTCCATTCCAGAGTGGAAGTTGCATGGATGCAACCTCACCCTCGAAAAAGGACTGAAACGGAGTAACCAGCGTAACGTTAAGGACCTTCACGCTCACCCGGCCTGGCTCTTGGCGTTTTGAACTACCATATCGATGGTTCCAGTCATATAGAATGCTGCTTCTGGAAGGTGATCGTAATTTCCAGTGAGGAGTTCTTTAAACGATCTGATTGTGTCTTCCAGTTTAACATAGATTCCATCGCGACCTGTAAACTGCGCCGCAACATGGAATGGCTGAGAAAGGAAACGTTCAATCTTGCGAGCGCGACCCACGAGGATTTTATCTTCCTCTGAGAGTTCATCCATACCCAGAATCGCAATGATATCCTGAAGATCTTTATAACGCTGAAGCACGCGCTGAACTTCGCGCGCTGTTTTGTAATGCTCTTCGCCTACGATTCCGGGCTGAAGTGCACGCGAGGTTGAATCGAGCGGATCCACGGCCGGATAAATTCCTTTTTCAGAAATCGCACGCGAAAGTACGGTTGTTGCATCGAGGTGAGTAAACGCCGTTGCAGGAGCCGGATCGGTAAGATCATCCGCGGGTACGTAAATGGCCTGAACGGATGTAATGGATCCAGTGCGCGTCGACGTAATGCGTTCCTGTAAGAGACCCATCTCAGTTGCAAGGGTTGGCTGATATCCTACAGCAGATGGCATACGACCCAGGAGAGCGGATACTTCTGAACCAGCTTGCGAGAACCGGAAGATGTTATCTACGAATAGAAGGCAGTCCGTTCCTGTAGAGTCGCGGAGGTATTCAGCCATTGTAAGAGCCGTAAGTGCTACACGAAGGCGTGCGCCTGGTGGCTCGTTCATTTGACCGTAGCAAAGTACGGTTTTGTGAAGAACTCCAGATTCTGTCATTTCCAGCCAGAGGTCATTTCCTTCACGGGTTCTTTCCCCTACTCCTGCGAACACTGAATAACCACCATGGGCTTTTGCAATGTTGTTAATGAGTTCCATGATCACAACGGTCTTGCCCACACCGGCACCACCGAAGAGTCCAGTCTTACCACCCTTTGTATACGGGGCAAGAAGATCGATCACCTTGATCCCTGTTTCAAAGATCTCAGTTTTTGAATCGAGGTTCTCCAGTGCTGGAGCTTGTTGATGAATGGCGCGACGATCTTTTACTTCGAGGGTTGGACCTTCATCCACTGTTTCACCCAGAACGTTAAAGATACGACCCAGCGTAACCTGTCCCACTGGAACAGAAATTGGGGCACCGGTATTGATTACTTCCTGGCCACGAACCAGACCATCGGCAGATGAAAGTGCAACGGCACGAACTACACCGCCACCAAGATGCTGCTGAACTTCAGCTACAAGCTTCTCGGTTTCTTTGCCCTTAACGATCTGGATTTCAAGCGCGTTAAAGATATCCGGAAGATCGCCTTCAAACGAAATATCCAGTACCGAGCCAATTACTTGTAAAATTTTACCTTTGTCCCTGGTAGCTGTTGCTGTTGATGTCTTTGCCGGGTTTTGCTTCGCCATTTCTATTTTCCTCTTATCTCAATCTTACGTTAGCCGATCGCATCTGCGCCGGACACAATCTCAGCAAGTTCCTGGGTAATCCCGGCCTGCCGTTTGCGGTTATAGGTTCTACTTAACAACTTGGTCATTTCACCAGCATTGTCCGATGCGTTTTTCATTGCAATGCGGCGGAAGATCTGCTCTGAGGTAACTGCCTCGAGGATCTTTCTAAATATTGTAGCACGAATCACGTGCGGAAGAATTCTTTTAAGGATGAACTTTGGATCTGGCTCAAACAGGAATGCAGAGTGATTCTTTTTCTCTTTCTTTGGGGCACGAGAAGACTCGTCTTTCTTGTGAGTTCCAACCGGAAGGATTGGATCAATGATTGGCTTCTGCAAAACAGAGCTTACATATATGGTTGAAATAACTTCAACGCCATCGTAGTGCCCCATGGAGAAGTCGGAAATAAATGAATCTGCAATTTGCTTGGCCTGATCGTATTGGAACGCATCATCAATATCAATGATCACTTGCTTCATTGGAAGCTTCAAGAACTTGAAATACGCGCTTCCTTTCTTACCAATTACAACGATTTCAACTTCCCGGCCGAGTTTCTGATGCTCTACAATGCGGTTTCTAGCCATGCGAAGAACGTTTGCATTGTATCCGCCGCATAGGCCGCGATTTGCCGTTACTACCAGAATTCCAATGCGATGCGGCGTTTCAGTGGTGCGCAGCAGCGGAAGAACTGTTTCTCCAGCCAGGTGCTCCATGGATTCCATTATCTCAAGGATCTTCTCGTTATAAGGACGCGAAGCATTGACGCGCGTGACCATGCGCTTCGACTTTGCAGTCGAAACCATTTCCATTGTGCGCGTAATCTTCCGGGTGTTCCGGACTACGGCGATGCGTTTTTTGAGGACTTTCGCTCCAGCCATTTTAAACTCTTATTGCTGACGAATGTCGGCAGCCTGTCCTTTCACGAATGCCGTAGCAAAATCCTGGATGGTTCTTTCCAGAGCCTTTTCATCTTCTACAACTTTCTTCTCGCGAATCCCTTTCATGAATTCTGCGTGAGCAGTCTTGATGTGAGCAACCAGTGCCTTTTCGAATTCGCGGATGCGATTCACAGGAACCTTATCCATCAGACCTTTTGTAACTGCAAAGATTGAAACGATTTGCTCTTCAACGGGCCATGGGCTATTTTCATCTTGTTTGAGAAGTTCAAGCAGACGATATCCACGATCCAGCTGGGCTTGCGTAGTAGCATCGAGTTCTGTTCCAAGCTGCGCGAACGCTTCTAGATCCCGGAACTGAGCCAGATCCAGACGCATTTTACCTGCAACCGAGCGCATCGCTTTGATCTGAGCGTTTCCACCCACGCGACTTACTGAAATACCAGCATCTACAGCCGGACGCTGGCCGGATGCAAACAGGTTTGGAAGCAGATAGATCTGACCATCTGTAATTGAAATAACGTTAGTCGGAATATACGCGCTCACCTCACCTTCCTGGGTTTCGATGATTGGAAGAGCCGTGAGACTTCCTCCGCCGTATTTGTCAGACAGTTTAGCAGCACGCTCAAGCAAGCGGCTGTGGAGATAGAATACGTCTCCAGGGAATGCTTCGCGACCTGGTGGGCGACGGAGCAGAAGTGACATTTGACGATAGGCATTGGCCTGTTTGGTCAAATCATCATAAATAACGAGCGTTGCTTTGCCTTTCTCATACATGAAGTATTCTGCCATGCTGCAACCAGCGTACGGAGCCAGGTATTGCAGAGGGGCTGGATCAGATGCGGTTGCAGCAACGATGATGGTATAATCCATGCACCCCAGAGCTGTAAGCTTGTCTTTGATAGCAGCGATTTTAGAGGCTTTCTGACCGATTGCCACGTAAACGCAGATTACATCGTTTCCTTTTTGATTGATAATTGTATCAATTGCAATGGCCGTCTTGCCGGTTCCACGATCTCCAATGATAAGTTCGCGCTGACCGCGACCAACTGGAATCATTGCATCAATCGCTTTGATACCGGTTTGCATTGGCTCTTTCACCGGCTGTCTGCGCGCAATCCCTGGTGCCAGGAATTCTACGGGACGCGTTGCTTTTGTATTAATGGGAAGATTTCTATCATCAACGGGCTTACCCATCGGATTAACCATACGACCGAGCATCGCTTCACCTACTGGAACTTCCAGAACGCGACCAAGGCGTTTTACTTGATGACCTTCGCGGAGCTGGGTGAATTCGCCCAGAATTACAACACCCACGGAACTCTCTTCCAGGTTGAATGCAAGGCCCAGAGTCCCGTCTTCAAACTCGATCATTTCATTGGCCATTACGTTCTCAAGGCCGTATACACGAGCAATTCCATCCCCTACGGAGAGAACTGTCCCGACCTCGGAGAGATCCACGCGTGACTGGAAATTCTGAATTTCCTTTTTAAGTACGCTGGTTATTTCATCTGTTTTAATCTTAAGCATAGTAGCTCTCTCCAAGAATTCTTTTGCCCATGAGTGATTTATAAATCCGGGCCAGACCGTCTTTAATGCTCGAATCTTCCTTCATATCTCCAGTGCGAATCACAAGTCCACCCATGAGATCAGGCTGTTCGATTAAATCGAGCACGACATCCATCTTCAGTTTTTTCTCAAGGGATGCTTTCAATTCATCCCTGTGTTCATTTGAAAGAGGAACAGCAGTAAACACCTGCACACGCTTGCGCTTCAGGTGCTGATCCATCAGAGCCTGGAGCGCAACTACCACATCTGGCAGAAGCTCGAAGCGTCTACGGACACACATAAGGCAAAGGAAAGCGTAGATTGAATCCGTAACTTTTCCTTTGAGCGTCAGACCAAGCAGGTCTACCTTTTGATGTACATCAACGACAGGGGATTTGAAGAAGGCCCAAACAGCAGGGTCCGCACGAAACGCACCCGAAATTTCTGTCAGATCCGATTCGAGTTCCTGCGCTGTGCCCGCATCAATAGATGCAAGCAGCAGGGCCTCTGCGTAAACGGATGCGACTTTTTCAAATCCAATCATCGAAGATTTCCAGAAACGAAATTAGGACTTCAGTCCCTTAATTGCATCTTCCGCAAATCGTTTATGATCTTCTGGTTTCAGAGATCTTCCGATTACTTGCGACGCAATGGAAACAGATAGATTGACGACTTCTTTATGAAGCTCTTCAAGCGCGCCATCTTTGGCGAGCTCGATGTCACGAACTCCGCGTTGGCGCATTGCCTCAGCTTCGTTCTTTGCGGACTCAAGCATTTCTTCTTTGATACGATTTGCGTCTTTACGCGCCTCTTCAAGAATTTCAAGCCCCTGCTCTTTTAGAGCATTCAGCTTCTGCATGTAGTCTTCGAGTTTTATTTCCGCTTCGCGACGAACAGACTCAGCCCGATCTAGATCAGCCTGAATTTTTCCCGCTCTCTCATCCAGCGCCTTGATGATTGGCTTCCACGCGTAGCGCTGAAGCACAACCATTACGAGCACAAAGGTTATGGTAGTCCAGATCGCAAGACCTGGATTTACCGAGAGAAGAGACAGGCCGCCTTCGGATGCGATGAAGAGAGTTGCCGACATGAAACCTGATTATCTGACTTGAGTCGTTGTAGCTGCAGGCTTTGCAGAATCTGCAAAAGTATTCAGCATCTTTTCGTTGATCTGGTTCCCCATGAGGAACGCAATCACGAGACCGAAGAGACCAGCACCTTCAATGAGGGCAGCTGCAATAATCATCGCGAGCTGAATGGATCCAACGGCTTCTGGTTGTCTGGAAATAGCCTCAGTTGCTGAGCCACCGATGCGACCAATCCCAACACCAATTCCAAGTACGGCGAGTCCGGCACCGAGACCAACTCCAATAAAAGCTAAACCGATCATAGTTTCTCCTCCTGACGACCTGCACGGATCAAATTTGATCCGTGGTTTTGATTACTCTTTTGTATGATTAGATTAAGAGAATCCATTTCAATGCCTGTGCATGCTCGCACCGATGAATAGAGCGGACAGCAAGGTAAACACGAATGCCTGCAGAAAGGCAACCAGTATTTCCAGCATGTAAATCATGCCTGCACCCGGAATGCTGATGAAAGCAAGCCAGTAATTCTGAAACTGCAGAATGAAACCGAGCAGAACAATGATAATAACGTGACCCGCTGTCATGTTTGCGAGAAGTCGAATGGTAAGGGCAAAACCCTTGGAAAGCGGGCTAATGATGAATTCAAGCGGCCAGAGTAAGATGTAGAGCGGAAGTGGAACTCCGTTTGGAACAGCAGTCCAGAAGAATTGAAACCCCTGGTAGCGAAAGCCTGTAATCCAGATCTGAACCGTTGTCATGACGGCAAGAACAAGCGTTACTGCAACGTCTCCAGTAACCGTAATCCCTGGCCAAACTGCAATGATTGAGGAAACGCCGTGGCCATGATGCCCCGTTCCGTGCATTGCCATATCGAGCATTTCACCAAAGGGAGGAAATAGCCCAAGCATGTTAGAGAACAGGATAAAAAAGAAAACTGTCAATAGGTACGGCTGAAATCCAGCTGAATGATGATGCATGTTTGGATCAGCAATATCATTGCGAACAAACTGAACCATCGCCTCAATTCCATTCTTGAAACGACCAGCAACATTGAGCGGATTCTTTGCAACAAGCCTGGCTCCCGGAATAAACACCAGAAGCATAATGCCAGCGACGATGAACATCATCATCACACGTTTTGTAATGTGAAGCGGAAGCCCGCCCTGCCATTTGTACGGACCAGTAGAATCTTCAAATGTATAACGGCGGAATGTATCGTGCTCGAATTCTTCTGTGCCAGGCCGAACTTTTTTACCGCATAACGGATAACTGCCCAGCTTCAGATCAGCAAAACAAATATTCAGATTAAATTCAAATATAGGAGCATCCATCAGGTGATGAACCAGGATGGGCGCGAGGTCAAATTTCTCTGCAGCAGGTGATTCTGCCTGAAGAGGCGACCCGGTGAATGCAAATGCGCTGCAAAACAGGAGCAGACTTACGAGAATTCGTCTCATTTTCGGTGACTAAGAATTGAAGACCCGGTTTCCCACGCAACTCCAAAAAACAGACACGCTAGAAGCGAACTTAGAAACGCCCCCAATGCTGGCAACGTATCTGGCGTTGCGAAAAACATGTGGATAGTTCCATAGATTCCAAGCATTACAACTCGCACAAATGTTCCAAGTGAAGCAATTGAAACGGCGCGCAGTGGATTCTTAACGCTATAATGGTAGCGCATAGCATCAAATCCCAGAACAGAGCCAGCTCCCAGGATTACGTGTGGAAGAATCTTCCAGAGGTTGTCAAAGTTCTGTACCGTCTTAAGATTGATAAATGTCACTAAAGAAACCAGGATCAGAGTCAACAGTGATCGAATCAAGACTCGTCCTTCTTAGCTTTCTTCGCACCGCGATCTGCCATCTCTGAGATTTCCTGATTCAGCTGGTCCATGCGTTTGAGGTTTTCTTCTGGACTGAGTTTTGGAGCGGGTCGATTGGATGCCGTGAATTTCATTTCCTGATTCAGTGTTTGAACCCGCCGAATCATATGCCAGATTCCAGCAGCCACACCCACAGAGATCAAGCCTACTAGAATCAGGCCATGCCCACCCCAGCGCCCATCCAGGTAGATCCCCGCAGCCGTGAACAATCCAGCAATTCCAATAAACTCAAACCCTATACCCAGGAACCCGCCGCCCTTCATGATTCAATATTTAGCGAGCCACAGCCAAGGAAAGCCGATTCTAATTTTGTGCACTCCATTCAATTGAAACAATTGCCTGGTGGCAGCTGGGCTGCCATGAGCCAGGATCAAACCGGGGTTGGAAAAACCAGGAGTGAGGCATTGCTTAGCCTCCAAACGAACGGAACCAATCTTCCCGCCATGGGAAGTTACCTATTTGAGCAAATTCCCTATTCTTCTCCAGCGAACGTCCAGCCGCCAGAGTCTGTAGAGAATCGTCCGCTTTAAGTAGCCCGGGACCGATTCCATCTTGGACTGCCCGTCAAGAATAGAGCATTTCTGCCTTTGCTTTTCCGGCGGGAAATCTGGGATCTGGTAGCCTTCATTTGGCTCAATGGGCCGATTCATGAAATTACCAGCGTAGGACTCGCAGATCTCGTCCTTCCAATTGATGCTAAAATAGATTATAGCTACTTTCCCAAGGATTCTGGCCCTGGAAATGGGCCCAATGATGCGCGAATCCTGCGAATCGTCGCGATTGTCACCCATGCAAAGATACTCATCTGGCTTAAGTACGCAACCCGTGGTTTCAATGTCTTCACAAAGCCCTTCAATTCTGGGCGGATTGGACGTCTCCACTATGAAATGGCTGCCATGCTCCAGTTTCTCTCTCAAAACGACTGGCAGCCTATTATAAGTATTATTCGTGGGATTGGCATCCGGTGGCAGGACAACCGTATTGTCTGAATCGATCAACAGGGAACGGGTCTCAGCGTCGGATACTTCCTGTGGCGCATAGTTAAGCCATGGCCCCGTGTCCCGGGCACGATATTCTACCATGGCCACAACTGGCTCCCTGGGCCCGCGAAGTCCATTTTCGCAACTGTACGCACGCTGCACATCCGGAGCAGGAATAGAATACAGGCGATAGAGATCGCACAGGGCAATATTACGAATTCGGATCCTGTCGCCTGGAAGTCCAGTGACGCGCTTTACATAATGCTTATCTGGATCAGTGGGAGGAATAAAGGTAATTACATCGCCGCGCTTTGGATCATCGATCCGGATGAGCTCAAATTCTGTAAATGGCACGCGCAGTGAATAGCGCATCTTGTTTACAAATAGATAGTCGCCTATCTTTAGCGTTGGGATCATTGAACCGCTGGGAATGTTGTTTGCATCTAGAATGGACTGCTTGAATGCAAATACGAAGAAGATTAGAATCCCCATCGAGATTACAAAAGATACCGGACTTTCGCCCCGTTTCGACATATACTTACGTTTCTCCTGTGCTGCGTGGGGGAAGCATTATTCGCATTAAAAGATGCATTATTTCCCCGCTGGTCCAGGGAAATAGAATCTAAAGATCAAATCAGGAAAACGGGCCTGCATCCGTTCCTGAATTACAGGATACGTCGCGCCGGTTCTGGCCTGTTCACGCAGGAATGCAGCATGGACATCTGTCCAGCTTGCATTGGTTTCAAGCAGAACAATGTTTGAGCCAGCTGCGAATCGCAGGAAAGCCTGATCCAGATCAGCATCATCCATCCTGTCGCGATAGATGATCAATTCAGGCGGAACATTCCAGAATCGGTCCAGGTCCCAGAAGCGCACCCGGGAATCCCCGCAGACAAAATTCCGCAGATACACAGGCCTCTTCTCGCCATCCTCCCCTGTCCTGGCATCCGTTTCAAGGGGCCAGTAAAATGCAAATCCAGTGAAACCGGCACTGAACATGGATTCACCAAAGGGAAAGGTTGCTGCATCCCCGGCGGCTGCAGGGCAACCCGCTCTATATGCACCTCTATACTGTGCCTGGTAGGGTTTGGCTGGAAGCAAGCCATCGTAGAATCGGAAGATTGCAAGGCCAGGACGCTTGAGGAGTGCGCCAAAATCCAGATCAGTAGCTCTGGTTTGAATCTGCAACATTCTAAACGATCCGGCAAGTTTCCTGAGCTCAGGAAACGCATTGTCAGGACAACCACGCAGACATTTTGCACGAAGCACTTCGTATTCACTTTGAGGAATGTCTTCGCGCACAATCAGGCGCGCAGCGCGCACATTTCGTGGCGGGGACGGAGCAACCAGATATACGATTGCTCTGCCGCGAAGAGTATACGGAAATAGAAATGCAGAATCATCTACCAGGCGCAAGGGCGGAACAGTTACAAGACTATTGATTGTTGTGCGCAAATTGTCCGGCGCATCATCTAGCACACCACGCGAAACAGCTCGCACAGAAGGAAATTCCCGCAATGTGCGATACCACACGTCTGATGTTACAATTCCGCGAATTCCGCCTGGATTGTTTCCTGCGGCAAAGTAATACTCTTCCAATCGCTTAAACTCTTCAAGCAAACTCAAAGCTGACCAGCGATCGCGCCTTGCTTCTGCGTTGAGCACTGCCTGCTCCAGAAAAAAATCATCTCCAGCATCCTCTGGAACCCAATCACGAATTGTATAGATCGCCCGATGATACGGACGCGCAGCCAGCATTTGCTTTAGACGAGTTACAATGTAGGTTTGAGGTGAAGCGGGAGCCATGGCAAGCTGCGAGGCCATGAGGCCAAGTAGTCTTGAGTATTCTGCAGGAGGATTCTGAACAATTCCACCAGCTTTTGTAAAATTTACAACAGCATTGAAATACTGCTTACTATAGTAGAGCGCCCAACCATCCAGAATCGTTGCAAAATATTCAAGCTGAGCCCAGCCCTTTTCCTGCGCTTCGTAGGTTACATCTTCCGCCAGTTTATGGGCCAATTCCGGCCTATCTTTGAGCAGAATCTGCGCCAGACGGATCTTTGCATAAAGTGCAATTGGCTCCCCCTGCTCTGTCTTTCCGCTGTTTTCTTTGAGCATTTCAAGGGCCCTTGCAGCCTTCGAGGTATCGCCTGCAAGATGCAGAACGAGTGCCAGACGCAACCGCAAACCCTCGCGCGAATACTGAAATCCCGTCCATGGATCTCGACCTCGCAGTGCAGAAAGATCAACGTTGCTTTCGATCAACTCACTCAGAAAATCTACTGCTTCCTTATAGCGCCCGGATAGAATCATCCAGTCGAGGCGCGCCATTTTAAGATCCATGTTTCTTAGGGCGCGGCTTTCAGTGTAGCGCAGTGCGGATGCAAAATCTCCAGCAGACGCAAGATAGAATGGAATCCTGGATCTACTTTCGTTTGCGGCGTCGTTTTCAATTCCACGCAACATTCTTTCTTGAATGATTGCAGCTTCAAGTGGCAGCTTGAGTCGATTCAATCTCTCCGCAACTCCAGCGCCCAATCGGTGAAAGAAGGCGGGCCTGAGCGCGTTCTTGAGCAGGAAGGGAGCACATGCATTCTGCAAGTCGCGCATTTGAGCGTATGTTACGACTGGCTGTACTGAAAGTGACTCAGTCAGAATTCGCAGACGAAGAAAACGACATGCATCTTCAAACTCAGAAACCTTGCATGCAAAATTTGCAAGGGTTGCCGTTGGAATTCCGCCCACGAGGGCTGAATAATATTGGTAGATGTCGCGCAGCTGGACGCTTTCTGCACGCGAGGCGAGAATATTCAAATCGTCGCGGATGGTAAGATCGTTTGTGCGCGTAAAAAATGAGCGCGCTGCAAGGCCGTGTGCGCGGACGAATGGGTCTGTGTCACTTTCCAGGATTTCAATGAAGTCATTGCGCACACTTGCGTTTACTACTCCAAGGTCCAGGAGGCGCGGAGCTATCCAGCGCCTATCACCGAGAGCCAGTTTCTTCCATTGATCCACACTGAGCGACGTCAAGACGACCTTGCTGGTTCTGGTTTGCATTTCTGTCTCAACAGCCCCGAGGCTAACAGCCCAGAATAGCATCAAGACGACATAATACCGCACGAATGACACGATATGCAGCGTTTTCATTCTGTAAATTGCGAATTGAGCCCCGCTGAGGGCCGTTTCTGGCGTTTTTAATTTGACTTTCTGGGACGCGGGACCATCTAAACTGCTATGAAGCACTTACTTTCAATCACTGTTTTTCTACTGGCGCTTGCAGGCCTTGGAGCACAAACCCCGGCTGCAACGCAGACCACACCCGCGGCCGCAGAAACTGCCACACACGATGACGCAGAAGACAATTATCTGGATCGACAAAACGCCCTGAAGGGAATGGAATCCCTGCGCACTGATACACAGAAAGATATTCGCAAGCTCAGCGTAATGGTCTCGAATTTTGGAGCAGAAGTTGCCGGGTCAGACGGAGAACTCAAAAGCATACGGGATCGTTATGAAGAATCTTCTATTATGTATTACAGACAGATGTATGTAAAGGCAAGAGGCAAACTCGACGAAGTGCGCGTTTCAGTTTCTGCGCTTTACAAAAAATTCAATGATCATTATACGCAACGCACGAACGCAATCCTGGTGGAAGCGGCTAAAGCGGTTTCCGGCGATGAACTTAAAGTTCAACCTGGCAGCGGAAATGAAACCGAATGGTCTACAGATTTGATCAAGAATCAATCTCGCCTTCGCACGGCGTATGGTCATGTTGCAATAGCACAGGATCTTACTCGCGACAAACGCTACGGGGATGCAATCGATCACTATCGCCTTGCAAAACTATTTGGAATAGGCTTGCTCAAAGGCATGGACGAAGATCCGGCTCGCTCAAAAGCCGTAGATGATAAGTATCGCAATGACATTGGTGATGCTTCAGGAATTGTGCGCACAGGAGCATCTACGACTCCCGCTGCAACTCCCACTAAATAACACGCTTAAATTCACTTGACGGCGCGGGCGCGCGCCGTTCTTTCCAAATCACAAATGTTCCGCTCTATTGTTGTAATATTATTTTCTTTCCTACCCGCATGCGTTCCGCTCAGTGCAGTTCCGGATGAAGTTCCAATCATGCTCGACCCTGGCCATGGGGGCGCGATCGTAACGCGAAAAGATGACAAATGGGATCCCATTACAAAGCAATTCCTGGATTTTTATTTATCGGGAATGATTTATCAGAAGTACACAGAACATGAAATCGTACTGGCTCTTTCAAAAAAGGTTAAGATCTATCTGGACATGACGCGGACACCTGAGGGCTGGGAAGAGTTCAAGAAGATTCTCCGTTTGTTTTCCGATCAACCTGACTTTGACCGCATTGTGTTTCGCACCGACATGAGCCGCACGGACGGATGGCAGAATCGAGGCCTTCCTATAACGGACCCGCAGGTGAATGCTCCTTACCGCATGTATGATTTTCCGGACAAAAACGGTGAATCACAGATGGGTCGGATATCGTATATAAATCATCAAAAACCATATCTTGTCCTGGCACTCCACTTGAACCCGGCCGAGGGTGGAAATCCTGGTGGAATGGGTGCCGTACTTTCGCCGGGCTATCAGACGTTTGAAATGCTGCGTAAGATTACGATTGGCGAACTGAAACCCACCGAATTCTATAAATCCCCCTGGGCGCCTGCGTGGCTGGTATCCGATTATGGATTTACTCAATTCGAATCTGCAAAAGGCGATGCGTGGGTCTATTATCATGGCTATCGCATGCTCAAAGACGGAACCCCCTGGATTGGAAAGAATCGCGGGCTAAGATATAACATGATTCAGTGGAGTTACCGTGATCCTCCAGGCTGGGAGGCCCTCGCAGCAAAGCAGGGCCCGGGACAATACGCAATAAAATACAAGGAATTCAGACCGGAAGGCCGCTTCTTTGACCGCGAACGTGGTCCGGCGGAAGCCTGGAGACGTGAAGGCGGGCCCATGGGTTACGGTGGTGACAATCACTACGCAAGCGACGAATTACTTCGTTTTGTGCAGATGGGATTGCCAGCGCAGGTGCCGGCCAGACGCGCCCCGGGAAGCATGGGAGAACTTGTGCGTCCATTTGTGAGTACGTATGCCCTTCCAACGTTTACAAATGCAATCTGCGCCTATCTAGAAATTGGACATTTGAATATTGCCAGGGATCGCAGCATGGTCCTCGAAGAGGACGATGCAGTTGCAAAATCACTGGCCGCAGGAATCTATTCTTTGTTTCGCGGCCTGAAGATGAAAAAATTTACGGGATCCAAACCAAGAGGGGCGCCGGTTAACTTCAAGAAATATGAAGACCTTCCCCAGGGGAATTACTTTCGAGCTGTGGTCGATTGAGGCGCGACTCAGCCAACCAATGCCGCGTAACGTCAGCGTTTCTTCTTAGCTGATTTCTTTGCTGGCTTTGATTTACTGGCTGGCTTCGATTTTTTTGCCGGACTGGATTTCTTAGCACTCTTAGGTTTTGCAGTCTTAGCCTTTGCTTTAGCCGGTTTCCTGGCCGATTTCTTGCCTGCAGGCTTCACTGCTTTCCGGGCTGGCTTTGCTGCTTTCTTGACTGCTTTTGCAACTACCTTCCTGGCCTCGCGAGCAAAACCAAGATGATGAGCCATGTGAATGCGATGCAGGAAATCCCAGTCCTCACGCGTTAAGAGTCCGTAGAATGGATGTTCAGGATGTTCGCCTGTGAATTTCTTATATTCTTCGATCATGCGCCTGAGACGCTGCAAGGCAGCCTTTTCGTCCCCTTCCTCGCGCACCTTGGGCGTAGAAGGGTTTGCAAGGCCCGGTTCCATCTTATCTGCCTGCCTCAATTTGAAGAAGTTTGCCTTTCCGATGGTCCGGCGCATGGAAAGGGGCTGCATCCAGTTGAAGTTATTCATGCTGGATTCCAGATAATCGGCCAGATGCATGAGAATCTGGTAGTAGGACCACAGACCGGTCGTTTCTACGTTTCTGAATCTCTCTATGGAAGAAAGCTCTTCTAGAGCATCGTCCAGGCTATTGAAGTTTAAAATCCGCTGCGCCATGCTAAAATCTCAGTGCGCCATTTCCGGGTCGTCTGGTCGGAACTAATAGCATTTTTCTGGTTGTAAATTACGAATTGATCGAATATATTTCTTTCTGAGCCGATTGATGCAACTGAAAGATCCCATTTATGGACTCAGAATTTTAGCAGACTACCGGAAACTCCGAAAGACGCTCGAAAAACGGGTAAAACAGCCTGATTTAGAACTGATCAAACGGTCATTTCAGTTTGCGCACCGCGCGCATCGTGAACAGAAACGCCTCTCAGGCGAACCCTACATCATTCACCCCCTGGCTGTGGCGGCAAACCTGGCGGACTGGGGCCTGGATAACCATACGGTTGCAGCAGGCCTTCTGCACGATGTGGTAGAAGACACCGCATTCGGGGAGGAGAATATCCAGTCGGAATTTGGCCCGGAAATCCACTCCTTGGTCAAAGCGGTAACCAAGATTTCCACGGTTAAAAAGGACAGAGCCAGGGCCATGGGTCTGGCCGGTCCAGAAATCAAACGCCTCAAGGAGCGCGAAGCTGCGGAGAATATTCGCCTCATGCTACTTGCAACAGCGCGTGACGTCCGCGTAATTCTAATCAAGCTCGCAGATAAGCTCCACAACATGCGCACGCTTCAGTTTCAAAAGCCAGAAAAAGTTGAGCGAATCGCCAACGAAGTTCTACAGATATACGCGCCAATTGCGGGACGGCTGGGCATGTTTCGCGTCAAATCCGAACTGGAAGACCTTGCATTCATGCGCCTCAATTCCGAGGCGTATCGCGAAATTGTAGAAGGCCTCAAACAGTCCCGCGGCGAGCTTGAAGATTTCCTGGAAACAGTTCGCAAGATCTTGAAACGCAGACTTTCTGAAATTAAGATTGAAGCACGCATCGATGGAAGAGCCAAGCACATGTTCTCTATCCATCAAAAGATGGTGAACCAGGATAAACATCTAGGACAGATCTATGATCTGCGTGGAATTCGCATCATAGTAGATGAGATTAAAGACTGCTACGGCGCACTTGGAATTGTACATACTCTCTGGACTCCGATCCACGGGCGATTCAAAGACTACATCGCAACTCCAAAGGTTAACGGATATCAGAGCCTTCACACAACTGTACTTGGACCGGATGGGAAGCCTCTTGAAATTCAGATTCGCACAAAGGATATGGATGAACGCGCTGAGCACGGGATAGCAGCGCACTGGCTCTATAAGAGTGCTGTTGACGGTGCTGAAAAACATCGCTGGCTTGAGCGCCTGACGGGGCTAACAGAGATTGGTGGAGACTCAGGAGAATTCATCGAAGACCTGAAGCAGGAACTGGATTCGGACGAAGTATACGTTTTCACACCAAAGGGTGATATAATCGATTTACCCGTTGGCTCAAGCGTTCTGGATTTTGCATTTAGAATTCACACTCAGGTTGGTCTGCGCTGCAAAGGTGCAAAAGTTAACGATCGCATGGTACCGCTACGCACTGAACTAAAGAGCGGAGACCGAGTTGAAATAATTACAGAGAAAAATCCCAATCCATCACCAAACTGGCTGCGGTATCTTCAATCGCCGAGGGCTGCACAAAAGCTCCGGGCTTACTTTCGCAAACAGGAAGATGATCAGGACGAGGGTGGCAAGGAAGATGAATCCCTCAACCTTGAAGGGCTCACGGAAAAACATCTCAACAATATTTCAGAGCTCAGGATTCGCCGCGCAAAGACTGCGGATCCGCGCCGGGTTCCAATCGAAGTTGCTGGCGCAAAAGACATTCCTGTGCGTTATGCTGGTTGTTGTACTCCTGTTCCCGGCGATCGAATCGTTGGATTTGTGACGCGAGGTCGTGGAGTAACGATTCACCGCGTCGATTGTCCAAATCTGGCCGCCGAAACGCACGAAAAGGATCGTATGATCCACGTACGTTGGGAAGGCCTCACGGAAAAATATCCGGTTCAAATCGATATTCATGCCCGGGATCGCCAGGGACTCTACCTTGATCTAGTGGGTGAGATTACCAAGACACACACGAATATTCTAAAAGCAGAAGCAGAACTTCCCCGCACGGCCGGTGACCTGATGCGTGCCCGATTCCTCATCGAAATCGAGCACGTGGATCATTTGCGCGACATTATAGACAGCGTAATGGCTGTGTCTGGTGTTGTTTCCGTTGAGCGTATGCAAGACACAAAGAAAAAGCATCCACTCTAACCGGGTACGCAACCAGCCCGAGGCCTCATCCTCTAATCATTTCGCGATTTGCTTTCCCGGGCGCAACCATGGGATAGACGTTAAGCGATGATTCAAGCGGTACATGAATCAAAGCCGGACCATTGGTTTCAAGGATTCCTTTAAGTTGGCTCACATCGCCGCTCAAACGTACGGCCTGGATTCCAAAACTCTGCGCCAGAGAGCAAAAATCAGGTGCACTGTGGAATTGCGCCGCCGAAATCCTGTCCTCATAGAAGAGTTCCTGCTGCTGACGCACAAGCCCCAGATGTCCGTTGTCCATTACAACAATCTTCACATTCAACTGCAGTTCATGGAGTAAGGCAAGCTCCTGAATATTTAGCAGGATCGATCCGTCGCCTGAAATACAAACAACGGTTGCGTCCGGTTTTGCAAGGGCCGCTCCAATTGCAGCGGGAAGACCAAATCCCATTGTACCCAGGCCGCCGGATGTTAAGAACGTGCGCGGTAGTTTAAACGGATACGACTGCGCAGTCCACATTTGATGCTGACCTACGTCTGTAGTGATAATGTCATTGGCATCAAGCATCTGCGAAAGTCCCGAAAGAAATGCAGCCGGAAACGTCTCTCGACTTCCGGTAGAATCGTTCGCAATATTCTCTGATGGGTGTTGGGCGTTCAGCTGGGCTATTCGATGTTTCCAGGCTCCTCTCCCGTTCAATGGCACATGAGGCATTGCCCGATTCAAAAACTCACGGAGATCAGAGCAAATTGCAAGCTCAGGCATGCGGAGTTTTCCGAGCTCCTTTGCATCGATGTCTACGTGAACTACCCGAGCAGCTGAGCAGAACTCGTCTAGCTTTCCTGTCGCGCGATCGTCAAAACGCACTCCAAACGCAAGCAAAAGGTCCGATTCCTCAAGAACGAAATTTGTCGACGCTTCGCCATGCATGCCAAGCATTCCCAGAAACCAGGGATGGTCAGATGGAAAAGCCCCGAGCCCCATCAAAGTAGAGACGACTGGAATGCCATTAGTATCAGCCAGCTTCCGAATCAGATCGCTTGAATCTGAGCTAATAACTCCCCCACCAATATAAAGAACCGGACGCTCGCTCGCTTGCAGCTCGTCCAGAAATGCCTGAATTTTACTATCGTCGACGCGCAGGAGATCATGCGGTCGATTGAAGTCAGGGCTCACAAAGTCGCCTGACGTCATTTCAACCTGAATGTCTTTTGGAACATCAATTAACACGGGTCCAGGTCGGCCGGATGAGCACAGTTCCCAGGCTTCCGGCAAAATCCAAAACAAATCGTCAATCTGTGAAACAAAATAGGCTTTCTTAACCAACGGGCCAACCATGGCGCATGTATCCACTTCCTGAAACGCATCGGTTCCAATCAATGCACGCGGAACCTGACCTGTAATGGCCAGGAGCGGAATTGAATCCATCTTAGCATCTGCCAGTGCAGTTACAAGATTGGTAGCTCCTGGGCCAGACGTTGCAAAACAAACTCCAGGAAAGCCGGATGCGCGAGCCATTCCCTGCGCAATAAATCCTCCGCCCTGCTCATGCCTGGCTAGAACATGGATCAGCTTGCTGCCATGAAGCGCATCATACAGCGGAAGGTTAGCGCCCCCAGGCATCCCAGCCACGACGCGCACGCCCATGGACTCTAGAAATTGAATGATAATTTGTGATCCGCTCTGCATATGCAGCCTCCAGGGATCCGAGGGCTGCCAGCGGTTTTTGCTTGAATCCCGCCGGCTGCGCCGACGGGAACATAATCCTACGGCGCGGAAATCAGTACGACCACCACGACAAGTAGGAGCATACTGTTTGCACCGAAGTTCATTGAGGACAGAAAGATAAACCAGCGAAGAGTCGTCAGCAAAAAAAATCAGGAATTCCGCGGCTGCCTGCGTTCAAGAAGTAGAAGTGTAGTGTCATCCTGAGCATCCCCATGGGTATGCTCGCTTAGATCGCGAAGCAACCGATCCAGCAACGAATACGCCGGGGCGCTTCTATATTCACGCAGCAGTTCGGTGACAGTTGCAATACTCATTTCTTCTTTACGCGAGTTCCTGGCCTCAACCAGTCCGTCGGTGTAAATTAAAAGCCTGTCTCCAACTTCAATTCTAGTATCGCGTTCTTCGATCAGGCTCCCCGCCTGACTCATTGCGCCAATGATAGCTCCGGACGCTTCAAGGAGTTCTACAGAACCATTTGCCCGAGTCAAGATCGCCGGAGGATGCCCACCACTTGCATACGTCGCATAGCCATCGGGCGAAAGTATCATCAGAAAACATGTTAGATACTGCGGCGTTGTAATCTGAGCCAGGATTTCCAGGTTCATTATGTTTAAAACTTCCCGTGGATTCTGGCTCTCCTGAAGGGCACGGGTCATGGAAATCTTGGCCATTGTAGTAATCAGCGCGGCAGGAATCCCATGCCCGGAAACATCTGCAACAAAGAGCGCCAGTCTATCATCAAAAAGTGGAATTACGTCAAAAAAATCTCCGCCCACGCGCATCATGGACGAATAACGTGCATCAACCCAGTAATCATCCCAGTGTATTGGAATTCTGGGAAGAATGCCCAGTTGAATTTCCCGAGCAAGATCCAGTTCATGCGAAACCCTGGATTCTTTCTGTTGCAGCGCTGTCACCACGGAATCGAGTTCACGCGTGCGTTCGGTAACTTTATTTTCTAGATCCTGGTTTAAGACTTCCACTTCTCTGTGCAAACGCATGAAACGATTGGCAAGAATTACAGCGAGGCCGCAGTTCAAAATTAAAAATGAATACTTGCTCATGCCGTTTGGAGAAAACAGAATCCCACGATTGACCAGAATATCATGTACCCCCGTGGCCATTAATAGAAATAACCCTGGCGCCATGAACACAGCATCACGCCTGCCACGAATCAGTTCCCTGAAAACATAAAATGCAATATAGAGCATAAGCGGAATTGCTGTCAAATGCCAGATATCGCGCAATGCGCGGATCTGCGAAAACGTTGAGAACCAAACAAGCACGCTCAGGATGCCATGAACAAGCAAACACACCAGACCAAATCGGGACAGTTGATCGTGAAAATAATCTGTCAAAAAAAATACAAGCGGCGGTCCAAGGAGGAAGAATACGGAATGGAAGAGTCGTTCACGAACTAGAACATGATCGCTTGCGAAATCCTGGAAGAAACTGGTCTGAACCAGATAGTAGATAGTCAGCAGTATTGAAAATAATCCAAAATAGAGATTATATAAGTCACGCAAACGATACATCGCCAGCAGTAGATGATAGCAACCAATGCTCAAATAAATAGCAATAAATCCAACGCTCACAAGCTCCATTCTTATATCACGAGCAAAGATCACTGCAGGATCACCAATAAACAGATCGCTAGTCGACAGATGAAGGGGAAACTCCCTGGACGATATAGCTATTGAGATTGTCTGAACGCCGGGATCGCTTTGCACAACCCGCGTAAATGATCTGTAGCCAGGTTTGTATGGCTCAAGCTGTCCAATTTCTAAAACAAGTGTTTGATCAAAATATATACGTGCCACATCTGAAACCGATCCAGCATGTAGAGCAATTAACCGGTCTTCCCGGATCAGCTCGCGTGCTCCAGCCGGCAACTGTCTGCGGAGCACAATCCAGCCCTTATGGCCAAACCTGCGGATACCCAAAGACTTAGGAACATCGGTGGGGAATTGAGTTTCTTTCCAGACGAGGTTGTCAAAAGGGCGACTGGCGGATGGATCAAAATTAGAGCTGTACTCCCACGTCCCCGCAAGAGATTCAATTCCGCTTCGCTGGCAAGCGGTAAGTCCAAGAAAAGCGATTCCTATCAGCAAATGAGCAAAGGGCTTCTTCAACCGATTTTGCCTGCATGAATTTTACGACCATCGAGCGTCAGACGCAGCCCATGTGTTGGCCGACCTATTACGCGAAAAGGGAGAATCCCTACGCCAAAATAAACTTCAGTTCCGGGATGCGCTTCAAGTGTAGTCAAACTGGAGCCAGGATTTGGCTCAATGTGATCCTGGAGTTTGCGCCTTTGTTTCTCAAGGGAAGCAAGCAGGACAGCGTGTTTTTCTTTGACCAGGATCAATTTCTTTTCCGTCTCAGGATCTGTAGGTTTCTTCCTGGCTCTCGCATCATCGATCAACCGCAGGTGTCCCGTTATGCGCTCAAGCGTGCGTGCCTTGGCAAGAATTTCCTGATCCAGTGCCCGTAATTTATTGAGTGTTTCCGGGTCCAGGCCAAGTACGATTCGCGTGGGGGTTTCGAGGCGTGAGCCAATCCGATTTGCGCGGAGAACACCGGCACAAATCGCCTCGCCGCCAATCAACTCTCCCTTACCCTCTTCAATGGAAATGTCAAGACCTGATACTAGCTTGGAATGTAATACCGCATCACCAATTGTAATCGAACTTCCGGCATAAAGGGTAGCTGATTGAACAAATCTGGAAATAATCTGTCCGCCCGCATTCAGACTCGCATCGCCGCGCCCAATAATTCCCTCAGAAAGAAGAATGTCTCCACCAGCATGCACATGAACATTTCCTATGCTTTTTTCAATGATTACATCGCCTGCAGCCTTTACTTCGAATCCATCTGTGATGGTTCCCATTACTACGACGGTTCCAGGAAAATCAATGTGCCCCGTCGAAAAATCGACAGCAGGCAGACGCAAGACATCTTCAACATCCACACGAATGTGGTTCGCCATTAGGCTTGTAGTTTCGTGGATGCGGACCTGCCCGGCTTTTACGGAAAAAACCTTCAGGCCGTCCATTTCAATTCGTGTGTTCTTTCCGGCGATGAAGCGAACTTCATTCAGGGGGAATACAGGGATAATCTCCCCGCGAACCGTGATGCCAGGCTTCCCGGGTGTCCCAGGAATAACAGTGGCTAACAGACGTTCCGCTTCACAGGAGGGAATAACATTCAACTTCCTGAAGTCAACTCGCTCTCTTCCCTCGCGGGGAACTGTTCTGGGATGTGGATCTACCTCATACTGAACACGATCTTCTGTTCCTGGTTCTATTGCATGGCCGCACGCAATGGGATAGCGCATAATGGTTCGGGCATCTTGCACGGGTTCAAGTAACTGATCTTTCCATTCCTGCTTGAGACCGTAAATAATCCGAGCATTCGAAAGCGCGTTCATCAACACGGTCTCGCTGATCCAGGCACCAGCATGCAATGGGGGCTGAATGACGGCCGTGGCCTCCATTCCATCTTCAGATATTTCAATTTCAATTTTTGCGTCAACTGCGTCAGGCTCCGGAAATACTCCAATGTCATGCGGTTGGCCGTCTGCATCATCTACGATTGCCTCAAGAACCAGTTCTTTGAATCCGTGAACTCCAAACAAATGCAATCGGGCAAGCACGTCGGACAAACGGACTGCTTTTCCTTTGGAACCAGGCGGATAGACAATGAGCAAGGCTCGACCAGAAGCGGAGTCTACGATGAAGTGTCCGTCCTCAAGCTCAATGAGTGCATCAAGGTCTTCCATGTTGCCCTGCAACCGCGAAATAATCGCGGAAATAATGCGTGTATGTTTTACGCACGCAATCCGGGTCCAGAATGGTGACGTCTGTACCAAATGAGGCAAGCGAAAATGCCATGGCCATCCTGTGGTCCTTATAGGTTTCTATTCGCGCCGGTTTTAGTTGTGCCGGCGGATGAACAGTTAAACTATCTTCACCTTCTTCGACTTCTGCCCCGAGCTTAGTAAGTTCAGTTGCAAGTCCGCGAATCCGCTCAGACTCTTTTACACGAAGGTTTGCTATATTTCTGATTGTTGTAGTTCCTTTTGCAAATAGGGCGAGTACTGCAAGTGTCATGGCAGCGTCTGGCATATCGTTCATATCAATATCAATTCCGTTGAGCGTTCCTCTACGCACCGTTATACGATCACCGGAATGCTCAACGTTCGCCCCCATCTGCCGAAGCAAATTAGCATACTTAACGTCCCCCTGTGCTGAATCCCGGCCAAGCGATGAAATAGTCACAGGTCCCGCAAGGGCGCCCAGAGACATGAAATATGTGGCAGCAGTTGCGTCAGCTTCTACACGATACACCCCAGGGGTTTTGTATTGCTGCGGCTCGATTTCAAACTCCGCATAGCCCCGGCGACTAATGCGCACAGAAAATTCCTGCATCATGTGAATTGTAAGGTCGATGTATGGCTTGCTGACTGGCTCCTCAGCAATGACAAGGCGAACAGGTTTCCGAGCAAAGGGTGCTGCAAGAAGAAATGCAGAAATAAACTGGCTTGATACTGCGCCGGAAAGCACAGTCTCACCGCCTGGAAATCCTGTGGACTGTATCTTAACGGGCGGGTACAGATCAGTTTTGTTCAAAACGGTTTTTTCGATCGCTGTAATATTAATCCCGAGTCGTGCAAGGCCGCGCACTAGATCTCCAATTGGACGATTACGCATCTGGTCGTTTCCATCGATTGTAAAATTCCCATGACCGGCGCACAGCAGCGCTACGAGCGGCCGCAAAGCCGTGCCCGCGTTCTCAAGCCTGAGGCTTGCAAACTCCACTGGAAACGGACCGTTACACCCATGGACTAAAACCAAATTCTCAGAAATTTCAGTTCGAATTCCGAGGGTCGGCAAATTGCGAAGAAGTACCTCAACGTCTTCGGCATCCGGAAGCCCGGTGATCTCAGTTTTGCCGCCGCAAACAGCAGCCAGAAGCAGTGCCCGATTCGCGATCGATTTTGAGCCAGGAAGGGCTACGCTGCCTTGAAATTTCTCCGTGCGCTTCAGGGTCAGTTCCACGGGTAAGGTTTTTTGTTTCGCGTAACTTTTACGACCAGAATTTCGGATGCCCCGGCCGGGGTCAGTGTTTCCTCTGGCAGAATGCAACAGATCGAAGAGGGATTAACGCCTGCGCTTGATTTTGAAAAGCTGGCTCGATCGGTTGGCTCCACGCAGGTAATCCCTGTGGTGGTCCAGGATGCTGAGTCAAAAGAAGTCCTGATTCTAGCCTTTGTAAACCAAATCGCTCTGGCAAAGACATTCGAAACCAGGATCGTCACCTTCTGGAGCACGACGCGAAATGAACTCTGGGTCAAAGGCGATACATCTGGCAATCGTCTGCACTTGATAGAAGCCCGAGTGAACTGCGAACAAAACTCGCTTCTCTTCCTTGTGCGACTGGAAGGATCTGGCGCTTGCCATACGCGCAAATCCAACGGTGACTACAGAAAAAGTTGCTTCTACCGGACGTTTGACGGAAAAAATCTAATGCACATATCTGGAAAAATTTGATGGGTCAGGAAAAAAAAAGAAACAGCGCATTCCTTACTGCTGAATGGCGGCATCTGCTCCTCATCAATTACGAAGTTAACCCAGAAATACTCAAACCCCACATACCAGCCGGGGTTGAACTCGATTCGCATAACGGACAGCACTACGTTAGTCTGGTTGGTTTCATGTTCCTCGGGACAAAGCTGCTTGGCAAACTTCCAATTCCATTTCATAGAAACTTTGAAGAGATAAACCTGAGATATTATGTTAGGCGCAAGGTTGACGGTGAAGTAAGGCGCGGCGTTTGCTTTATCAAAGAGATCGTTCCGCGGGCTGCAATTGCATACGTGGCGCGCGAGATTTACGGTGAGCGTTACGTCTGCCATCCAATGGAACACATTCTGGATTTGCAAAACAGTTCGCTTAGACTGAACGGACGCGTTGCATATTCCTGGACGGATCAAAGAAAGAATTTGCTTGGAGCTACATGCGCTGGAAGTCCAGCATATCCTATCCAGGATTCAACGGAACAGTTCATCATTGAACATTACTATGGGTATTCAAAAAGCAAACAGGGCAAGACAGTTGAATACAAAGTGGAACATCCTGAATGGCGCGTACTTCAGGCCAGGGATCCCAGGGTCGACGTTGATATCGAGCGTGCTTACGGCAAAGAATTCCTGGAACCGCTCACAGCAAAACCCAGTTCCGTTTTCTTCGCGGAGGGATCCAACATTATAGTAAACAAAGGGTCAGAGATCTAAGGACTCCACGCATATTTTGAAATATAGTATTGTCGACTAACGTCCGCGCCGTAAAATCTCACTGGATACGCGTTCGCCAGATTGCAAAGCACCTTCCATATACCCGGTAAATTCTGTCGCTGTTTCCGTTCCCGCCCAGTGAATGCGTCCAACCGGTTCGCGAATTGTAGATCCAAACGATGTCATCACACCTGGTCCCATGAGTCCCGCATAGCATCCACCGCTAAACTCTTCTGCAATCCAGTTCTTTTCAATGTATTGCATGGGCCCGAGGGCCTCGGGACCAAAAAAGCGTGCAAAATCCTTGAGAACGGCACTCCGTCTTTCGTCTGGAGTGCGGGTAGACCAGTAGCGCCCGGTTTCTCCTGGAATAAAGCCAACGATTGCGCCCTGATTAGAATCGGGAACCGTTCCATCAAACGTCAGGCGCACACAGGGACCATCACTTACAACTTCGCCAGAGAAGCCACGATCCCGCCAGAATGGTCGATCGTACAGCGCAAAACATTTGATGACTGAACCCATGGGCATCCGCTGATTCAGGGCGTTACGATTCGCCGGAAGTCCCGGATCAAATTCAATGCGGGAAGCAAGGATGGGTGGAATTGCAATGACAGCAAACTTTCCTTCAAATCGACCGCGATCCGTGTGAACCACTACGCCTGTCTTACTCTGGTTGATTCGTCGCACCGGAGATTTGAGCTTGAGAGATTTTCCAAGTTCGCGCGCCATTGCCAGGGAAATTTGCTGCACTCCACCCAGAAATCGATCCTGCTGCGCTCCATTCTTTACATCCGCCAGGCGCATAAAGCCATCGCCGCAATGCAAATAATGCATGAAATACAAGAAGGAAATCTCAGACGGCTCGCATGCAAAGATGGAACGAACTGCAGCGTCAATGCTCGAACGAGTCCCTGACGTAAGGATATTGCGCTGTTTCCAACCTTCAACACTGATTGAGTCCCATTCCGGGGATTTTTTTGAAGTCCAGGGCTCCTCACGTGAAACCGTCTTGCATTGTTTTTCAATAGACGTTAGGCGCAAATGTAATTCAACGAGGGCATGAATGGGGATAGAAGGAATTGTGCCGGTATACGTAGATATTTGATCTCCCAGCGCCAGGATTTGCTTCCCTCCGGTATGCTGAGGAAATATTGGAATGCCGTAGTTTCGAGCCAGCTCAAGCAAACGATTTTGACCTGGACCAACCCACTGGGCTCCAACATCGACAATCCCCCGCCCCAGTTTCTGAGATTCTGTGCGTCCACCTACCCGATCCCGAGCTTCAAGTACGATTACCTTCTTACCTGATCGGGCTAATAGACGTGCCGTATTTAAACCAGCAAGACCTGCACCAATAACAATTACATCCGCCATTACTTCCCTCCCATCCACTCAGCAGCTTCACGAGCATGATACGTAAGAATCATATCCGCTCCAGCCCGCTTAAACCCAAGGAGCGTCTCAAGCACGGCTTTTTTATAATCGATCCAGCCGCGTTCAGATGCAGCTCTAAGCATTGCGTATTCTCCCGAAACATTGTACACAGCGACGGGCACGCTTGAAGTTTCTGCAACTGCTCTAAGGACATCCAGGTATGGCAGGCCCGGCTTAACCATTACAATGTCCGCTCCTTCATTGATGTCCAGTTCAACCTCGTGCAATGCCTCGCGTACATTTCCGGGATCCATTTGATACGTTTTTTTGTCCCCGGATTTGGGAGCGCTTGAAAGCGCATCGCGAAAGGGCCCATAGAAGGACGATGCATACTTGGCTGCATAGGCAAGGATTCCAACATTCGTAAATCCGTTCTCGTCCAGTGCCTCGCGAATCACACTTACTCGCCCATCCATCATGTCTGATGGGGCTACAATATCTGCGCCTGCCCTGGCTTGCGCAACAGCCATGCTGGCAAGTATGGGCAACGTTTCATCATTTACGATTTCACCGTCTTCATTCACAAATCCGTCATGACCATCTGAACTATAGGGATCCATTGCAACATCTGTGATTACACAGAACCCCGGAACAGCCGACTTAATTGCCTGAATTGCGTTCTGCAAAAGCCCATTTGGATTCTTTGATTCTTTGGCCAATTTGTCCTTCTTTGAATCAGAGATTGCGGGGAACAATGCGGCAGCGTTCACTCCAAGGTCGCTCAGAATCTTGCACTCTTCTACAGCCAGATCCATTGACAGTCTTGAAATCCCAGGCATAGAGGCGATTGGCTCGCGTTGGTTCTTGCCTTCACAAATAAACATTGGCTGAATCAAGTCGGATGCAAGGACACCGTGCTCGCGCACAAGTGAACGAATCGCTTCTGTGCGACGATTCCTGCGGGGACGAAGTGGAAGGTCGTAAATATTCATTTCTGAAGCTCCGGTATGTTCTTGAAATACTCCAGACACTCAGGATTGATCAGAGCGTCCCGATTTGTCACAGGTTCGTTCTGCACGGTGCGCTTGACTGCAAGCTCCACTTTTTTGAGATTCCTTGTGTAGGGAACATCTGGAGTCTGAAATATGAAGGCCGGGACATGCCTGGGAGAAATTGTATCCTTGATCTTCTTTGAGATTTCAGATTTTAGATCGTCGGTTAACGTTCCATTTTTCATTTTCACGAACAGAATTACGCGCTGATCATTGTCCCATTCCTGGCCAATTACAACGCTGTCTTCTATATCCGGAAAGGTTTCAATCACGCGATAGAGATCGGCAGTTCCGATTCGCACTCCGCCAGGATTGAGGGTTGCATCTGATCGCCCGTAGATGATCATGCCGTTGTTTTCAGTGATTTCGGCAAAGTCACCGTGGCGCCAGATTCCTGGAAACATATCGAAGTATGCCTTGTGGTATTTTTGGCCGTCCACATCGTTCCAGAAAAAAAGCGGCATGGAAGGGAAAGCTCTGGTGCACACAAGCTCACCCTTTTCTTTTAGAACCGATTTTCCAGAATCATCCCAGACCTCAACTGCCATTCCCAGTCCGCGCGATTGCAGCTCTCCCTCAAATACGGGGAGCGTTGGATTCCCAAGAGTAAAGCACCCGTTTAGATCCGTTCCACCTGAAATACTTGAGAGCTGAACGTCTGACTTAATTTTTTGATACACATATTGATAACTTTCGCGCGAAAGCGGCGAGCCCGTAGACAGAATTGTGCGAATCGATTTTAGATCGAAGGTTTCACGCGGAATCACTCCGGCACCTTCCAATGCGGACAAATATTTCGCGCTTGTTCCAAACACAGATATCTCTTCTTTCTCTGCAAGATCAAGCAGCACACCAGGCTCAGGATGGAACGGATTTCCATCGAATAACACAAGTTTGGCGCCAATGGCAAGCGAGCTTACAAGCCAGTTCCACATCATCCATCCGCAGGTTGTAAAATAGAAAATCGTATCATCGCGCCTTAGGTCTGTGTGCAGGACCAACTCTTTTAAGTGATTTAATAATACTCCCGGTCCCTGCACCATGCATTTGGGCAGGCCCGTTGTGCCGGACGAATACATGATGTAAACTGGATGATCAAATGGGAGCTGCGCGAATTCAAGCGGAGCCGGTTGGGCCACAAGATCAATAAAGTGAACCGCTCGTTTTGAAAAACCGGAAAGGTCTGGCCTGTCTGCGGCATAGCCAATTACAATGATGGTCTTAATTGATTGGATTCGATTTGCAATCTCATTAGCGCGAGCAAGGCAATCGATCTTTTTTCCTTTGAACCAGTAGGCATCGGCCGTGATTAGAATTTCGGGTTGGATCTGATTAAAACGATCCAGCACCGCATCGATCCCAAAATCCGGACTACTTGAACTCCAAACCGCGCCGATTGAAGTTGCAGCGAGCATGGAAACGATTGTCTCTGAAATATTGGGAACGAATCCGGCAATGCGGCTTTCAGATGTTATTCCAAGCGCACGCATTCCCGCCGCAAGCGATCCAACCTGCGTCTGCAAATCGCGATACGTTAGCCGCGCACGCACACCAGACTCGTTAGCTGACACAAGCGCCACTCTATCGTCTGAAAACCGGAGCAAATTCTCAGCAAAGTTCAACCGCGCACCGCTAAACCATCTGGCTCCCGGCATGCGCCCTGGATCATCAATGATTTCTTTGTATGGAACAGACGCGCGAATACCCGCGAGATCCCAGATCTCCCCCCAGAATTTCGCCAGATTTTCCACGGACCATCGATGTAACGATTCATAGTCCGGCAGCGATACGTTGTATTTCTGCTGAATTTTTGCCTGGAAGGCGGCCATTTGCGAGGAGGCGATTCGCTCGGCTGAGGGAGACCACAGTGACATGATTCGAATTTTTACGAGTTCGACCAGGCATCAACTCATTCATGAATCCTTGACAGATACCGGCCTGGGTCGTCCTCCTTGTTTGAAATGGCTCTTGCGCTCCAAAAAAACCTGCCCGTTAGTGTCTGCCCCGTGGAGAACAACGATGAGGGCCTGAAATACCAGGGCCAATTGAAAGAAATTGCAAAAGACAGCATCGTATTGTTCATGGGCGAGTCTGCTCCACTAACTCTTGGCGCTGAGATCGTTGTAGAATTCAAAGTCGAAAAGAACCAGTTTTTCTTTGAGACCACCGTTCAAAAAATCAACGGTGCAATGGTCGATCTGCACAAACCAAAAACGATTCACAAATCTAAAATCCGCGAAGGCAATCGAATGTCCACGGATATGAAAATGAACTACACGGGCTGGACTGAATCGGGTCGTTTTGAAACCAGGCTGACTGATCTTTCTGAACTCGGTGTGCGCATGCAGGGCCGTCGCGAGCTCAAGAAAGGTATGCTCATCAGTATTGATTTCTACATAAAGGAAGACAAGATTCGCGTGCTCTGTCAGGGACAGGTTGCCTGGTGTAGAGTGAACGAAGAAAATGATCAACTGTTTGACACGGGCGTTGAGTTCACAACCATATCAAATGAAACTAGAAAACGCCTCACTCGCTTCATTCAAAAGCAGACAGGCGTAACAGTAGACCCACAGTGAAATCCAATCAATATGTAGTTCCACCGGCGCTTGAAGAGGCAGTCCGGGTAGCAGAAATCACAGAGCGCCCCCTACTCCTCAAGGGAGAACCTGGCACAGGAAAAACTTTGCTCGCAGAAGCCATGGCTGAGAGTCGCAGTCGCACTCTATTTCGCTGGCACATCAAATCCATTTCACAGGCGCGCGATGGCTTGTACTTTTATGATGCCTTGACTCGCTTAAACGATTCAAGGTTTGCTGAATCATCAGAAAAAGTAAAGGACATCGAGAACTATATTCAACCAGGGCCCCTTGGTCAGGCATTCGACAGCGATCAGCCATGCATTGTTTTAATAGATGAAATCGATAAAGCAGACTCGGAATTTCCAAACGATCTACTTCTTGAACTGGATCAAATGGAATTTGTAATTACTGAAACCGGCAGGCGCGTACGAGCAAAGCAAAGACCCCTTGCAATCATTACCTCAAACAATGAAAAAGAACTTCCTGATGCATTCCTGCGTCGCTGCATCTTTCATTACATTGATTTTCCTGACCCTCAATTCATGCAGATCATTGTGAAAAAACATTTCCCGGATCTCGAGACCAGCCTCATGGACGCGGCGCTCACAATGTTTTACAAGCTTAGAAATCTAAACGAGCTGAGAAAGAAACCATCTACATCGGAATTAATCGACTGGCTTAGAATTCTGATTCATCAGGGCTTAAATTTGGAAGACGGTAGAATTCCAGCACCAGGAAGCCTGATCAAGAACGAAGAAGACATGCGCCTCATCAAGGCTCGACTGTGAGCTATGTTTCTAGACTTCTTCTTTAAGATGCGCGCGGCCGGAATTCCCTGCGGTACGGGTGAGTTCCTTGATTTGTTACGGGCACTAGACGGGTATGGGAAGGCAGAAATTCCAATTACTCCGGAACGCTTCTATTTCATTGCGAGATCGACTCTGACCAAGGATGAAAAATTCTTTGATCGATTTGATCGAGTTTTTGCCGAGTTGTTCCGCAATGTTATCGCAAACGAAGATGCATTTAGAAGGCTCCTGGACGACTGGCTTCAGTTGGCCCGCGAGCGCAGCGCTGCCGAGAATGGCCCGAATTATGAACCCGAGCAACTCTGGAAAGAACTCCAAGAACGCCTGCGTGAGCAAACCGAGCGCCATGATGGCGGGAACAAATGGATTGGAACTGGAGGCGTATCGGCGTTTGGTCATTCCGGCGAGAATCCTTCCGGTGTGCGCATTGGTGGAACAGGCCGTTCAGGCTCTGCCATTGATTCACTGGAAGCAAGGCGTTACAGAGAATACAGCGATGAAGAAAGAATTGGCGTGCGCGGGTTTAGAATCGCGCTCAGAAAACTGCGTGATTTGCGGCGCGAAGGTCGTCCTGAGTTTGATTTACCGGAGAGTATTAAACGAACCAGCCAAAACGGTGGCGATCCAACTGCAGTATTTCAGCGCTCACGCAAAAATCGCCTAACGGTAATACTCCTAACGGACGTTGGCGGGAGTATGACACCGCATGCTGGAACCGTTAGCAGACTCTTTACAGCCGCCTCAAAAATTCAACATTTCCGTGAGTTCAAACACTACTACTTTCACAATGCTCTATATGAATTTGTGTTTGAAGATTCCTGGTTCAGCAAATCTATTTCAATTGATGATCTTTATAAAAAATATGATCGCGAAACCAGAATCATTTTTGCGGGCGATGCCTGCATGAACCCCTACGAACTGTTTGATAAACGCCACGCGTTCTTTGAATACTACTACAAGGCCAGGCAGAAAGAAGAAGCAAATCAAAGAAATGTTCAGAGCGCCTATGAGCGAATCAAGGATATGCGCGAGCATTTTCCCCATATGGTCTGGTTGAATCCAGAACCGGAACGCGGCTGGTCGCATGAAACAATTTCAGCCATCGCAGATGCAATTCCAATGTATCCACTCACAATGGGTGGGTTGCAACGGGCAATTCGGCAGCTTATGCTAAAGTAAGCCCAGACCTCAACGGTTCAGTTTATTCTACGATGGACCTGTGTAGCATATGGTCGCCACTTTCTCTGAAATACCGCTGGCCCGCTTGCGACAATTGCTCATAAAATCGCTTTGAGATACGTAGCTTGCCACGGCCCTCTGTCTTTGCCAGATGAGCGCTGTGATTGAGAGCATCGCTCTGCAGTATTGCGGGATCCGCCCGATACACAGTTTCACCAAAATCAATTCCTAGATTCATCACCAGCACCTGGGATCGATCCATTAGAATTTCATGAATGATATTCGTTGTAAGTAGTTCCAGAGCACACATCAAGGCAGCAGTGAGGTCGTCCCCTTGAAACACAAAGAAGCCAGCGTCATCTTTTCTGAGCCACAGTTGCCCCTTGTAACGCTCAACTGTTTTGCTGTAAATGTCAAACAAGCGAGTCAAAGCTCCCTGGACGTCAGAACCCTGGCGGGTGGCAGCAAATGTGCGATCCACTGCGACCTGACAATACAGGAACGTTAGGCGATATTTCTGTCCCTCAACCAGCTGGCCGACCGGCGCAGGCGCCGGTTTAGCGAGCGTTGCGGGTATCGAAAGATGAACTCGCATCCTGGCCGCGAGCACGGGCAAATCAAGGGGCTTCCCTGTAAAATCGTTTGCACCGCTTTCGAGCACTTTCACTACGTGTGCTGAATCCGCATCGGCAGAGATGAAAATCACTGGAAGTTCAGCCCTCGAGTAGACTTCACGGATCTTGCCAAGCAACTCAAGCCCAGAAATCCCGGGGAGTCCGGCATCCAGAAGCACTATGGCTGGTTTATTCTTTTCAAAGAATTGAAGATAATCTTCGCCGCTCGGGAAAATCAAAATCGGCATAGTGAAATACCCGGCCATGGCTCGCTGTAGTATCTCAAGCAAGACAGGATCGTCATCCACGATTGCGATTGTTTGATTATTTTCGCTCATTCCATTACTCGCGTTAGCTTGAATGTATCGAGCTGGTCCAGCCGGGGGCCCGGTTGAAACCACGGATATAGTTCCGGTTTCAAAAACGTATACACAGAACTGGAAATCGCCATTCGATTTGGTTCGCAGACATCTGATTCAAGTTTTTGCGCAACACGCAGATCGTTTGAGAAAATTTCATTCACAGGATGCTTATAGGTAGCTGTTCCATAGTGCATGCCTATGCGCAGTCGAAGTTCTGGGCCACCGGGAAGATATTTGATATTGAAAACTGGAAGATTCAGAAGGACAGCCATCATGGAAATCGCAGAACGATTGACTGCATCCGCGCCATGAAATGCAACCATTCCCCCGTCGCCCATCCAGCTCCAGAGTCTTCCATTCCAGACTTCGGCGTAGTTCCGTATGTACTCGCGCAGTGCGGCGAATACATTTGCTTCGTTAGCACCGAATTCAGAACTTGAAACAACATCCAGAGCGGCAAAGCTCAGATGATATTCGCGCCCCTCCACCATGTAGCCCCAATCTGCCGTGCGCTCTGAGGACTGATCCTTAATGAACTGGCCCATCTGCCGGTCAAACTTCCAACCCTGCAATTCAAGAAGTTCGAGTAGAGTTGCTTTGCCCTTCAGGCCAACCTGCATACCGGTTAGAAATGTTCCTTCTGCCCGAAGCACGCGCGAACGAAAGGCGAGCAGATCTCGATCGGCGGAAAAATGGTCACCTATGCAACGAACCGCAACCTGCTGCGGCACGCGGATGCTCGAACCAAAACCTGATACACGGCTGAGGTCGAAGTCCTTGTCAACTTCACGGGCCAAAAATTCGATCTGATCGCTGGTAAGCGACTGCCCAACGGATTGGAGGATGCTCGTTCGAAAGCTCAAGGGTTTGGTTTGAGAGCTTGTTTGAACTCGTCAAGTTTAAGAAAGTTTCTGCGCGTCTGAAAGGCTCGCTATATACAGATGTCACCGCTCGCTTGCTGTGCCTCTGCCAGAAAATCCGATCGAACATCCCTGCGTAGAAACTCGGGGTCTGGGAAAAAATTTCTTTTCCGACTTGACGCTAGTGCGTCGCACTAAAATCATGGTGCATCGCATAAAGCGAAGGAGTTCAATACCAATGAAACAGATCCAACACACTGTAGTAGACATCTTCAATGCTGGGCTGGGCCTGATCAAAGCTGGCGAAGAAACCGTTTCTGATGCCGTTGCTTCGGTTCAAGGGAGCGTAGCTTCTGTTCAAAAATCAATCGACGAAGTTGTCGCAAACGCCGGCAAAACATACGAAGATCTTAAATACAAAGGCGCTTCAGACTATTCCGAAGGCGCAATCAAAGCACGCGATTTTGTCGCAGGTGCTGCAAGAACTGTATCCGGCGCAAAAGCCTGAGTTGACTTCTTGAAAAGCGGCCGGGATTCGTCCCGGCTTTTTTTTTGTCCGAATCATTCGCTTTCTACCTTTACGTTTCGCGTACCTCCACCTTCCTTAGCCCGTGGAACTGAGAGAAGAGCTGAGCCGACTTTGCAGCCTGATAGATGGATTTGTAGAAGTCAGACATCATAAGAAGAAATCGCGCACCATTGCGGTGCGAAAAAGTGAAATCACCGATCTGAGCATCAAACGCACTGAGGGCACGGCCATTCGTGTTCTAATCCAGGGCGTCTGGGGGTTTGCTGCAAGCTCGCTTTCTGATAGAGGTTCGCTTGAAAGGGCTCTCAAGCAGGCAGAAACAATGGCGCGCTCCCTTGCATCCAGGAAAAAACATAAGGCCAGCCTTGCTCTGGCTCAATTGGCGCGCGGCGAATTCGAGCTCGATGGCTATCAAGAACTGAACGATATGCTCCTCGAAGAGAAGCTTGCAACTGTAAGTCAGAGTGAATCGCGCATTCGCGCAGAGAAAGGAATCGAGTCAGCTCATTGCCAGTACGCAGAAATCTTTGAAGAGAAAATTATCATAACGTCTGATGGGGCCAATTGCGTCATCAAAACAGTTCGCCCGGAATTTCGATTCTCTGCATTTGCAGAATCTGGCGGTCATGTTTCAAGCGGCTTTGATTCTGTAGGTGTCAGTGGCGGATGGCAGTGTCTTTTCCAGGATAGACCACTCGACAGCTTCATTGAAACGGCTTCAAAGAATGCAATCGATCTCCTTGATGCGCCGCGCCCAGAAGGCGGAACCCACACTGTAATTTTGTCACCTGCAATGGTTGGATTACTGAGCCATGAAGCGATTGGACACACTGTGGAGGCTGATTTTGTAAAAAGCGGGTCTGTAGCCCAGGGCATGATGGGGCAGATGGTTGCGTCAGAACTCGTAACGTTATGCGACAGTGGTAAAAGTGAAATTAGAGATCATGCAGGCGGAATGATTCCAGTAGATGATGAAGGAGTATTTGCCGGCAAAACTACGATCATTGATCGAGGGAAACTTGTCAGTTATCTTCATAACCGCGAGAGTGCAGCAGAGTTTGGGGTTACACCCACAGGGAATGCCAGGGCCTGGGAGTTTTCAGACGAACCTCTCATTCGCATGCGAAACACGTACGTTGCTCCGGGAGAGGACCGCCTCGAGGACATGATTTCTGGAATCGATTCCGGATACTATATCGAAGGACCGGAAGGTGGCCAGGCGGACGCTACCGGAGAGTTTATGTTCGGGGCTTCGCGCGTGCGGGCTATTCGAGGTGGAAACTTAGCAGAGTCCGTGCAAAAAGTTACGGTATCAGGAAATGCTTTCGACGTGCTCAGATCCGTTGATGCTGTGAGCTCGGATTTTAGATGGGACCTGGGAAGCGGCCATTGTGGCAAAGGCCAACCGGCCAAGGTGGATGCAGGAGGACCGTATATTCGTTGCAAAATCTTGATTGGTGGTGCTCAGTGAACGACCCCACAAAGATTACAAAAAGCCTTCGCGATATTGGTGCAGAACTACTCGAAACCCTCAGGCCAAATGGCCAGAATGAAATTGCGGCACACTACGAATCAAGAATGCGTATCATCTTTGAGGGAAACGACTACTCAGTCGCGGCTGAAACCGCAGATCGGGTCATTGGAATTCGCACAATTGAAAACGGAAGAATGGGATTTGTATCTACAAACGAGGCAAACGGAAAGCTGTCTGAAAGTGCACGCGAAGCAATGGATCTCGCAAAACTCGCCTTGCCCTCAGACTTTCATTCAATCGCTCCGCAAAATAGTTCATCGATCACAATAGAAAACAGCCTTCACCTGGACCCGGCCCTGCTTGCAATGGATCCAGAAACTGCAATCAAGAATCTTTCAATTCTAATCGAAGCTGCTACGGAAGACTCAAGAATCAGCATAGATAGAGCAGAAATTGGCGTTCAATTCTCTTTGAACTGTGTCATGAATTCAAACGGACTGCTGGCGGAATGGGGAATTTCAACGCTTGACTGGTTTGCAATGGGGATGGCACGCGAGGGTGATCAGGTTACGAGTTTTGATTACGATGGCGGAACTGTTAGACAACTACGTGGAGTGGAAGAAGCTCTTAGAAAAACTGGAGTCGATTTCAAGAAGGGGCTAATCGATAGCCTTAATCCACAGAGTGGTGAATCGTATCGCGGAGCTGTGCTTCTTCATCCGCGGGCTGTAAGCGACTTATTTCAGACTGCGATTCTTACCAATTGCAATGCTAGAATGCATCAGGACAAAACCAGCGCATGGACCGGGAAGCTCGGGGAGCTCATTGCGCATCGGGGTCTGAATGCATTTGAAGATCCAACGGATCTAAATCGGCCGGAGGGATGGATTGCATACGACCGCGAAGGCGTTAGAACTTCGCGACACGATCTGGTGAAAAATGGTGAGCTTCAATTCCTTGCGCACAATTGTTTTACGGCAAAGAAGGGTGGTGTTGCTCCCACGGGAAACGCACGCGGCTCGGCCGGCAGTATACCCGCAATAGGCTTCTCCAATCCGTCGTTTGAAGCCGGACCAGAAATCTCTAGAATCAAAGACGAAGGATTACTCCAGGCTATTCCGAAAGCATTACTCCTGGTGCGCTTCAGCGGAAACGATGATCCAATCTCCGGAGAGTTTTCCGGAGTTGCCAAGAATTCGTTCTGGTTAGAGAATGGAGTCCTGCGCCCGGCTGGTGAAGTTATGATTTCAGGAAACTTATTTGAGATGCTCAAAAACCCGCTGGCCGCGAGCCGGGCACATCAAATTTTTGGCGGTTCCACTGCGCCTTACATGCTTGTAGACGGACTCAGTGTAACTGTAGGAAGTTAATGCCTGAAGAAAAAAGAACCATCCGCATCCAGGCACTCAATGAAGAGGCCAAGGCACAACTGCGTCAGACATTTGAAGATCTAGAGCGCAAACTCAAGATCGATAGCCTGGCACTTACTTTATTTTACGTAGTAATGGAGCTAGTTGGAAACGCTGTTAAAGCAAATCTCAAACGGGTATTCTTTAAAGATCGTAAATACGACCTAACCGATCCCGAAGATTATCGCCTGCACATAGATGAATTCAAGGTTTACTATAACTCTGTTCCAGAGGAAGAATATACAAGTGCATTTCAAAATCTAGGGCTGAGCGTTACAATCGACATTGATCTAAACCACAGACGACTTTTGATCTTTGTAGAGAATAATGCGAATTTGCATCCGGAAGAAGAACGGAGAATTCGCGCCAAGCTTGCAAGCACGCGTGAGATGAAAGACATCATTGATTTTAGCGTTCAGTTTGCTGATGAAACAGAAGGTAAAGGCCTCGGGCTTGCGATGATTGTGTTACTGATTCGTGATCTGGGATTTGATCCCTCGTTTTTTAGAGTGTATAAAAAAGAAGGTGGAACAGTTGCGCGCCTTGAGTTTCCACTTTCAGCGGACTACACGCCCATCCGCTCGCGTCACCCTACTACTTTTTCGTAAAGATAGATCTGGCGCCCTTCAAACATTTCACCGCGGAAGAAGTATTTTCTTGCCCGTTCGCTGAGGCCTTCAAGGTCATTTGCTGGAATCAAGATGGTGTTTTGCTTTGGATACTGAATGGCAAGGTGAGCTGCAAGGTTGAGCGCATCGCTATGGATATCGCCTATGTTTTTTTTGTAAACGGTCATCCCGGAGACAAGTGACATGTTCACTGAAATTGAATCGTAAAGATTTTCAGTTGTAAGACTTACCAGATTCAAATACCCACGGGCTTCCAGACAGCAAAACAATGCCGGCAATATGCGATCTGAATTAAATACAAAGATTCCACCATCGCGCCTACGGACCCAGAGTTGACCGCCGTATTTAGCAGGGAGAGCTGTGACTCTGTCCAGCGTATCGTTTATGATTTTGTTTGCTCTCGCTTCATCTCCGCCCCGATTCAGCGATTCAGGGAACTGAATCTGAACAAATACAAACGTAAGATCGTACGATTTTCCCTCTTCGTATTGATCGGTTGTTTCGATTGCAGAACGCATGCGCGCGCGCCTGACTTCAGCCTGCTCTACTGCAATAGCCCCGCGCATTGTATGAGTAGCTTTGATGAATTCAGGTCGAGCCGGAAGGGTTTCAAGAATTCCGCGCGCTTCACTCCAACGATCTGCCTCGAGAAATGCGCGACGCACGCAATCCAGAAGCAGCCCCAGTTTGATATTTCTCTTGGAGAGAAAATCAAGTGCTCCGGCCTTCAGACATTCTACGATCAGTCGCTCATTGCACTCTTCAGAAACAACGATAACCGGAATTCTTCGCGCTGCTAGATCTTCGATCAGGCTCAGTACTGGCATTCCAGCAAATGATTCAGTAATTACAATGTCGCAAGGATGTTCTGCGATCTTTCGATTGAGCGCGTCAACCGATGTGACGAACGTTAGTTCAAGGGTGCGCAGCTCTGTTCCCAGCAGGTTTCTGTAGTATTCCTGAAGATTTGTATCAGGCTCTAAAACATACGCGCGCATTAGATGGACCTGTAGATCAGAATTTTATTTCCGGCCAGCTCTCCTGACATGGAGAATACGCGGCGGATTTCTGGAGGAAGTGAATTTGCAGCACGCTCTGTGATTGCAATGCTATTGGACTCAGCAAACGTCTTTTCTATTTCTTCCGTGAACTTAATGTCAGGACTAAGAATCTTCTCTGTGTCTGTCTGATAGGTTGCAAGACCGGAATGTATTCCAATTCTCAAGGCTACGTCATTCTCGGGCCTGAGTTCGTTTTGAGTCACATTGAAAAGTGGCAAATACGAAAGGATTGCAACAGCAGTAGTTACGCTTCTAGCAGGTCCGTCAGATCCGTGGAATGCCATCACACCACCGTCGCCATGCCAGTACCAGATTCTTCCATTCCTGGATTCAATCTGTTCCTGGATAAATGCGCGAAGGCGAGTAAGGGTGCTTTCGACATCAATTGGAACGTTTGTACGGGCAAGGGCTGAACTACCAACGATGTCGATACTTCCAAACGTCAGGGCATATTCCTGACCGGCCTGCAAGAAACCCCAATCGGCCGTGCGAGTCTGGCTCTGGCTCTTAAAAAACCGGCCGGCGCGCGGATCGTACAGCCACTGCTTGTCTTTTAATTTCTTGATGATTGGATCTGGACTGACAAAAGCGATTACACCACCGCTTGCATTCTTCCCTTCCATGAAAAGACACGTGGCAAAAAAATGTAAGAATTGGTCTTCGCTTGCGAAGAAATCGATGATCACATCCGCTGCAACCTGGCGCGTAACTACAATGCTGTGACCAAAACCAGAAACCTGTCCCAGGTCAAAGCGGCGATCCGCTTCGCGTGCCACATAGTTCATTTGATCTGTGTTGAGAGATTTCCAGAGAAACTCTTTGGCCATTCGCCGAATATCTTTAAGATTATCTGCAGCCATAGAGTATGTGGAGACTACCGGGATCGAACCGGTGACCTTCTGCGTGCAAGGCAGACGCTCTCCCAGCTGAGCTAAGTCCCCATTTGGCCCCCAGAAGTGGACCAAAATGCAAGACTTCGCAAAGAGTTTTGCCCGTAAAGCAGTTTTTGCTTCCCCGGTCAGGTAGCCTGAAAACTGTTTCGTAAAGCGAAGAAACAGCGCATTTTTCTGATTAAGAAATCCTGAGTATGGCAAAAAAACCTGTTAAAAAACCAGCGGTAAAGGCAAAGGCAAAACCCACAAAAGCCGCAGCAAAGCCTGAGAAGAAATTAGCCACTAAGCCCGTTAGTCGCGCGCCGGCAAAACCAGTTAAGCCATCTATCAAACCTGAGAAGAGCAAAACCCCCGATAAATCAACAAGCCCCAAAGGAGATCTACTCAGACTCTGGAGCACACAAGCAGCTGAAACCAGCGACATTCCCTCCTTATTTCATCAGATGTCGCTGTTTCTAAAAAAGCACATTGGTTTTGAGACTCTCAATTTACATACTGGAGTTGGCAACAATGCAACGTTAGTCGGTGTTCATCACGCCGGATCGAGCTATGTTTCTGAGACCATGGAATTTAGTGGCCCGGCAACCGAGCCCGGTCAAATACTCAAAGAAGCAACCGTCTTTCTTGTAGAAGACGGAAAACCGGTAAAATCAACGTTACGCGGCTCTGCGCTTGTAGCTCAGGTTCATTCCATTTCTGAAAATGGCCCTGCCATTCTAACGCTCACTGCAGGTGAATCGTCTCCAGCATATCTTAAAAGCGATCTTCAAGTCTTACAATCCCTCACCCCTCTCCTGACACCTGTAGTAATCAATTTTCATCAGATATCTTTTAGAAAGAAACAGGCTGATACAGCAGCGCAGCTACGCGATCTACAAAAGCAGGCAAAGGATCACTCGCGCGAACTTGAAGAACAGAGCCGCGCACTAACAGAAGAGTTAAACGCAAAACATCAGGCCGAACGTACGGCTGCGGCAGAGAAACATAACTCGGAAGCTGAAGACCTCAAAGAGAGAATCCAGTCCCTTGAATCCACGAAAATAGAAACAGCTGAAAAACTGAACCATGAAACGGCACAGGTTGAAAATCTCACAAAACAGCTTGCGACAGTTACAGAAAAATCAGAGGCCGCAGATCGTGAGATTCAAACATTGCGCAACAGCAATTCTGAACTCGAACAGGCAAAACAAAAGGCCATCCAGGAAGAAAGAGCAAAGCAGGCGGACCGTATAGCAGAGCTTGAACTCTCTCTGGAAGCAGCACAATCGGACAGCCAGAAAAACCAGGAATCTATCAACGCTGAACTCATAAAGGCCCGCGCGGAACTTCAATCCATTCAGAACGAGAAATCCAAATTCGAAGCAGAACTTGGCGCTCGGGATCGCTTACTCGAAGAAGCCGGAATGGAGCACTCGAAGAAAGAAGCAGAACTTCAAAAACAGATCGACGACAAAAAGCGTGAGCTTGAAACCCAGCGCGCTGAAGCTGAAAAAGAAATGCGGGATCTCAAGTCTGCCAAAGCGCGTCTGGAGCAGGATGCAGGCAATGCGCAACGCACAACTGATCAGCAAACAACGAGTCTGCGCCAGGAAATCTCAAAGCTAGAAGAACAACTCAAACAGGCAAAGGAACAGGCGCAGAAGGAACTATCGTTTCAGGAAGCTAAGAATCGCGAGATGGCAAGCCATCTGGCAGATGAAAAAACCAAACTGGCAAACGAAGAGAAACGGGCGGCACAGGAACTTGCCAGACTGCAAAGCATTCTCGATCAGAAAGATAAGGAAACGCAGGACGTAAAGGCCTCTGGCGAGAAACAGTCGGCCAACCTGAAAGCAGAAATTGAAAAGAAGCTGAGCGAGATTGACCGCTTACAATCTGAAATAGCAAACAAGAACAAATTGCTCGAAGAGAGCCGAGAAAACACCGCTGGTCTGAATCGTTCCCTGGAAGAGATGGGAAAGCGCGCGCAAAATCTTGAATCAGAACTCAGACGCAATGAAGAGAAGACTAAAAGAGTAGAAGGCGATCTCGAAGGCACACGCAAGGAAATCTATAAACTCCAGGAAGAGCGCACAGAAGCTCATAAGAAAATCAAGGCAGTAGAAGAGCTTCTGGTAAATCGCGATCGCGATCTAAAGCAGCAGGCTGAAGAACTAACGCTCACGCACGAAGAAATCGCAAGTCTAACCGCGGAAATCAAAGGCCTACGGTCGGACAAAGAGCAACTACAAACAACCGTTGCAGGTCTTACAAAGGACCTGGGGCACTATCGCGAACGCGAATCACGCCTGGAACAGGACGTACTGGGACTCCAGGAGGAGAAACGCGTTCTAAACGGTAAGCTGGAGCGCCAGGCAGAAGAGATTGCAAAACTCAAACAAAACGTGCAGCAAGAAATCAAGGAACGCGAGTCTGTCCTTTCTGAACTTGCAAACGTGCGCGGCAAAGAAAAACGACTGGGCGAAGAGCTACAATCGGCGCTGGGTCGCGAAAAGGGCTCGCGAGAAGAAGGCGTAATTCTGTTCAATTTTGCCCGAGCGCTTGCTGAAGTAGAAGATTTTAGAGCACGCCTCGAAGAACTGCGCAAAGGCCTGAGCGCGAGAATGCCCATCAAGCGGATGTTCGCCTACAGTTTACGTGGAGAAGATCGTTTGAGATTGGAGGAAGCCTACTCCAATAATTGGTTAACGTTAACCGCTCATCCTTATTTTCCCCTGGCGCAGACAGTTATGGGAACGTCGCTTGCAACAATGAAACCAGATGTGCTGAAATCCGGCACACTTGAGATACCAGAAGACGCGCTCGCTAAGATAATGCCAGTAGCAGACGCAAAAGGACCCGGTGCCGTAATCGTCCCGCTCTCCGAATCCAAAGAGACATTGGGAGTACTCTGTGTTGTTTGTGATGCCGCACTTCCAGAATCGGAACTCCGCCTCCTTGCAAACCTTTCACCTCTGATAGCCACATCACTCAGACAACGACTGGAAGAAGAAGGGCGCAAAAGCACTAAAACTCGCACAGAAACCAAGAATGCAATTATCACATATCTGGGTCATCGCCTGCATAAGCGTGGCCTGGAAGTCGA
>JAIOPQ010000099.1 GCA_021413825.1 Spirochaetia bacterium | reverse complement strand
ATTACTTAATAATATTTATTAAATTTATTTAGTAAAATCACAAAATCTCTCGACAATCGTATTCCTGAGGCTATCTTGAGAGCAAGAAAAAAATGGGGGCTTGCAATGAAAGTCGCAGAAAAAATAATCAATCAGTTCGGTGGAATGGAAGCATTCTGGGAATCCAGAAGTATCCGGGTCAACTTCGATCCGTTTCGTTCTCTACTAATTCAAATCGCAGATGGAAGTCCAAACGGTTTACCCGCAATTTCAATGACTCAGGAATGCCGTGATAACGGTATAACACGCGCGGAAATTCAAATGATCTTTGAATTGTGTGACCTGGGCTGGTTTCCGTACTACTACAAAAATGTATTTGATGTTTTTGAGGGTGTCGTGTACAAACAGGATGCGGAGGGGCGCATTCTCTCTGTTCGCCACAACATGAAACGCAAACTCCTAGAGATTGCTCTGGAATGGGACGCGCAACTTGAGGAGCTAGAATACACAACGTTAAGCGGCAATCAATACGCCGCAAATCTATTTCCACTCCCATTTTTCATGACGTTGAGCCCGGCTCCCTAGACGGGCGCGCCGCTGAGAGAGCTGCGGTCTAGACCGTAGCTCTCTCAGAAAATGGCCGATTGTAGGATTCCTACTTTCTATTCAGAATTTTCCGAACTGTGTTCGCCCGCCAGATCCCGCCGTTCTTCGTGGGTATGTTAGATTCATTTAAGACCTTTGCCATTGCTCCGAGCGATTTTCCGCCTTCCACTGGCTATGCGGTCGCCATCCAGACTTTGAAATCCAAAATTATCTGCTCAACCACCGTAAGTTCTACTTTCGTCCCCCCACTGGGCACAACATTTTTCGGACTCCAAAACTGCGTGTACACGTCGTTTTCAAAATCAAATATTCGTCCATTAGTCGAGGACGGCCCAACCCTAAGGCGCAGCTATTCGATTAATCGATCATAATCCTTGTGATTTCCGATCCAAAACCAATAAACTGTCTCTCCTTCAATCAGGGTAAGGGCTCGATATTCGAGATTGATTCGCACCGACCAGACATCACCAATCTTCTTAAAATGCAGAGATGGATGGGAGGGATTTTCTTGCCAGAGTTTGTATTGCTTCCGCGCTATTTGTTTGAACTGAAGAAGGCAAGCGTGCGAATGTTTCGCGGAACTTACGGGTTGTTGAGGATTTCATCCAGAGGTTTTGCTTCGCCGGATGTTATGTCAGCACGCGCTTCAAGGATCAAATTGTTCAATCGTTTCGCGCTATCAGACTCAATTTGCGTATCCCAATGAGACCATAGTTCATCCGCGAGATGGCTCACCAACTCCCACTGTTTGGCCTGAGGTAGTTCTCGAATTTCTCTCTCGATTTCGGAAACCGCTTTCACACAGAAAAAGATAGAGGTCATTTGATGTCCGTCAAGCCTCTTTTACCCTTCAACTTGTCATCCACATCGCGAAACCGCTGATGACTTCCTCTCGTTCGGGTTGGGGTAAAGTCCTCCATTGTGCACAGTCCTCTTCAGATATTCCGATTTCCTTCATTAACCGCCGTCTACTTTTCGGATTATAAGTAATCAGACCGGTCGAGTTTGTTTAAGCAGCAGGCAGGCCTATGCTCCTTCCGTTGTGACTTTCGGAATTGAAATTTCAAGCCGCGCAGTCGCACCATCTGCCTGGCGGATGAGTGTTCCGCGCAGAATGTTGACCCGGTCCCCAATCCGTTTGCTTTGCTCCGGACCGGGATTTCCTTTTGCCCTGGCGACCTGATTCTCCTGCCGTATGACGAGGTGATCTCCGGAATGCGTCACGCTCCAGTGTGATTCTCCAATGCCATACTTCAGATCATTTGTGCAGATCTCCTGAAACAGGAAGAAGATGTGCATCCACGATGAATGCACCGATTGTGACTGCAACTCATGTCCAACGGATGTGTCGGTCATCTTGAATACCAGCTCCCTGCCTGCGTCTGTATAGCGGCGCAGGATCATCATGTGGAGGCCGGTGAACAGATCGTTTGAAGCGAGTTCCATATCCTCCATGAAGAGCAACTGGGAGCGGAACATCTGCATTGTGGCCGAAATCTTGGTTCTCAGCTTTTCTATTGCAGTTGGCCATTCTCTGAGCGGGAACTTCTGCTGCATGCGCTCGACATAGACTTTCAAATCGGTCAAATTCCCGCCGAGCATGTCATGCAGATTCAACTCCAACACCTTCCGTTGCTGCCCCAGAGCCTCCTCGCTTTCGCGCAGTCTTTCCGACATCCGGTGGTTTAGCCGGATTTTCTCGTTGTAAGTGATGGCAAGCGTCAGAGCCTGGAAGAAGGCCAATGTGGCAAATGCGATCATTGCGAGGTACCCAGGTCGGTAGCCGCGGAAGGTTAGGATGATCGCAAGCATGAGAATCAGAATAAACGCCAGAATGCCGAAGCTCTGAAGGATGGCGCTGCGCGTTCCATACCTGATCCCACCGATCATGATTCGACTGGTCGGTATGACCACGATAGCCATTGCGAAAAACAGGTAGAAGAAGACAGCTCTGGTCTGGACCTGCGGCGCAAGAAACCAGGTCGCATAATAAGGAAGCGATGCAAGGAAGAATAGAATCACGATCCGTCGACTGACCATCGAAGGCAAGACTGAACGTACAAACAGCGCGATCAGTGTTGGCGTAATGGCATTCAATCCGTGCAGAACTTTAATGTGAAGGTTCAGCGGGACATTGTCAACAAGCAGGAAGATTGCCTTCTGATCGAGCAGCATCATTCGCGGGAGAAAAGAACCGGACAGCAGCAGGTAGAACAGGATCGATTTCTCACCAGGTCGCTGCACAAAAATGAACAGATGATAAAGCCAGATCGAGAAGACGAAACCGATCATGAAAAGGTCGAATGCAAGCAGGCGGTAGCGGTTAGACTGAATGGATTCAGAGCTGCCCAGTTGAATCCCACCGGTAAGCCCGCCGCGATAATTATAGAAATTAGCGACATGAAACATGATCTCCAGGTCTTGCGACGTTGGTTGAAAAAATACAATATTGTCTTTGCGGCTATGGTTCGTGCTTTCCGCAGTTGTCCCGGGCATACCACTTCGGGCCATTTCCTTGTGATCCACGAACAAGCGGTAACTCGAGAACTGGTGGGCTATGCTAAGGCCAAGCTGAGGACATTCCCTTGGAAGCCGTACTTTCAGGCGATACGTGGCAAACCCATCTGATCCGAGGTGCTCTCCGTGGACGGAGAGATCCGTCCAGGCGATCGATCCACTCACGACGGCATCGCTTTCTTTTTTTTGATGGGAGCGGGACTCTTCCGGCTCAATGAATCTTTTCCAGTAAAATTCCCACGGGCCTTCCACATCAATGATGTTATCTTTTGAGAAATCCGCTGTTGAGAGATCAAGAGTGTCTGCGGTGTCCTGGCGGGCCAGAAGAGCGCCGGGCCAAGCTGCCAAAAAGGAAAAGAGAATGACATGTCTTGCGTACATCACGCCACAGAGCTCTTTCATCGCGAACCTCTAGAGCAATGCAAGTTCGTCGGCTTTCTGGGCCAGCTCCATTCTACTGTGCACATTCAGCTTCTTGTATATCTCCTTGATATATCCTTGTACGGTGTTCATAGTGAGATCCAGAAATTGGGCAACATCCGTAACCTTTTTGCCCCGCACCAGGAGTTCCAGAACCTGACGTTCTCGATGTGTCAGGTGAGGACCTCTGGGCTGAATTTTCCGAAATGAGGATACAACTCGAAGTGCGATCGTAGGCGTAATCATAGCGCCTCCGTCGGCCACAACTTCGATGATTTGTTCGATATCCCCTAACTCCGACTTGAGAACATAGCCCAGCGCACCGTTCTTGATTGAATCGAAGATTAATCCATCGGAGTTCATGTTCGTAAGCATGATGATTTTGATATCGGGATTTTGGCGGGAGACCTCGCGCGCCAGATCGACTCCATTCATGTACGGAAGCACGATGTCCAGAAATAGGATGTCAAGATCGCGGCGTCTGCGATCCCGCAAGCATTCCTCGGCTGAACCCCATGTCCGCACGATGCGAACACGATTCATGGTCGAGATTCTCTGCGTAACGCTCTCCAAAAATTCTACGTCGTTCTCAACCAGACCGACGGCGAATCGCGCCTTTTTCTTGCGCACCATATTCTGCGTGCTCATGCCCCAACGTAGCAGGAAGCTTCCGAAATCCCAATCAATTCCTTTTTTCTGAACTCACCCCCCAATACAGGGGGAAAAGGCGGGCAAAATCCCCCCTGTATTGGGGGGAATCGGATGATTTATCTGATCGACTAAGTGCTCGCTCGCTGCATGTCTCTGGGTATGAAACTAAGCATAAGTCGGTGCCCCAAATCGCGTGCGCTTATTCCGGTTCGATGGGCTCTTTGTCTGCTGATTGCTTCCCTGGGTTTGTTTCCGGCCGCTTGCCTTCATCTGGAACCGAGTTCATTCGATACGTCCCAGGATCCTGCCGTTCTACTGGGAAGTGTGCTCATTTCACTTTCTGGAACGGGATCTGGTCCTAATCTCATAACGGGAAGTGGTCCGTGCTGTGCAATTTTGAATTCTGCGGCAAACTTGCTCTACATTGTCAACAGCGGATCGAACACAGTTACATTCTATAATGCCACAACAGTAAGCTATGCAAACGGAACGCTCGCTGCGTCGAGCTTCACAACTGGCAGCAATCCGCCCGGAGCCGCGGTGAATCCTACGGCAAACCTGCTCTACGTTGTCAACAGCGGGTCGAACACGGTTACGTTCTTTAATGCAACGACGGGCGCGTATGCCAACGGAACCCTGGCTGCATCCAGCTTCGCCACGTTTAATAGCCCGATCGGGGTTGCCGTGAATCCTGCGGCAAACCTGCTCTACGTCGTCACATACGGATCAAACAGGGTTACATTCTACAATGCAACCACGGGTGCGCCTGTCAATGGAACCGTTGCCGCTTCCAGCTTCACCACCGGGAGTTCACCAACGGCCGTTGTCCTCAACGCCGCCGCGAATGTGATCTACGTGGTGAACAGTTTTTCAAATACGGTCACGTTCTTCAACGCCACGACAGGAGCTTACACCAACGGAACCCTCGGTGCATCCAGTTTCACAACTGGCAGCAATCCCTGGTATGTCGAGTTGAACTCGGCAGCCAACCTGCTCTACGTCCCGAATGCCTCTGGAACCACCGTTACATTCTTCAATGCGACAACGGGAGCTTATGTGAACGGAACTCTGGGTGCCTCCAGTTTCGCGACCGGGACCTATCCTTACAAGATGGCCGTGAATTCCGCCTCGAATCTGATCTACGTCACAAACTACAATTCAAGCACCGTAACATTTCTTAACGCCACCACAGGGGCTTACATGAACGGAACTCTGGCGAATTCAAGCTTCGCGACAGGTGCACAACCGATAGGGATTGCCGTGAACCCAACGGCGAACTTACTCTACGTTCCAAACAATGCTGCGAGCACGCTTTCGGTCTTCAATGCCACTACAGGAGCGAGCGCCTTTTGAGTCTGAAGCACTTCAGAATAACCCTCATGGTCGCATGCATAGCCCTCGCCTGTGCAGGAGGCATGAGTGCTCTTGCTGCCGAAGAGGTGCTTCTCCGTTCGGGCGAAACAATTTCCGGGCATGTGACCGGACAAAGCGCGACCATGGTTTTTCTGTCTACCGCGCGTGGGACAAAGAACATCTCCAAGCTCGACATACTCAGAATTCAATATGCTGCATTCACACCTGCGCAAAAAGCTCTGGCCCTGGAGGTAAGACGACAAAAGGAAGCGGCGCAAGCCCTTGAGTGGGAGCGTATACGACGACTCAAGGAAGGCGAAGATCGCAAACAGCGCGAAGAGCAGCTCGCCGCAAAAATCCGAGCAGAAAAGGATACAGCCGCGCAGGCAGCTGCGGACCGCGCGGCCGCTCTACGCGAACTGGTGGAAAAAGGCAAGATGGCGAAGCCCGGGGACGAACCCATCTCATACTGGGACTTTGCCTGGCGTTCGATGGTTCTGCCTGGTTGGGGCCACTTCTATCTGGACCGTCCCTGGTTTGGTGCAATTTACGCAGTGGGCGCCACATCCCTCCTCTCTGGTGCATATGAAACGCACAGACGAGGACGTGCCGCTGAACGGGAAAATCATCGAGAGGCACAGACCAATTTCATCCTCTCAGCCCACCCCGGACTACCCGGCTGGGAAGCAAGGACCATGTACGGACTTTATGCGAACGCAAAAGCGTTCACCGTATACCGGCACAAAGTGCACCGTTACAATGGCGCGCTGGCTGCGCTTGGCACCTTCTACGCCGTGCAGCTCTTTCACATCATATACAATGGTATTGCATGGGAGAAAGGACTTCTGATTGTCGAGAACGGGCAAAGCGCGCCCGCGTCAATCGACGGACGGGTTGTTGTCATGCCTGAAAGCGCGGATCCCGGAAGAAGAAACGGCGTAGCGCTCGCGGGCATCTTCACGCTCCGCTTCTGACGCCCATTTGAAGTTCTCTTTGTCGTGCTGAAACAACTCGCCATCCAGAAGGCAAAATCCCTGATCCATTCCAATTCCACACGAACCAGACAATTGCAATTTTCCTTGGGCCGGATGCCGCGACGGTAATCGAGCCAATCGTAAGTTAGAAAAGTCCCGGATTATAATCGGGGGCGACAAGACTTGATTTCCATGTTCAAATACATGGTATGCAATATCATATTCGCTGGCCTTCGAGGCAAACCTCCACCCGAGCTCGTGCGATAGGTGCGCTCACGATCGCGCTCGTATGCCTGGGCATCGTACTGAATTGCCGGAGCCCAGCAGATTGCAAGGCCGGAGATGCGACATGCAGCATACTCCCTATGCTCCTCTATTCCAAAGTCGCTGTCGCAACCAATCTCTATGTTGTAAACAATGTTACAGGATCCCTTTCTGAATACAGCATCGATCGTAACACAGGACTCCTGACTGCGATTGGCTCAGCGACCGGAATGGTTGCTGCGGTCGGAGTTCAGGTGGATCCGCTCGGGCGTTTTGTTTATGTGGCGGCCACGACCCCACCACGGATTCATCGATTCGCTCCGGACGCAAGCGGAGTGCTCTCGCTGCTTGGAACGACTACGCCCAATTCTACATTTCCTGAAGCATTGGCTTTCGATCCGACCGGCGCGTATCTTTATGGCGTCATCGCGGGAAATAATACGGTGGAAGGTTTTTCTGTCAGCGCGGCCGGCGATCTGACGAGCGTTGGAACAGCGGCCGCAGCCGCTGGAGGAATTTCCCTTCGCGTACATCCGTCCGGCCGGTTCATGTACACGACGAACGGTGGCGCATCTACGATTTCCTCCTACTCACTAAACGCATTCAGCGGGGCTCCAACAAACACGTCGAACCCTGCCGCTGGAGGAAGCACCCCGCAGGGAATGGCGCTCGATCCTTCCGGAAATTTTCTCTACGTCGCAAATTCCGCCGGAACACCGAACATTGCAATTTTTTCTATCAATCAAAGCACAGGCGTCCCGTCGCTCGTGACAACAATCAATTCGACAAGTGTATGGGGCGTGATCGTAGATCCGACGGGTCAATATGTTTATACGACGAATCAAGGGGCTTCGAATGCAGTCTTCGCGTATCGTCGAGATTCTGCCACGGGACTCCTCACTCAGATTGGAAGCGCGCCGGCCGGAACTACGCCGTACTATCTCGCGATCGATCCGCAGAGTCAGTTTTTGTACGCGAGCAACAACAATGCAGCCAGCCAGTTTGTGTCGGAGTATCGCATCGTGGGCGGAATTCCGGTTTCAATTGGCACGATTCCCGCGGGAAGCGGCGGATATTTTCTTGATCTGATGACGAAATACTCCTATTGAAAGAAGTCTTGCTGACCTCGTGTTATCGTAGGGAGCCCTGCGATGGTTCGAAGAAGACTACCTGGGGGGTATAAGAAATCCCATCGGGATCTTTTTTTTTGAGAAAATGCCGGGTCGAAGTCTATATCATAGTGATCGCGGAGTTGCACCGGCTCATTCGTCCCGGTACCCTCACGAGCTTGTTCCAGGAAGTCACGAAAGACCACGAGGATAATCCAATTGATATTCAAACCAGAGCACTTACTCAAGTTCTTGATGCGATGCTTCCCGGCAGTATTACCTGGACTGCTGCTCACAAGTTGTATTACGTACTACGGCAATGTATCGTCCGTGTCAAAAGTGAATCCCCAAAAAGGTAACGGCGTCATTATCGTCTCCTTAACTACAACAGGTAGCCAGCCAATTTACTATTATTATGCAGACTGGTTCTTCCGTCCCATAACGGGAGACGGACGACGAGGCAGCCTCGAAATGAAAACATTTTTCGTTTCGAATGACTGGGAGCACGATCCAGATGATACACTCGGTCATCTGCACGTTATCGAGTTGCCGGCAGGCGACTATCAACTATTCTATTGGCGCGGAAGCGCGCCCAGCGCTGTGGTCTTCTTGAAATCATCCAACTCCATTCAGTTCACGGTAGAACCAGGCGCGGTGCGCTATATTGGCAATATCGACCTGGGCCAAAACGTCAGAATACTTGATATGCATGATCGAGACCTCGCCCTTGCAACCAAGAAGTACCCGGATCTGGACCGATCAAAGGTTGACATCTCAATTAGTCGCAATTGTTACCCCGAAGGTAAGCTGGTTAAATATGATGGCCCTACCCGCAACAACCTGCCAGACGGAATCGGGAAAGCCGTTTTCGAGGATGGAAGTGAGTTTGAGGGAACATTCGTCATGGGTAGACCAACCTTCCCAGGAACGCGTCGCTCCCCAGACGGTACCAAGGAATTCTGCCCCCACGCCCCGGCCGGGCTGGATAAATCAATAAAGTAGCTGGGATACAACCAGGATTGAAATGAGCCAATGGGACCTATCCATAGATTCCACACGGCGTTCGAAAAATAATGAGGAGATAGATGATGCGAGCGTTGTCGATTGTGTGTTGCATTTTGCCTTTGGTCGCTTGCGGAAGTGTGTACCATGGTAAGCTTGCGTATTTGGAAACGCACAGATCAGCCCAGAGCGCGGATTCAAAACCTACCGTGGAAACCACGCTCTGTGGTTCGAGAAACCGAGCGCCAACCCTGACTGAATTGCTAGAGCAGATAAAAGAAAAATCCGGGTCAAACATCGTTCATGACTTTGTGTGGAGTTACAACTTGACATGCTCAACACTGAGAGGTTCCCAAAAATCGAAAGGCGGACAGTAAGATGAAGTCACAACTTTTCTCAATCATTTTCATCTCAGTTTTATGGACTACTCTCTCCTGCAATTCCACCCTTGGTTCAGGGACAACGATTGCGGGATCAGACTTGATCAATGTTCACAATTTGACGAACGAGAAAGTAAGAGGATCTTCGTGTATGCATTTCGTTCTCGCAATACCAATCGGTGAAGCAACCTTAAACGCCGCTGTGCAAGACGCGCTGGCCAATGCGCCTGCAGGTTCGCAAGGGCTATCGGATTGCTCGGTCGATTTCAAGTGGTTTTCCGGAATCATTTACGGTCGATCATGCTTCACCGTTAGGGGGTTTCCGTCACATAGCCCCTGAATTAACGGGTTCTGTGGCGTGCCGGGATTGCAGCGGTTTCAAAACAGAGCCGTAGCTTAATACGAAGGTCGCACATAGCCTGTGTAAGCGTCGAAGTTTAGAAATCACACCACGCCCACGCGAAAAAAAATCTCACTCCGTGTCTAGATCATCGCACTCAAGCAGTAGGAATGGATATGCAACTGAAATACCTCCCCTTTATCAGTATCCTGTTCCTTTCGCTTTCAGCCAGCTTCGCAGAAGGTGAACCCAAAAATGATTCTGTGTTCCAACCCACCGAGGATCGATTTGACATGTCCGTTTTTGCACTGGGTGGCTATTCGCAGTATTCAGGCTTTCGCGAGTGGCAGGGAAAGCTTGGATTAGAGAAATCTTTCTTTACGAATCATCTTGGGCTGACACTTGCTCTCACCGGATCGAGCGCCAGTTGCTACGCCAAATGCAGGTCAAACTCTTCGCTGTTGCTACTAGTCCTACAGAATTCACAGGGGATCTCAAACGATCAGATAGGGCGATCGTTTGCTACAAGAACACCCGGTGGCACAAACCGAGTTGCTTCTTCGCACACGTACACATTCGACCCTGGATTGAATTTTCACTTCTTGCCTACTTATCTGTTTGATCCATATGCAGGACTGACCGTTGGAGTTGGTAAGTCCAATGGGATGACAGGGACAACGACGAAACAGAGTGTTCTGGCGGGCCTGCGAATGAACGTATCGAAGGATTTCTTTTTGTTTACGGAGCTAGCTGCTGAGGCATATCAGCTTCGCTCCAAATCGCGCGGTGAACGTGGTCGGCAAGGCGAAAGCACCACGCAGAACCAGCGAAAGAATGTGCTCTCCTTCGGAGCAGGATTCAATTTCTAGATTGCAAAGCGCGCATACCTGGGAAGGTTTTCGATTGAGCCTAGACGTGCACGCCGCTCATTAGCAAATGATACATGAGGCTTCCCGAATGAACCGGCTTGGGAAAAACGCATCGAATAAAAGGGACATCGGCTGCGCGTTCTGCAACTTCTGCGGTGATATGTGCGCTCAGCAAGAATACCGGGAAGCCCAGATTTCCAGTCCTCCGTTTGCACTCCTCAAGGAGCTGAAATCCATCCATGTCGGGCATTTGCAGATCTAGAAGGGCAAATAGCGGAGTTGGTTCAATGCGCAGCATGAGCTCAAGCCCCTCGGCAGCGGAAGGAATTTTGACCACCTTCCAATTGGGATTCAGGTTTTTAACAATGGCTTCCGTGACGTTAAGCGACACGATGTCGTCATCTATAAGTAAAACCGGCCTCATACCGATGTCAGGTGACAGTGTAGGAGATTGGATGCAACCCAAAATATCGTATCCGACTGACACAAAAATGACATGGAAGACCGCGGCTAGATCGCCCAAACGGAGCAGGAACGGTCTGTTTTTTTTCGAGAAAAAGATGACCTGAATTACGCGCATCGTCAGATAGGGAATGTCAAATGTTGCATTTCTTTTTCTAGGGGTTCTGGCCGGGGGTATTAGCGGTTTAATTGGTATTGGTGGGGGAATTATCCTTGTCCCTGTATTAATTTTTGTGTTCGCCTTCACGCAGCAACAAGCAGAAGGAACAACGTTAGCCGCCATGGTTCCGCCGATTGGTGCTCTTGCTGCCTGGGTTTATTACAAGGCTGGATTTGTGAACGTGCCAGCATCGCTGTGGATTGCCGCAGGCTTCCTGGTTGGGGGATTTTTTGGTGCGCGACTGGCGACGACACTCAATCCCGAAGTTCTCAGACGAGTGTTCGGTGTATTTGCTCTGGTTATCGGCGCCAAAATGATCTGGGGATAAGCGACAGGCCCGCTTCTGCCCGTTGGAAATCAATAGACGCCGGGTTCGCCGTGACCAACTTGAACCATGTCGTTTAGCTTCCGGTTGGCCAGGTCAGTTGGCGCCTGGATTACCCAACATATATCTGAACAGAACCGACTCCTGCTCCTTTCTATTCTAACCGGGCTGGTGGCAGGTTGCGCGGCCGTAACCTTAAAAATACTCGTTCACTCCATATCGAGACAATCCGCTGTTGGCCTGGGTGCCAATCCCCTGATCATAGCAGCATTGCCATCGGTTGGCATCCTGCTCAGCATTTTGTTTGTCAGATTCATTGTAAGGCAGCCCGCCGGGACGACCGCTGATATACTCCTGGCAATCATGCGCAAGTCCAGTCTAGTCGAGAGATTCAAACTATACAGCCACTTTGTGGGCAGTGCGTTAACCGTGGGATTTGGTGGATCAGCCGGACTGGAATCTCCCATTGCAATCACGGGAGCTGCAATCGGTTCAAATATTGGGAGAATCGTAAACTACAGGCATCGCACACTACTTCTATCCTGCGGCGCGGCGGCTGGAATTGCTGCTGT
>JAIOPQ010000098.1 GCA_021413825.1 Spirochaetia bacterium | reverse complement strand
TGCAATCCGTGGACTCTTTGAAGGTCAGCCGCAACGACTTTCAGTGCTTGCAGCATTGCATTATGGCACGCTGCATTTGATTCCGCTCTTCACCGGGCTTGCATTCTACCTTAAAACGGATGCGAATTTCCTGGTAGTAATTGGCAGTATCGTGTGGAGTATGCAGCTCTTTCAGCGGCTTTTTCCCGGAGAAGAAGCATCGGAGGACGAGCCGTAAAGTATTTGACCCTGTCTTGCACGTGAAAATCCTCGCAGAATACCAAGTTTTTTTAGCTGGAGTTAATAAATGAAAATCCTCGTACTTATTAAACAGGTTCCAGACACGGAAACCAGCATCAAAGTATCTGGCGCAGGAATCGTGGAAGCCGGAATCAAGTGGATCGTTTCTCCATTTGATGAGCATGCCCTGGAAGAAGCACTCAGATTAAAAGAGAAAACTGGCGGAACAGTTACCGCTGTGTCGCTCGGTCCAGACCGTGCTGTAGAAGCACTCCGCACTGCATATGCACTCGGTGCAGATGCTGCAGTTCATATCAAAGACGACAGCTACAACGTTCTAGACATCGGCTATACTGCAGCGGTCCTCGCCAAGTATGTTGAGTCAGACAAACCTGATCTGATCCTCACAGGCCATGTTGCGATTGATTCACAATCGTCCATGGTGCCTTCAATGATCGCGCAATCCCTTGGCTGCGCAAACATCAACAATGCTATCGAACTTAAAGTTGAAGGAAACAAAATTAGCGTTAAGCGTGAAGTGGAAGGCGGAAGCGCTGTAATGGAAACTTCAACTCCGGCCGTTATCACAGCTGCAAAGAATCTAAACGAGCCACGTTATCCGTCATTGAAAGGGATCATGGCTGCCAAGAAGAAGCAAGTGGACGTTAAGCCAGTTGATTCATTCGGAAGCGGTTTTACAAAAGTTGAGGTAGTTTCTTTGGAACTTCCACCTCCACGCCCACCGGGTCGCATTCTCGAAGGTGATTCACCAGAATCCAAAGCAAAAGATCTAGTTAAAGCGCTTCGCGAAGAAGCCAAAGTAATCTAAGGTATAATAGAAGGAGATTGACATGGCAGTACTCGCAGTAGCAGAACTCAAGGGCGACTCGCTCAAGAAAATTTCTCGGGAACTTGTTTCCGCGGGAAGAACACTCGGCACACCAGTTGTGGCCTTGCTTGTAAACGGAACAGATGCGCATGCTAAAGAACTCTTTGCAGCTGGTGCAGACACAGTTGTCAAGGCAACCCTTGCAACCTATAGCCCGGAAGGAATGGCAAACATCGTTTCAGCTGTTGCAAAAGAGAAAGGCGCAAAAGTCGTTCTCGCAGCACATTCAGTACTGGGTCGTGATTTCGCTGGCCGCGTTGCGGTTCAAATCGGAGCTAACGTTGCAGCTGACGTTGTTTCGTTGAACGGAAGCCTGGAAAACATCGACCTCAAAAAGCCAATCTATTCAGGTAAGGCGTATGCAAACATTCGCATTAAGAGCCCGGCTGTAATCACAGTTCGTCCAAACTCACAAGAAGTTAAGGCGCACTCTGGAGCAGAGGCAATCGAATCCTCAAGTGCTACAGAAGGCACAGTAAACGGAAAAATCGTAAGCACAGATCTTTCAGGTGGATCAAAGGTTCAACTGACTGACGCCTCAGTCATTGTGTCCGGTGGCCGTGGAATCAAGGGACCAGAGAACTGGCCACTGCTTCAGAATCTCTGCGATACAATCGGGGCAGCACTTGGCGCATCCCGGGCTGCAGTTGATGCAGGCTGGATTGCTCACAGCCATCAGGTTGGACAAACTGGTAAGACGGTTGCACCAAATTGCTACATTGCCTGCGGGATTTCTGGAGCTATCCAGCATCTAGCCGGAATGGGATCGTCTAAATATATTGTTGCTATCAACAAAGACAAAGATGCACCTATTTTCAAAGTTGCAACATACGGAGTTGTGGACGATCTCTTCAAAGTCGTTCCAGCATTGACGGATGAATTCAAGAAGGTCCTTGGCTAAGTTTCAGGTAAGGGCAGCATTACTTTTACTGCTGTCCACCTTTGCTCTCCAGGCCGAAGCAAATCCTGATGTTGCGGCCGTCGTAGCTAAAATGCGTTCCATGACTGGATTTCGCGCTCGTCTGACAATTTCCTCAGGCGGCGGGTCCATGAGTGGAACCCTTTCGTTTAGCCAGGGTAAAACTCACTTCCAGTTGTCTGATGGTCGCGTCATAGCCTCAGCTGGCAGAGAACTGGTCGTTTATAATCCTGGCACAAGCGTGGCTGGGAAACAATCCATGGTTCCAGGTGGCGGCGGATTGGGCTGGCTGCTCAGCGGATTCAAAACAAGAGTGAATGGTAGCTCCGCAATCCTCGAATCTGAAAATCCGGCTTCGAACGTGCAGGAAGTTAGATTGAGATGGCGTGAAGGTCATGTGCTGGAACAGTTGAGCATTCGTCACAAAGGCTCGGGGGACTGGACTACAATGACTCTATCTGGCCTGCGCCAGGTTGATAGTTTTCCAGTAAGTTTGTTCTCCTATGATGCGCCAGCCGGTTCTAGAACTGTAGAAAATCCCCTGAACCAGAGCAACTAGCATGGATCCCACACTGACCCGAGCGGCAGCGCACAAGGTCTTTGGGGATCTATATCGTAAACCCCGTTCTCCTGAGCTGCAAGAGCAAGTCGACAAAGTCATTCAAAGCGTAAGCGATGTGTTTGCGCGGATTCAGCGTATCGAAGCGATCGACGCGCAGGCGGGAAAACAAAAAGGCGTAGAAACTGCCGGAGTTAAACGGCCCCCGTCAAGAACTCCAACTCCAATTGGAACAAAGGCCCCCGTTGCTGCCAGAAAAGCAGAACCCAGGCGAGGAATCCTGGGGCAGATTCTGGGCGGTGGTGACATTGGAGTCTGGGGTAAAGAAACCGAAACCTTGTCTGCTGGATTTCTGGGACGGAACCTGCGCATGTCACAGAAATCCATCGATCTATTCAGCGCCTTAAATGAAGAGCAAATCGTTTCAACGATTAAGAGTTTTCGCCTGGCCACGCGCGAAGGCTGGGCCACCTGGGAACCTTCCGTTTACAACACGGTTGTAGCTGCGTATCAGTTTTTTTCAGAGTTTGTTGCAGTTGCTCCAATCTTCAAACGAGTTGAGCGCCAGGAAAGCCTGGCAGTTGAAACAATGAAGATGCAACGCGCATACGCCTTGTTCCTGCAATATCCTAATTATAAAAAAATTCTAACGGAGAATCTTGTCCGATTCATCGCAGAACATCGCGAAGGTGCTAGCGGTGCGGATATTCTACGTAATTCCATGAACGTTATGGCCAGCATTGATGCAAGGCAGCCTACCCTGAAAAATATTATCTGTGCCTTCTACGGTCTGGCGCGCAAAAAAGTTGTAAGCTGGGCGGAAGTCGTACAGGAGTTGCAGGTTGGAAAACCGGCGCTTGATAAATATCGTGCACCCGAAGCCATCATGCAACACATCCATGGCACAATCAAGAAATACGAAAACCAGATCGAAGCCAAGCGCTCAGATATCCATGAAATTGAAGAAGTAAAAAGTAAATTCTTTGCATACGATTCAGCAGGTAAGGTTAGAACTGATTTTCTAAATCCAATTCTGGCTGACGTTCTTCGCCGCATCTATCCTGAGAAGCTGGTGAATGACGCGACCACAAAGTCACACAAATCGGAGCCTGCGAAACTATTATTCGTAATCATGAAGGACTTTGAGCTTTCCACGCTCTATCTGCTTGAGGGCTCCATTCATGTCAGAGATGCTGGGAACCAGGTGGAAGCAATTCTGTTCAAACAAGGCCTCTTCCGCGCAATCATTGATGAGTTTAACGCGACTATGCGCGAAGTTGACGTCTACTTTCGTAAAAACAAGAATTTGAATTTCACCTTTCAGAATTTCCTGGAAACTCTGAAGAAAGAAAATACTGACGAAGAAATTAAAAGATTCATCGCGCTCTCACGCAAAACCAACGGGCTTTTCAAAAAGCTACTGGTTGCTTTCCGCGTCATCTACGACAATCACGTTGCAGCAAAGCAAGATACAAATGCAGGGAGCCTTGAAAAGCTCGCCCGAACTCGAACTATCCCTATCGAATCCATTTCGCCTGGTAAGCGTTACCTCCCTTTCTATGATGTGGAGATCATTTCTAACAACCGATGGAATGCCATGACTGTTGAAACAGCCGTAGCAGAGATTGTTCGAGATTTTTACAACTACCTCTTTATTTTCCGCGATGAGGAACTACTGGGGCATATGTCTTCTGTAACCAAGATCAAAGCAGAAATAAGCGGACTGGTGCAGGAACTCAAGAAACTGGGCGTGACTGCCAGGGAAGATTGATGACCCGAGCGCATCTGATCTTTCCCCGATAACGATTTCATACCCCATCTATTGCTCTGCCGCACAGACTCGACTCTAAAACCTTCTTGACTGTGCGCCGTTTACCCTTGACTTTCCTCCCCATGGCAATTCAAAAAATCGGCATCTTAACATCAGGCGGCGACTGCGGCGGCCTAAACGGCGTCATTCTCGGCGCAGCGCGCATGGCGAATTCTAAGGGAATCAAGTCTTACATTATACCTAACGGATACGCGGGCCTTTATAATTTGATAGACTTCTCTTCCCTTGTGGAACTCACATCTGATCGCCTGGAAAAGATCGATGTGTATCTGGCCGGTAGTGAAGCGGGAAACTCCCGGGTAAAGATTTCAAAAATCAAAGACGATCGTAAGTATGATCGTATCAAAGAGGGACTCAAGAAATTTGGACTCGAAGCCCTTGTAATTTCTGGCGGAGATGATTCCGGGAGTGTAGTAGTCGATCTTTCAACTCATGGAATTCCCTGCGTGCATGCACCCAAGACAATGGACCTGGATCTTATGCCGTACAGCGTTGGTGGCGACAGCACGATCAATCGCATTGCAGAATTTGCGCGTGACCTGAAAACCACAGGCAGAACGCACAATCGTGTAATCGTAATGGAAGTTTTTGGACGTTATGCGGGACACACTGCGTTTCGCGGCGGAATCGCTTCTGGGGCGGATGCCATTTTGATTCCAGAAGTTCCTGTCGATTTTGACTTGCTATATAAGCATATCATGACGCGCTTTATGCATCGCATTGAAAAAAGCGACGCCCATAAAGGTCTCGCAACCGTAATCGTTGCAGAGGGCTTGAAGGATTCATCCGGGAAAGAGCTCGTGGATGAAAATTCTACTGCAGATGCCTTTGGACATAAAAAGCTGATGGGTGCTGGCAAGTACGTTGTGAAACAACTGGAAGACCGGGTTAAGAAGGATTCAGCTGTAAAGGAATTTATGAAACGCACAGGTCAGTTCGTTGAAGGTGTGTATGAAATTCCTGAAATTCGCGAAATCAGACCGGGACATCTTGTCCGCTGTGGCTTTGCTACGCCAATCGATTCCAACTTTGGTTTGGAAGTAGGTGCTGCTGCAGTTGAATTGCATGCTCAGGGAATCCATGGCGTTACAGTCATTTCCTATCAGGAAGGAAAGATTCGCTACATGCCAGTTGCAGAAGCAATTGTTCAGAGACATGTGGATCTGAATGCTGTTTCGCTCTACGAAAAAATGGGAATTTGTTTTGGGCGCGCTCCGCAAGCAGTGCAGCCACAATTTGAAAAAGTGAGCGGGAAGCCGGAGAGAGTTTATTAAGAGAGCTCAGGGCCCCGGATACCGGAAGTTAGGCGAAAGTTTCCCGGGGCCGCTTACATTTCAATTATACTCAAATGCTTCTACGCGAAACCCTTTGTCCTCTGCTATACAGTCTCACACCCCCCAAGCTGTCGCAGGACTCCGCAACTCTGTCCTCTATTGCGGCAACGCAAGTAACCCGGATCAGCCGGCTCGATATCGAAGGGTTGATATTGTACGACATTCAAGACGAGACCGACCGAACTGATGCCGAACGACCTTTCCCTTTCTTGCCCACGATTGACCCCTACCATTATGCAGAGACGTATCTCGGCGATCTGCACATCCCCAAGATTATCTACAGATGCGTCGGCAAACATACCGCGTCTGCTTTCACCGACTGGCTTGAACTTCTGAAGAAGAACGGAGAATATTACACTGTCCTCGTCGGCGCCGCGTCTAGAGCGCAATCGCAATCACTTACTCTGGCCGACGCCTACGATCTGAAGCGCCGTCTCAGTCCTGCGCTGCGCCTGGGAGGTGTCTCCATTCCTGAACGTCACCGAAGGCATTCCACCGAACATTTGCGAATGTTCGCAAAACAACGTGACGGATGCACATTTTTTGTCACGCAGGCCGTCTATGATGTCCAGCTATCAAAGGACTTGCTCTCGGATTATTACTACACCAGCATTGAACAAGGCTCTGAACTCTTCCCTATAATTTTCACTTTCAGCATCTGCGGTTCCCCTAAGACCCTTGCTTTTATGAAATGGCTCGGGGTTAGTTTTCCAAAATGGCTCGAAAACGAATTGATGCATGCCCATGATATCATCGAAGATTCGTTTGACCGGTGCCTGAACGGAATCAAAGAACTTATCGAATTTTCCCGAGCGAAGCAAATTCCTATCGGTTTTAACATCGAGAGCGTATCCAACAGAAAAGAAGAAATCGATGCCTCAATTCGACTCGTCAATGCCACACGGCAAATAATCAAATCGTACGGTTGAACGCGGGGGAAAACTCCGCATAACTCCCGCTACGTTAGGCGACATGGTGCGCTTCAATTGTCGTCATGTCAAACCGTCACAATGACATTGCCTTTCTTGTGTCCTTGCTCGACATACCTATGCGCCTCAACAATTTGCTCGAGCCGATAAGTCCGGTCCACAACCGTTTTGAGTTTTTGGGCCTCGCAGAGTTCCTTAAGTATGAGTAAGTCACTCTGTGCTATCCTGGAAAGACCAGACATATCAAAAACACTCTGGTAGGTTCCGGACTTAGCCAGCGATTTCCTTCGCATTGCGGGCGGGATCTTTCCCACGGCATCAACAATTATATCGTAGGTTTCGCTGCGGTGCGTGAAGTCCTCGCGCGTGTAGTCGAGAACCATGTCCGCGCCCAGGGATTTGACCAACTCCTGATTCGCGGCACTGCACACTCCGGTGACCCGGGCCCCAAAGTGCTTGGCCATCTGTACCGCGTAGGTGCCAACACTGCCGGAAGCTCCATAGATTAAAACGTTCTGACCAGGCTGCAGATTACCCTTCCTGAAAAGAAGCAAGGCCGTGATGCCAGCGTTTGAAAGCGGGGCGGCTTGCTCGTAGGACATGTTGACCGGTTTGGGCACCAGGGCTGCGTCCTGGTTAAGACAGCAGTACTCGGCATAAGCGCCAAAAGCAGATTCAGTGGAGGCGAAAACGGCATCGCCCGGTTTAAAGCGCGTTACATTCCGACCTACAGCTTCAATATCTCCTGCCAGCTCCATTCCCAGGATACTCCTTCTTGGGCCTCGGAATCCCAAAACGATCCGCATCATAGGTTTGAAGAAGAAATCCCGAATGGGTCCCATGCCCGGTTCAAGGCGTCGAATCTTGGTGTCCCCTATATGTACGGTCGTGGCGCGTATCTTTACTAACACTTCATTGTCGTTTGGAAAGGGCTTAGGAACCTCGGCCAGCCGAAGCACCTCTGGCGGTCCGTATTTGTCGCAAATTACTGCTTTCATTAACATCTCTCAGCGCAGACGATTTCTTTTGATTTAGATCCAATCTCCTCATCTTCATCGCCTGAAAACTCGAAATTTTCTGCCATTTCTGGAATCCGGTTTTTCAAATCTCTCCTGGGCAGACGTAGCGACACGCGCAGCAGGTCGCATAACTTTCGCCTTTCCGATGATCCGACCTGTTCTGGCTTTGAAGAATTTCAGAAGGTCTTGCTGGCATTATTTTGTATTCCATTCGGGGCAAGGTTCTGACTAATGTTTCAACAGATGGAGATTCTATGAGAAAGGTTGTTTTTGCAATTAACATGACCGCTGATGGTTACTGCGGCCACGAAGACGGAATTGCAGACCAGGAGATGCACCGGTATCACACCGGGTTACTGCGGAATGCTGACGTTATTCTCTTTGGCCGGACCACATATCAGCTCATGGTTCCCTATTGGCCGGATCTCGCCAAAAGTCAATCTGACGATGAAGCGAGCAATGAATTCGCTCGGGTATTCGACTCGATTGACATTGTCGTAGTTTCAACTACATTGAAAGAAGTTGTCGGAGAAAAGACGCGAATCATCCGCACAAATGTTGCCGAAG
>JAIOPQ010000111.1 GCA_021413825.1 Spirochaetia bacterium | reverse complement strand
GAAGGCCTCAGTGACACAAAGCTTCTGGGCGAAGAGACTGCAGTCCAACTAAGCAAAGAAACAACGGAACTCTTTGCTCAACTGCGCGGTGGCGCAATGACTGCGGACTCTGCCAAGAAAACGCGCGAACGCCTGGACAGCATGTTCAAGAGCTTTGAAGAGCAACCGGACGCGATGGTTGGTCTTGTAAACATCCTTGAATTCATGAAGGATGACGTGGCTGCATACGACGTACAAATGGCCGTAAAGCGCACGGTTGTGAGTATGGCAATGAAAACCCGCGGAATGCATGCCAACAGCTTCCGTGAAAAACAGAAAATGGAAGAAATGACAAACATTGTCATGATGAGCGCCCTATTCTGCGACATCGGAACAACCCGGATGACCATGCCCACAAACGCGGGGCTAACTGATGCGGAAATGACCTACATAAAGAATCATCCGCTGATGTCTTACTTGATGCTTGCACATCAGGATGAAATCGACCCGGCCGTTAAGCGAAATATACTCTGTCACCATCGGCCGCTGCGCACCGGCCTAACCGGAAACAATTATCCTGACCTGCGCGTATTGCTGGATAAACTCACAAAGCTTGAAACACAATATTCGACTGATTCAACTAAATCCTCGATTGTGCGCGATATCAGAAAGCAACTGGTTTCGCTTAAGAGCGATGTTACCTATGACGAGGACGCAAACATCCTGGCCATTGCGTCTGCTTTTGCTTCCTTTACATCGAAAGTTGCCTGGCGCGAGGCAATGAGTCCGGAGAAAGCAGTCCGCGCAATTATCAATGAATCGTATTTCACTTACTCAGAGCGCGCAGTAAGAGAATTTCTGGATCACGTTGCAATCAGTCTCTGCGACAACAAAAAAATCCTGGCAGAAGGAGATTTCATCGTAATAGTCACCCGTTCTGCAGAAGGAAAGAATCATTTTGAGATCTGCCAGATTACTCAGGCCTCCAGGTATCAAAGCAGACCGGGTGTAGATCGCGTAGCAGAGATCACGCCAAAGATTGAACAGTCCCCCAAGCTTCACATTTCCGGGTTTGATCTGGATTCAATCAAACCGGATCGTCGTTTTGCTCACTATGAACTTGCCCAGGATGATTCGCGCAGACTTGTCTATGCAATTGATCCGGAAATGGAAACGCAGTTGCATGCAAGACTATTGGAACTGGTATCCGGTCGTAAGCGCTATGAACCGGAAAAGCCTGTCAAAGAACACAAACAAGAAAAAGCTGCGGATAAACCAGCCAGGGCGTGAATTCAAACCTCATATCCTTCCTGATGAAGGATACTGCAGCCGGGCTCAAGACGGATGCAGACGGTCGACGATACTTTCGTCCAAGGCGCGTTGAGTTTCAAACCATCGAAGTTACGGCCTCAGAAATTCATGGGATATGGTTACATTACACCTCGCCTTTAGCCCCACTTAACTGGCAGAATCCCGACCACCAGGAAATCCGAAATTTCGCTCGCAACTCTTCTGAACGATTTCTGGATTTCTGGTATAAAGTGCTCGAAGTTGCGTTTGCACGCTCCCTTGCACTTCGAGAAACAAGAATTCTAAGGCTCCCGCTTTTCAGATCTGATTCATTCTTTGATGCGGGGATACCGGAAGATCAGACGCATAGCACCGTTCCAGTCCTGCTGCACAGCAAAATCATCGAAGAATACAACCGATCTCGTCTATTTAAAAGCCAATTCAATGTCCGCTACATAAGCGAATATCTTGAACGCCTAACCGACGATATACGAGCGAACATGCAGACATACCATCGCGCCTGGGACTTGCGAAATGAAAAAGAACGCCTGGCTTTTATTCTTCGAAATATTCACCTGACAGAAGAATCAAACAATCTACCTGAAGAAGAACGTCGCTTAGCCATTAGCACAGCCCAATCGGCAATATTCCATATTGGAAGAGCGCACAGGCTTCGTCTGCGTCTATTGTATTTGAAAGGGCAGAGCAATCGTGCGGCCACCTCAATCTTTGAGCATCTGGAAAAATCCAGGAAAGAACTGGAAGAAAGAAGACTTCAACTCCAGAGCCAGAGTCAATCCCTGTCTCAGATTGTAGAAGACTATTTGCGCGCGAATCAAGAGCTGGAAGCGCTATATGTTTCAAATGTAGATCCGTTCCAGGAACGCGCAGCGGTCAGGGGCGCCTGCCAGGAAGTACTAAAGCGACTGCGACCTCTCAGACGAACCACGACCGGATATTCTCTGATCCCGGGTGAGCGTCATGGAGCCATGAGTTTAAATCCAGTACTGCGCCTCTGGAAAGACAAACCCAATCCAAGAAGCTCTGACTGTAAAATCCTGGGCCTTGAAATAAATACAAAACAAACACTGGATTGCCTGATCAAACTGACCCGCCTGGCTGATCCGGATCTGGAAAATAGAAATATCGAGCGGGGCCGCATAGCAAAGGCTATGCGAGGTGAGGAATCCTTCCAGAACGTTCTGATTTTTTTACTTCCCGGCTCATGTTACCCGCTGCGAGAGGTTCATCCATTGGACTTTCCGGAATTTCGTTCACGCGTAATTGGCGAATCGCGTAGCCCGCTGGAACTGGGGGCAACAGAGCCCGCCATACTTACAGGTGCCTGGTATAGCAAACGCCAGCATTCGCTTTATGTTACAGTTGGCGCAGACAATGCACGGCTACTTAAGATTCTCTGGAATTCTGCGCGCTCGCCAGGGCCACCTGCTTTCTTTTTTGCAATGGGGCAGTTCGTTCATGATTGCCTGAGTGATTCCCTGGTTTACAGGAAGTCTGCCGGTCTGACCTTCCGTGAATGCGTGGAAGACTATTTTGCGCTGGAAGACAAGATCAGAAAGAATCGGGGAGAAAAAATCGGCCGCAGGCGGGCCGACAATTCGCGGGCAGGCATTCGGTTCATGTTTGCAGTTCTGTATTCGCGATTGATTACAGAAATTCTGACGGGGTCGTTCCAGAGTCAATTTCGGCATGGGCCTACGGAAAAATGGATGGAAGAAAACCTGGGACTAACCAAAACGCGGGATCGATTGCGAATGGTTCGCAGGGAACTCCGCGAAATCATTCAGGGGTATGACAACCTTCTGATTGAACCGCAACGAATGTAACCGGTCGCTGCGTTCATCCTGTGCAATGATTGATTCTTGCAGCCGACTCGTGTGGTCGCTTTCGATCTCCTTTTCCCGCTTGACCGGCCGTCTGTGATGCTTTCTTTTTCTTTGGGGGTGCACCGGGTCGCCGCGCGGCTCTACTTTCGGGTAGAGAGTGAGGAAAGTCCGGACACCACAGGACAGAAGACCGGGTAACGCCCGGGCACGGCGAAGGCGCTGTGACGGAAAGTGCAACAGAAAGATACCGCCGGCACTTGCTGGTAAGGGTGAAATGGCGAGGTAAGAGCTCACCGCGTGGATTGTAAAATTTACGGCATGGCAAACCCTCTTCGGTGCAATCTCGCATAGGCAATCGTTAAGACTGGTCCGGTCGTGATTGCGGGTTGAGAGCAAAGAGCAGAGGAGTAATTTTCTGCCAGGATAAATGGCGCCCCTCGACAGAATCCGGCTTACAGGTGCATCCCCATCCTTTTTACAGCCTACCCTCAAGGTCTACTTTCATCATAAAGAGATCGTACGTATCACCTGCCTGGAATGGATTGAGCGGCGTCCTTCCTTGAAGGGTGGAAGCTCCGTTTTGCGCGTAGCCAATTCCTAGCAACCCGCCATCGGCAGCTGGTGCAATCCCCTGGAACGCATACGTGCTCCCGGCACCTGCCGAGGCATGCGTGAACCATTCGAGGTTGCCCGATGTACCAAGTTTGGCGAGAAATGTACAGTTGGTTGCGCCCCCGCACGGAGCCCTTTCTGTTACTCCGCCCATGGATGATACGCCGTCCTGTGATGATCCTCCAGTAAGAATCCCTCCGTCTGCGGCCTGCCGCACATCGGACAAAGTGTATAATGCGCTGCCTCCTCCCAGGTATGTGAACCATTGCAATTGCCCCGACGGACTGAGCTTGAAGATGAGTCCGTCGCTGCTCGAAAATGGAATGAGCGCGCCAAGGCCACCGATCGTATTGATCCCTGTCGTGGAATTCGCCGCAACGATTACGGACCCATCGTGCAAGCTCGCAGTAGCCGCGTGGTTATACACATTTGCGGCCCCGCCCCCGCCAAGATAGGTTAGCCATAGTATATTTCCGCCTGGATCAACCTTCACCGCGAGATTTTCGCGATCATCTCCTGCCGTAAAAGGCAGGATAGCCGCGTGTCCGTCGATCGTATTCTGTGGTGAATTCAGCGCATCGCCAGCAATGACAAAACCATCGCCCGAGGCGGCAAGGCTGAGTCCATAGTAGCTACCTCCTGTCCCGCCCCCACCAATGTAGCGAAAATGGAGCAACGTACCGTCAGCGGAAAGTTTCGCGAAAATGATATTGTTACCGTCACCCGCAGTAAATGGGACGCTTGCAGTCACGGAACCCATGGTAGCCGGAGCACCCGAGCCAGCGGTTCCTGAGATGTAAATACTTCCGTCGCCTGCCACAACCACACCACCATTGTCGTATTCATTTCCCGAAGCACCACCACCGAGTGCAGTATGCCAGGCAAGACTGCCATCGGCGCGGAGCAGCGCGATGTATATGTCAGTATCATCTCCTGAAGTGGCGGGCAGAATCGGGCTCTTGCCGCCGATCACAAAATTGTCCGGGCCGTTCATATATCCCAGGAGTACCACACCACCGGCAGCAGTTTCTGCTATTTTGTCAAATCTCAGGTTAGAGCTACCCGTGCCAAGATACGTGAACCATTCTACGTTTCCGCCCGAATCCCATTTGACGACCATGGCATCGCCGGCCGATCCGCTGTGAGCAATCAGGGGAGCTTTTCCTTGCAGTGTCGTGCCTGTATCGGTTTCCCCGACGGCAACCAGGCCGCCATCTTTTAAAGCACAAAGAGCATTCCCTTGCATGCTGAGTCCGCTGGAAAGATACGAGTGAAAGGAAGATGCATTGAAACCTATTCCGCCGCACGGTTGTGCATTAAGACTGCGCGAATACAGAGTCATCATCCAGGCGAGCGGACTACACGACACATCGCCCGGAGCACAGTTCAGGTTTATTCGCGAGCAGGAAGAATAGAATACCAGGACGGAACAACAAGCGGCCAGCTTGAGCCGCTTCTTGAAGGTGCAATTCCTGAGGGTCCTGGGTTGTTTCCTCGCGCGCATGAATGGAATTCTAACCTGGCCCGGGTCGCCTGTCGCACCGGGTTATAACAACGAACAAAAAAAATCCGATGTGGATTGAAAAAATGTGCATACCAGGCGGGGACTGTCTGGATGAATCCGGGCTCGCCTAACGTTCGTGCTTTCTTGCCAATTCTCTTGATTGCGCTGCTTGCTTCCTGCCAGGAGTCGCGCAGTCTCTCCAATGGATTTCGCCGGGTGGACTGTCTTGTGCGCGAGGACCCGGGCGCCGGTGAACTGACAGAAGTGCAAAGTGCCCCTGATTGGAAGCCCTGTGCGCCAAGGGGCATGGACAGTCGGTTTTCTGGAAGTACGTACTGGTTTCGCCTGCGTGATCCAATCGAGATGCAACCGCTCCTGATTGTTCTAGAATGGAAAGTACTCTGGGAAGTGGATATGTTCCGGGTTTCTGCTAAAGGCGAGACGCAGCGCATGCAGACGGGAATTCGGCGTGTTCGTTCCACGTGGCCCATGCAAATTGGTGACTATCCGGCGTTTCCAATCGAGGCCAGGCAAGGGGACACCTGGTATCTGCGGTTGTATTCGGGGGGAGTCCGCCTTGGCTTTCCCATTTCAGTTCTGACCAGGGAAGAATTCGAACGTCGTGTCGAACTTGAGTCGGCCATTGAATTTGGCTATGCTGGGATCCTGTTGCCGATTGTTGCGCTAGCGTTTCTGTTTGCGATTGGTTTACGGGAAAGAGTCTACGCCTACTACGGATTATATCTATTCTTTCTCTGGTTGAACCGCAACGCAAATTACGGCAACGCGTTTCGACTCCTCTATCCCGACTGGCCCTGGGTTGCAGAGCACATTGTTTTGTTGACGCTAGGTTGCACCTATGTTTGCTCCCTGCTCTTTTTTCGGAAGTTCACCCGCTTGCGCGAATTGATGCCGCAGGCCGACCGGGTCGCAATCGTGCTACAGTACGTCGCATTCCTGCTCATTCCACTTGCGTTGACTTCTGCACCGCGATATCTCCTCGCACGAACCTATATCTTCCTCTATGTTGTTTCCATTCTGGCTTTCCTGTTTGTAATATTTTTCCTGGTATTTCGCCACAACCAGAAGTCTCTGTGGCTCTTTGCTGCGGGATGGACGATTTTCTACCTGGCTGCCGTTCCTCATATTCTGTATTTGCTCGGAATCCTTTCCTACAGTGTTCCGGCGGCGTACGGTCCTGCACTGATATTGCCGCTGGAAGCCTTGCTCTTTGCAGGCAGCTTGTTCCAACGCTACCGGACAATCCTTCATGAGAAAGAAGGACTGGCGCGGCAAAACGCAGAAATCCTCGCGCGTATGGAATCGTTCCGGCATGCCGGGAGCCGTTATGCGCGCAGTCGCCTCGCGGGTATTGATGTCGACGCCATGTTACTCCGGTTGAACCAGATCATGGAGGGTGAGAAAGTATTTCGTGAGGAAGGGCTCACGCTCGGTGCTCTTGCTGCACAACTTGGCATATCCACGCATGAATTTTCCGAATTGCTGAACTCGAGGTTGGGCCTGAGTTTTCCACAATTACTGCTGAACTACAGGGTGGGTGAGGCAGAGCGATTGATGAAAGCGCATCCGGAAAAGACTCTAATCGAAGTTGCCTTCGAGTCAGGCTTTAATTCAAAGACAGCCTTTAATGTTGGATTCAAAAAGCTCCGCGGAATCGCACCCTCAACGATGATCCGTGAAGCGCGCAGCCATTTTCCAGGCGAGGAGAACACTGCCGGAACAGCGGCCCCAATCAAGGGCGACTAACGGTCAGAACAAGATAACCTAACTCTCTTCTTCCCCCATAATGTCCTGTAAGAAGAAAGCGGATAAATCGCTTCTGCCAGTCATTCCGGATTTACGGTACACAGCAAGGGCTTGATTTCGGACTGTGCGTTCACTCTTCTTAAGCATTGCCCCGACCTGACGCGTAGAATAGCCACGAACCAGAAACTCAGCAATACGCGTTTCTGACGGAGAAAGACCCCAACCTTGAAATTGAGAAAGAATCGCCTGGCGCATGCCCTGCAATACCTCGCGGTTCTTGTTTCTAAAGTCGTCAAGATCCTGGCGCGCTTGAAGGAGATGACTGTGCGTCTCACGCAGATCGCGTGTAGTTTGAAATAGTATGTAGCCTACACCAAGTCCTACGCACACAAAAAGCGCAAGGTCCAAGAGAACCCACCTGGTAATTCCGTCATGGAGATAGTCATTTGTAACGTCAACCGCCTCACCGCACATGAGGAGAAATACGATGGCAGCGTATGTGAGTTGAGTGCGTAAGGACGGCATACGCCAACACAAATCGCCAGGCATGAAACGCAAGTAAAACGAACCCGATCAGATGTGATCGGATTCGCCCTGAGCCCATATTACTTTGCTCCAGCTTCCTTTAGAATCCTGGCAATTGCGAGATATCCCTTCTCCTGTGCAGCCCCCAGTGCTGTGTCACCCTCATCCAGGGACTTCATATTTACGTCCGCTCCTGCCTTGATCAGGATCTTTACAACTTCCCGATGCCCGTTTTCGGCGGCCATGATCAAGGGTGTATCACCCTCCTTGTCTGCTGTTCGAGAATTTACATTTGCCCCGGCTTTTAGGGCTGCCTGGACGGCCTTGACGTTACCTGATTTTGCTGCACTGAGCAAGTCTTCATTGGGACCGGCCCACAGACCGAGAGGCAGAAGAAGTGCCAGGCACAGAATTGTTTGCTTTTTCATGATTATAAAGACGGAACTCAGGCAGAAATCTGGTCTAGGTCAAATGTCTCATATCCGACCCGCCGGTAAGGTCGTCCGTCCTATTGCGCAGGGTATTCTTCCGTGTTACTATCGGTAAGATGGAACCAAGAATCTTTTGCGCCACGGCACTACTGTTGATATGCAGCGTACACGGTGCTGAGCGACGAACCCTATCCTACAGCGAGGCTGTAAGACTCGGCCTCGCAAACGCCCCAGAATTAAAAATATCAGAAAGCGAAGTTAGGCGAAGCAATGTGGAGCGCCAGGATGCTTCCCATTTTTTTCCGTCAAACCCTGACCTGGATGCAACATACATCAGCGGAAACAAGACACGATCGCCCGTAGTTGGATTTTCTCCTTCCACTTTCTTAAAAGATGAGAACCCGTTCGACCTCCCGATCGAAGGGATCACCGGCAAGAATCGTCAACCCTTGCATGGATTCGAAATTGGTATCACGCAAGAGCTTGACCTATGGGGGAAGCAGAGTGCCAGGCGAGAAGGAGCGGACGCAGCAATCAGGCAGGCTGCCGCAAACGATGAGATCACTCGCTTGCAAATCCGCGCAGAGATCCGCGCGAATCTGATGACTGTTGCATCGCTTGGTGAAACCATTCAGAGCAATTCAGCGACACTCGCACATCTCCGGCGCATTCGGGGTGCATCCGCTGGATTCGTTGATCCGCGCATGGGATACTACGCGGGTACTGCATTCAAGAGCGACCTTGCAGGAATCGAGGCAGACACTCGTGAACTGATTGAGACGCGCGACAAGGCCCTGCTCTCGCTTCACAGAATGCTCGGGGTAAAAGATGAGTTCGAAGCACCTGCACCGGGAGCGATTCCTCTGGCAGCACCGGAAACACTGGAGCATCTACTCAAACTGGCACATGAAAAGAATCCAGAGCGCCGCGCCGCAGAACTTGCCCTCGCGCGCGCTGAAACAAACGAGCGGTTTGCGTTGCTTGCAGATCTTCCCAATCCGTCGCTCTTCCTCGGGGCCGGTCAAACAACGATTGGAGGTTCAAATATGGGTGTTCGCGGTCCAGGCCCGGAGAATGAGCGGGAAACTACGGTTCGATTTGGTGCAAAGATAAGCCTGCCAATCCAGAAATATTCGCAGGGACAACTCGAGGCCGCGCGCACAGAAAAGCTGAAAGCTAAGATGGAATTGGAGAAAATCGATTCCGCCCTTGATCTAACCGTAAAACAGACCTATGAACGTTACACGGCATTGCGAAATACGATCCGTGAGTTGGGAACCGCAACAGACGCAGGTGCAAACCTGGCGGTGATAGACCAGGCGTTTCTGGCCGGTCGAATCTCTTACTTTGATTTCATGAGTGAGTACGAACGGACGGCTAAGGTTCTAAAACGACGCTCTGATTCTTACATTGGGGCTGCAACTGCCTGCGGAACCCTCGAACTGCTAACCGGCCAGACCATGGATCAGGAACCAAAGGAATAATATGACAAACGCGATCTGGAACTTACTATCAAACACACTCAGGAACCGAGCCGCGGTTCTGCTCGTAACTGCAGGCCTTGCAATCGTTGGAGTCTATTCAGGCTATCGTTTGCCAATTGATGCGCTTCCTGATATTACAAATACACAGGTTACAGTAAACGCAAACACCGGCGCCCTTTCCCCCGAGCAAATCGAAACCGACATTACAGCACCAATTGAAGCTGAGTTGTCTGGCCTACCAAAGGTAGAGGAGGTACGCTCCCTCTCAAAATACGGGCTATCGCAGGTTACAATGATATTTGAGGAGGGAATGGATCCCTACTTTGCAAGACAACTTGTATCTGAACGACTTTCAAAGCTTGTATCTCAATTACCTCCTGGAGTTTCCACGGAGCTTGGTCCGTTGGCTACAGGTTTAGGAGAAGTCATGCAGTATGCAGTGATAGCCAAACCTGGCAGCGAACTCTCAAAACTTCCTGAGACTGAGCGGCTACTGCGGCTTCGCACAGCTCAGATGACAATCATTCGTCCGGAACTCAAAACGGTTCCCGGAGTAGAGGAAGTTGATACGATAGGCGGTCTTGAGCGCGTAATCTTGATCGATGCCGATCCGCTTAAGATGGCGCGCTACGGAATCGATTTCGTCAGACTTGGAAAATTTCTAAGTAACGTTGGAGTGAATACCGGTGGTGGCTTTATTGAAGGAAAAGATACACGCCTGATACTCAGGAGCCACGGAAAAATTGAGTCAATACAAGAGATTAAGAATTTTCCAATTAGAATTTATGCGCTTGGAGGTGCTGCAAGAATCGGAGATATTGCAAACGTTCATGAAGGCGGAGAGCCGCGCGCAGGAGCTGCAACGTATCATGGACAGGAAACTGTAATTGCGACCCTGGTAATTCGTCTGGGAGAAAATTCCAGTGCAGTCTCAAAGGCAGCCCGTGAAAAACTGGACGAAATCGCTCTACCACCTGACATTCAGATTGTTCCGCTCTATTCTCAGAGTTATTTGATCCACGCAACCATTCGCACCGTAGCCGAGAATCTACTCGCAGGAGCCGCACTTGTGATTGCGATTCTGCTTCTGGTTCTACGTAACTACAGAGCAGCGTTCATTGTAGCCCTTGCAATTCCACTGTCCATGCTGTTTGCAGCCACGGGAATGCTAGTATCGGGCGTATCTGCGAACCTGATGTCGCTGGGTGCTGTGGACTTTGGCCTGCTTGTTGACGCATCCGTTGTGATGGTTGAAAACATTGTGCGACGCCTGGGTCAGGCACCTGCACAAATTTCGAGCGAAGAACGTCTCTCAATTATAACAGAAGCGGCGCGCGAGGTTTCACCTGCTATCACAGCGGGCATTGCTATAATTCTGATAGTTTACTTTCCGATCCTGGCTCTTACAGGCATTGAAGGAAAACTATTTTCTCCAATGGCGCGCACTGTACTGCTGGCCCTTGCAGGCAGTTTGCTTGTGGCACTGGTGCTGATGCCAGTTCTATGTTTCCTGTTCCTTAAACCGGGACGCGAGCATGCTCCTGGGAGACTCAAGGCAGGCTATCAGACGCTTCTTAGATTCTCTCTGACTCATCGCATGGCAGTACTTGTTCCGGTCCTGGTTCTTGGAGTAGTTGCAGGAGTGTTATACACCAGGCTTGGGTCCAACTTCATTCCTGCACTGGATGAAACGGACATCGTTCTATCATTGGCCAGGCACGATGATGCAAGCCTTCCTTCAATGATTGAATCACAAAAGAAAGTAGAACAGATTATCTCAACGTTTGCAGAGGTCCAGGATGTGTACTGTAAGCTTGGCGCTGCTGAATCTAACCTTGATCCAAACGGCCTGAATCTTTCCGATACGTTTGTCATCTTGAAGAAGGACAGAAAATCCTGGCCTGTCCAGGAAGATGGAAATCGTCGAACCCGCGATGAACTGATCGAAGATATGTGCAAAGCAATCTCCGAGGTTTCAGGCAGCGAAGAATGTACGCCGGAGGAACCAATCGGCGGGAGATTCAATGACATTCTAGAGGGAAGCCGCGCCGATGTGGCTGTGCGCGTATTTGGACCCGATCTACATGAGCTCGTCGAGATAACCGAGCGCATGACAAAGATACTCTCTAAGATTCAAGGCGTAGATGAAGTTCAGCAAAACGATCTAACGGCTCTGCGCGAAAGCACCGTAATGGACTTTCACGCAAACGCCGGTGCAGTTGATTCTTCCGATGTGCATTCATTTGATCTGAACGAGAATTTTGAAACTGCAATGGCAGGTCGCACGGTTGGATCGTTTTACGATGCGGATCGACGTTACCCGATCATTCTACGCCTGGCTGAGCCGTACCGTAGTTCAGTTAAGGGTGTTGAACAAATCCCAATTGAACGGCCTGGGGGCGGTGTGCTTCCGCTCGGAGCTCTTGGAAAAATCCAGGCAACCACACAGGTTACAACCATCAGCAGAAACAGCGGCAGGCGTTATTCGACAGTTGGTGTATTTTTGCGCGATCGAGATTTACAAGGGTTCGTAGATGAAGCCAAAGCGACTCTGGATCAGAAAATGAAACTACCTCCTGGTTACAGACTGGAATGGGGCGGCCAGTTCAAGAATCTTGAAAAGGCGAGACTGCGATTGGGCATTGTCATTCCCGTGACGCTTGCCGTTATCTTTCTAGTATTGCTCCGCAGCTTCCAGAGCCTGCGTCAAACAATCGTGATCTTTCTATGTGTTCCGTTTGCAGTCACCGGGGGAATTCTGGCGCTCACTCTTCGTGATATTCCAATGAGCATTCCGGCCGCCATTGGATTTATTGCACTCACTGGAATTGCGATTCTAAACGGAACCGTACTTGTAAGCTTTTTTAATCAGCTGCGCGAAAGCGGAAAATCCGTGCGCGATGCGGTTGAAGAAGGAACGCTCATTCGTCTGCGTCCCGTAATGATGACAGCTCTGGTTGCAAGCATTGGATTTTTGCCCATGGCTCTTTCAACTGGAACGGGTGCTGAAGTTCAGCGACCTCTGGCAACGGTAGTAATCGGGGGATTGATTTCAGCTACGCTGCTTACGCTGATCTTGCTTCCAACAATGTATCTATGGTTTGAGGAAACTGCGTTTCCAGGGAAAAGAAAATGAAACTTATGAAAAATATCTCAATCGGAACAATCGCTCTGGCGCTGCTCATGAATCTTCCGCTTATAGCGCAGGTCCAAGGACCTGCAAAGGTGGAAGGGAATACAACCTCGCAGAGAGCGTCTGCGGAAAACTCCGATGCAAATGCAGGCGATGCGTCCGGACAAAAGGAACACAAAGAGTACGAGATCGGTGATAGACAGGCCGTTGATGTATATGGAAGTCTTGAGGACGGTACACCTGGAGCGCCAGGCGAAAGCGAAATGATTGTAAGCGGCGGCTGGATGAATTCCAGGGAAGCAAGGAACACTTTTGGAGGTGGAATTGAGTTTGGCCATACCTTCAGCGGGAACAAATTCCTGGAAAACATGCAGCTTGGAGTTGGAATCGAAGGGGAACGCGCCGACATGATGAACGAAAATCGCCTATCGTATCAGAATCTTTCCTGGTTTCTTGCTGGCAGACAGCGCGCAGGCGGAAGCATAGATGGGCTTACAACCCAGCTCAATGATTTTTTATTGGGTCGCAACCTGGTTGATTCGTTCTTCCGGGAAGATCTCAGGCCATTGGGTTACTATAATGCGGGTCAGATACTTACGCAGCCACCGATTGGCGCACCCATTGCAATCAATCAAGCCAGTATTCTGAACTATCAACAAGGTCGCCTGGTATTTGATCCGCACGCAGCTGGTGAGATTTTTGATTCGTATAGACTGCAGACAAAGAAACGCAAAAGCGAAAGCGCAGGCGAGATTGCGCCGTCCTGGTTGCAGCGCTGGGTCAGTGATCATGGTCCAGATTCATTTATTCCAACGATCAGTACTGTAGCTGAAATTGGATTTCCTCTGACTGATAAAGCGGCAGCCGGTGAAACAGCAACCCTCACCATTGCAACTCTCAAGACATTTGAATTTGGCACCCTGATTGGAAACGTATTCGGGACTGCTGTCGTCGGAAACGCCGACCGGACATTACGATCCAGCATCTACGGGGGACGAGTTGGATTTAGAAAGGACTTTGAAGTGAGCGGGGCTGAGGAAGACTACAGATTCAACCTTGTTACGGCCCTTGTCCATGAGATGAGCGAGGTCAGACATGAGCCAGATTCAACCACGCTTGAAATCGGATTGCAGTTTGATCTTGGAAACGATATGTCAATCGGTCCTGGAATCGCCATTGGGCTGGACCACCATGAGGCAACGCCGCGCTTCTCGTTTGGAGCGACAATGGTCTTCTAGAGGTCAAACAGTCCTCACTCGACCCGACAGGCAAAGTAGACGACATAAGTTTGCTTTGCCCTCTGATCGATCTTTGTTTTCTTGTCTGCGTGATGTCAGCTGCAGAAATCGCGCAGGCCGTTCATCGATCTCCAACCGCGCCCGGCTGCTACATCTGGAAAGATGAAACGGGTGAGATCTTATACGTTGGCAAGGCTATCAATCTGCGCGCAAGGCTCAGGAACTATCTGCGGCCGGAGGCTTACAAAACTGAACTGCTCATGGAGCGGGCGCGAAATCTTGAATGGATTACAACAGACACAGGGCGCGAAGCACTCATACTTGAGGCAAACCTGGTTAAGAAATACCAGCCACGCTTCAACGTTCGTTTAAAGGACGATAAGCGCTATCCGTATCTCTGCCTTTCCACTTCTGAAATGTATCCGCAGATCTTTGTTACTCGCAGCGTACGCGACGACGGGAATGCATACTTTGGACCTTATACAGATGTTGGGGCAACAAGAAATACACTCGCTTTAATTCATAAGATTTTTCCAATCCGAAAGGTCAGACAATCGCTTCCACTTCCTAAACCAAAACGTCCGTGCATGAACTTTCACATTGGTCGCTGCCTTGGGCCGTGTCAGGGTAATGTTCCAGTAGATGAATATGCAAAGCTAATCGAGCAGATCAAATTATTCCTGGAGGGTAGAACGGAAATTTTAGAATCGCTCGTTGGGAAAAGAATGGAAGAGGCAAGCGAGCGCCTCGAATACGAAAAGGCTGCAATGTTTCGCGATATACTGGCGAATATTAGGCGCGCAACCGAACGTCAGATCGTGCTCGATCCAGGCTCAGGCGATGAGGACCTGGTTGCACTTGCTTCACGCGAAGACGATGGACAGATGGTAGTCTTTGAAATGCGAGAAGGGAAACTGATTGGCAGGAAGTCGTTTCCGCTTAAAGGAATTCTGAACTCTGATCTGGACGAGATCTTCGAGAGCTTTGTCCGCGATTACTATTTGACTTCAACAATTCGGCCTTCCCGCATTCACCTTCCTCACAAGCTTAAAGCATCGCGTGAACTTCAGGAAGTACTGCAAGTACTCGATCGCGAGGTTACCCTTACAGTTCCAAAGAAACCTCATTTACGCTCGCTCTTGAATCTAGCGCAGAAGAACGCAGAACTACTGTTACGCGAACGTCTGCTTGCAGCACGAGTCAAGGACCGCTCGCGAGGCCTGGAAGAGCTTAAGGAGATGCTTGGCCTGGTTGACATTCCGTCTGTAATGGAATGCTACGATATTTCACATCTTCAGGGAACTCATACGGTTGCCTCGGGAGTCTGCTTTGTCGATGGAGAGCCCTCCAAAAAGGACTACAGGCATTACAAAATCAAAACGGTGGCCGGCATTGATGATCCGGCTTCCATGGAAGAAGTGATTTCAAGGCGCCTGCAGCGATTACTGGCTGAAGATCGCGCACTGCCCGACTTAATCCTTATCGATGGTGGAACCACACAGCTTGCTGCGGCCTGCAGGGCTGCAAATGCGCTGGGTTGCGAGCAACAAATCATTGCCATTGCAAAGCAGCGCGAAGAGATCTACTTCCCTGGTGAAGCTACGCCTCGTCATTTTGATCCTGGCGGTGCTGGAATGCTCATTCTAAGGCACATGCGGGACGAGGCACATCGCTTTGGTATTACCCATCATCGTGGGCGAAGAAATCAGGCGGTAATGCGCCATCTAATTCAAGAAATTCCTGACATAGGTGCTTCGCGCGTGCGCGCATTGCTCAAACACTTCACAGAAACTCCCATTGAGGAGGCTTCGGCAGAGGAACTGAAGCGAGTTCCAGGGATTGGGCCGGTGCTTGCAAACAAGATCAGGGAATTTCTTCTTGCAGGATCAGCGCGCACTTGATTTACTTTCTAAGTGAAGATTCTAAGCGTCGATGATTCGCCTACAATTCGTTTTGTTGTAAAGAAAGTTGTAGAAGAGATGGGTCACACGGGCCTGGTCGCGCAAAATGGCGCAGAGGCGCTTCAGATCGTCTCTGCAGAGCCAATCGATGTTGTTCTCCTGGACTGGAACATGCCAGTCATGGACGGAAAAGAAACACTGCGCGAAATTAAAAAGAAGCCAATCTGCAAGAACACAAAAGTCATCATGTGCACCGTTGAAGGTGACAAAGATGAAGTAGAAAAGATTGTGAAGCTCGGCATAGATGGCTATATGCTCAAACCAGTCACGCCGGATAAACTCCGTGCAGAATTGATGCGCGCTGGTGTGCCGGATCTAAAAAACTGACTAAGAAATATACTTAAGCGCGCCCCAGGTGATGAGAGCCTGAGCGGAATAATACGTTCCAAGAACCACAATTTGACCTGCTTGAAATTTTCCGGCGTATCGATTCCAGACCAGAACCAGATCAGAAATATAAAACAATAACGCACCGCCGAACAAAACCATCTGCTGAAATATTCCGGGAATTCCTCCGGATACCACATCGGTGTACCTGTTCCCCATCTGGCCGACAGTAGAGCTTGCAAACATAAGTAGAATGCTAACCATCAACAGATAGGGCGTCCCCATCCAAACATTTCCCACGCCGCCCTGAGTCTGGAGTCTGCGAAATAGAAACACGCAATAGATAACTGAGTAACCCAGAATCAAGAGAAGAACACCAAGCGCCGGCCATCCACCCATGCGATAGAATGCAACTATGTAAAGGACATGTCCCAGAAAGAAGAACGCTGCACCGTAACGGAACGTTTGCTCACGGAGCAAAAGAATATCTCCAACTACTCCCGCAACAATTCCAGCAAGGAAAAGCTGATACAGTGCCAGGCTCGAGGGATTCATCGCATACATTCCAATCAAAAGAAAAAGTGGAACTGGTTTTGCGAAATTGTACCACAACCGATTGTTGTAACGGCAGTAAATGGAAAATCCGGCTGAAAGAACGAAAATGCCCCAGAATGCAAAAATCATGAATTAGTTCCGACCAGCAATGTTGCGAATTGCACGTTCAAAGACGGGCTGCTTTACAAGCTGCGTCGCCAGACGAATATCCTCTGCTTCATCGCGCAGAACTGAGTTTAGTAAATCCTTGCGGTATAGAGCGCGGGTCGGCAAGAATGCTTCCTGTTCCATTCTGAATATTCCATCAAAACGTTTTAATACAGCTGAATGGAGTTTTTCTGCATCTTCCAGCACTCCATCAACTAATCCGATTGCAAGAGCTTCTTCCGGTTTACAGGCAGTTCCCTCAATAAGTGAGCGAACTGCGCTCGGCACCACAATGCGATGGATTCCATGAATGTAGCAGAGCGGAAGTGGAAGCCCTACGGCAAGTTCAGAAAATCCAATCCTACCAGAGTTTGCAAGCATGTAGCGATAATCAGCGCAGCTTGAAATTACAGCCCCGCCAGCCATTGCATGTCCTGCAATTTCTACAATCCAGGGTTTTCCAAAAGCGATTAGCTTGCCATACGCGCGAATCATTTCTGTTACCGTTTCAATGCGTCCCTTCTCGTCTGATTCAAGAAGGAATTTTCCGTCCAATCCATTAGAGAAGAACTTTGGATTGGAAGAATTCACAAGCACGCCATCGGCTGACTTGCCCAGCTCGTATAATTTATCAATGAATTGAATCAGCAGTTCTTTGTTCAGGGTGTTATTTGGCGCAAGTGCGTCGATTGTGAGAACGGCGATAGTTCCGTTCTTCCGCTGGATGATTGAGGTTTGAAAGCCTGGCATCACCCAGAGTGTTCAGGCACCCTTCCTGGGCGAGCCTTTTTGAGCAATCGCCTGTTCCATTTCTTCCTGCGTAAAAAATACCGGCATTTGTGTAGCAAGATCAGTCTCAGATATAACAAGTCCAAAATGTCTGCCTGCAAGCAAGTGCACACGAGCGCCGCCAAGGACTGTAATCATCTGTTCAACAAGTTTGATTTCAGTCTCCGCTATATTCGGAATTGCGCGAAGATCGAGAACCACCAGGTCATCTTTGATTACTTTTAAAAAGAAGGAATTGAAAACAGTCCGGGCTTCTGCGAATGCAAAATCTTTCAAGCCCGATAGAATTGCAATGTCTGTCCTGCCTGTGCGTCGCTTGACGCTAATGTGATTGGCGCGTTTCAAAGTGCGCTGAAGCTTTTGTTTTTCAGCAGAAACCAGCGTTGCCATAACTCGTTTGCGCAGATCCTCTTGCGGAAGTGCAGGTGAAATGGAATCCAGTACTCCCAGTTGATTTAGCCTGTGCAGGATCTTGGGATCGGTATGCTTTTGTATGAGGGCGACTGCGATCTCTTTTGTAATTGGATCCTTCTTGAGTGCTGCTATAATCTGAATCCCGTCCATTCCAGGATTTTCCGGATTAAGCAGGATAAGGTCAGGGTTACCACTCTGGGCCATTTCAATCCCGCGGGTAGCTGACTGGGTAATGAGGACCCTGTGCCGGAGACCAGAAAGTGCTGCCTCCAGGGCTCGACCTTGATTTGGATCTGCATCAATGACGACAAGAAGCGCCATAAGGATTGAATCTACCCGGTGCAATGCCGCGCAAGTACTAACGGATGTAAAGTTGGTATTTCAACCAACTCTACATCCTACGACTTAGTTACGTGTTCTCTCTTACTCTAAGAAAGTGACTTTTTCTTCCTATTTTTCAAACAGCGGTTTGAATTCCGCATAACCCTCTTTCTCAAGACTTTCGCGCGGAATGAATTTCATGGAGGCTGAGTTCATGCAATATCTGAGACCCGTAGGATTTGGGCCATCTTCAAATACGTGCCCCAAATGCGAATCACCATGCTTGCTGCGAGCTTCCACTCGAATCATGCCATGGGCCGTGTCCTTTTTCTCTACGATGTTTTCTGGATCCAGGGGGCGAGTGAAACTGGGCCAGCCGGTTCCTGAATCAAATTTATCCTTTGAACTGAACAGCGGCTCTCCTGACACTACGTCCACGTAGATTCCATCTTTGTGATTGTCCCAGTATTCATTTTGAAAGGGACGCTCTGTTCCTTCCTTCTGCGTAACTTCAAATTGAAGGGGCGTGAGTTTGTCTTTAAGCTCAGCCGCGTCTGGTTTTGCGTACTTCATTTTCTTCTCCTGTTCTGCATGTGACTTTCCCCAGATCGATTCCAGGTATTGATCCCTTCCCGATCCGATTCTGTAACGATTGTAGTTGAATGGATTTCTTTTAGCGTAATCCTGATGATATTCTTCCGCAGAATAAAACTCTTTGAATGCCACGACTTCCGTTACAATTGGATTTTTGAATTTACCTGATTTACCTATTGCGTCGATCGCTGCCTGCGCC
>JAIOPQ010000078.1 GCA_021413825.1 Spirochaetia bacterium | reverse complement strand
GCCGATTATTCATCATGAGCCTGCGGTCGCTGAGTCTTGCAGCACGCGCCGGATTCTTCAGCAATAGTTACATCTGGCTTCTAGCAGCGCGTATCGTTCAGGCCAGCGGCGCTGGAGCTATCCCCGCCCTCGGCATGGTATTCATTTCAAGATATGTTCCCGTCGAGCGAAGAGGTGCAGCTATGGCAATCGTAATGTCAGGCGTTGCTATGGGCCTTGGATTGGGACCGGTGATAGGCGGTATGATTGTTCAGTTTCTAGGTTGGCACTATTTGTTTCTCCTTACAGCATTGACGATCTTACTGGTTCCCTTTTTCTCCAGGTTCATCCCGGATGAAAAAGGTGGCAGCGGAGATTTTGATATTCCAGGTGCAATCCTTGCGGGTGCCGGTGTAACAGCGCTGCTTCTAGCAATGACCCAGCGCTCGCTATTGGCACTCATCGCAGGAAGTGTGGCGGTACTTGCGTTTCAATGGCGCATACGGAGAGTTGCGTCCCCATTTGTCCTGCCCGCACTATTTACCAACCAGCCATTTTTGAAACTCGCTGCAGTTGGGATTGGCGCCTATATGTGCAGCTTTGCTGCGCTGTATTTACTGCCTCAGGTTCTGGTCCATCATTTCAAGCTCAGTCCGCTTCAAGCAGGCCTTGCTATCTTTCCGGGCTCTTTTCTTTCCATGTTAGTTTCGCGCAGAGTTGGGAAAATCATCGATCGTTTTGGAAATGATACGATCATTCGCCTGTTACCCATTGCACTGCTGGCTTCGACCGTACTCTTTGCTGTATCAGGAACAGATTCGTATTGGATTATTATTGCAGCCTATTCTATAATGAGTCTTGCATTTACATTCTTGATCAGCGCTGTATCCAATGAAATCTCACGAATCTTGCATAGCACTCAGATTGGTTCTGGAATGGGATTGTTTCAACTGATGCAATTTTTCAGCGGAGCTTTTGGAGTGGCAGCGACTGCAACAACTCTGGCAATATTTCAACCAGTGGCCGGTGAAGCAGCCACCTACTCAATCGTGTTCTGGGGGATGAGTTTCATAAGTCTGCTTGCAGTTGGGTTTGCTGCCGTCTATGTAAGCCAGAAGCTGGGATCCGGGCAGTCTCAGTCTCCCTCTTTGAACTCCGCTCCGCGCTGATCATTCTTCAGTAGCGGACGCAGCAGGTCTCGCGCCCGCGAGGCGATCTTGTGACGTAAGTCATGGTCCGCCCTGTTTTAAACCGCTAAACTTTGTCTGTTGGACTCAGAGCCAGTCGCACCGGAAGAAAACAGAATGATCATCGATAAGGATACCAAGACGTATGGCAGGTTCTAAACGAAGGCCGGCTCGGCGAATGCCAGGGCTCATTCTCTTATTGCCTTTTGTTTTCTGGGGGCTAACGTTCTTTTTTTCTACCTGGCAAAACCAGAAGGATACCGGATTCATTCAGTATAGCGAGTTTCTGGAGTATCTGAAGAACGGCAATATAGCCGATGTCACAATCAAAGGCAATTCAATCGAAGGGCACTTCAAGCAGCCTTTGTCTGATGGCCGCAAGGGATTCATAACCAATCGCGTTGAGCCAGATTTAGCCAGGCAATTGCGCGAATCTGGCGTAACATTTGGCTCAGTTCAAGAGAACACCTGGCTGCGTGACATCCTCTCGTGGATATTGCCCGTTCTGTTGTTCCTGGGAATCTGGTTATTCGTTATGCGTCGGATGAGTGGCGCATCTGGCATTGGCGGTGGACTCCTTTCTGTTGGAAAAAGCAAAGCCAAAGTTTATATGGAAACAAATACAAGGGTCACGTTCAATGATGTGGCCGGCGTGGATGAGGCCAAAGACGAACTGCACGAAGTAGTAAACTTCCTAAAGAATCCCGGAAGCTACGGACGTCTGGGAGCGCGGGTACCTAGAGGGGTGTTGCTCGTAGGTCCTCCTGGAACAGGTAAGACACTTCTGGCCAGGGCTGTAGCTGGTGAAGCTGGCGTTCCGTTTTTTTCAATCAGCGGATCTGAGTTTGTAGAAATGTTCGTAGGCGTAGGCGCAGCCCGAGTGCGCGATCTTTTCGATGAGGCCAGAAAGCGCGCTCCAGCAATCATATTCATCGACGAACTCGATGCCCTCGGAGCGGCACGAATTGCTTCACCCATGGGCGGCAATCAAGAGAAAGAGCAAACGTTGAATCAACTACTTTCAGAAATGGATGGATTCGATCCGATGACGGGGCTAATGCTCCTTGCTGCAACCAATCGGCCCGAGATTCTCGATCCAGCACTCCTGCGGTCAGGCAGATTTGACAGACAAATACTCGTCGACCGTCCCGATCGAATTGGCCGCGTTCAAATACTTAAAGTTCATATTCGAAAAGTCCGTCTGTCTGAATCGGTTGATCCAGAACAGATCGCAGCCCTTACACCTGGATTCTCTGGCGCAGATCTAGCAAACCTTGTAAATGAGGCAGCACTTCTTGCAACTAGACGGAATGCAGTCTCCATTGAAATGAACGATTTTACTATGGCAGTTGAGCGAATCGTCGCCGGGCTTGAAAAGAAAAACAGACTTCTAAATCCAAAGGAGCGCCGGACGGTTGCATATCATGAAATGGGTCATGCAATCGTTGCTATGTCTTTGCGGAGTGCGGATCCTGTGCATAAGGTTTCAATCATTCCGCGTGGAATTGGTGCCCTTGGATATACGATTCAGCGACCGATCGAAGATCGTTTCTTAATCCGGAAATCGGAACTCGAAGACAGGATCGCTGTCCTTCTTGCCGGACGCGCTGCCGAACAACTTGTATTTGGAGAAGTTTCGACCGGCGCATCAGACGATCTGGCCAAGGCTACGGATCTGGCACGCAATATGGTCATGCGATTTGCGATGGTGGATTCACTGGGTCCAGTCACCTACACATCAGATCGCGCAACCATTCTTGGGATCCCTCAGATGCCAACCAGGGAATTCAGCGAGCAGACGGCACAGGCCATTGATGATGCGGTGCGCGCGGTTTTGCTCAAGGGATTGGAGGGCGCTTCGGCGATTCTGAGCGCAAGAAGATCGATTCTAGAAAACAGCGCAGAAGAACTTCTCAAAAAAGAAACCCTGGGAGCTGAGGAAATCGCGCTAATCCGACAATCGCTGCCGAAATCGGATTGAACGGATCTTGCGGGTGACTCACATGGGTCAGTTTGGATAAGACTGTGAACGGATTTGAACTCGAAAAGATTCAGAATGATTCGCCTGAATCAAAACCCGACTCGAACAAAGCTCGTCTTCTTGTTCTAGACGATGACCCAATATTCCTGCAGCTTTTGTCGCGCATATTGCAAAGCCGTGGATACGTTGTTGAGCAATTGACGGATGCTGATACCCTCGCGGCAGTCTTGCAGCGATTTAAACCGCATATCATTCTAATCGACGTTAACCTGGGCGACGTCAGCGGAATTGACTTACTTCCCATGGTTCGTTCGCTCAGCCCGGACACAGACGTGATTATGCTTTCGGCTACCCGCACACCAGAAATCGTTTTCCATGCCCTGTTCGAAGGAGCCACCGACTTTATTGAAAAACCCGTTATCGCACCAGAAGTGGACCTCAGGATTCGAACCATTCTAAAAAAACAGGATCTCCGAAAGAAGATGCAGATTAAGCGCGCTGAACTGGAGAAAGAAAGAAACCTTCTCATGCGATATTTCTCTAAAGAAGTTGCTGAGAATATAATGAATGGCCGTTTAACGTCTGATTTGAGGGGAGAGAGTCTCGACATAACAACCATGTTCTTCAGCATTAAAGATGCAGGAAAAATCCTCAGAACAATGGACCCGGCGTCATTCGGAGAGTTCCTGAACGAGACCCTGGTAGACGTTATGGATCTTGTTCACGACAGTCGCGGATCTGTAAGTAAAGTCAGTTCTGCAGGTATACTTGCAACGTTTGGTTTGCCCGCCCCATCCAGTCGGGACGCGGCCAATGCCCTGTCATGTGCACAACGCATCAGGCAGCATTTTCAAACGCTCAACGACGCGGGCATTTACGAATTTGGAAGGCTTAGAATTGGAATCGGGATTACTTCAGGTCTGGTGTTTGCTGGAAGCATCGGTAGCTTCCAGCGAATGGAGTTTACTTTGATCGGTGACAATGTAAACGTAGCCAGTCGCCTTGAGACGCTTGCAGGCTCAGAGCGAGGTGAAATTCTAACGGACAGCGGGACCATTGAACGCAGCGGTATTTCAGATGCGCGTGAACTACCTGACACAACTGTGCGCGGACGAAAAGGTGAGATACGCATCTTCGCTATATGACACAGACAGAAATGCTTAACACCAGCAATATCGATGATCGAACCAGGCCCGGGGATTTTGAGATCCTTGTGGTTGAAGACAATCCGGTTGCTGCAGGTCTGGTTAAAGAGTTGCTTGAGTTGTTACGCTACAGGGTGCGCGTCGCAACCACCGGCGCAAATGCCCTCGAAGAAATTCGCTCCCGGCAAGCGCATCTGCTGCTGATTGACTGGCATCTGCCTGACATGACTGGCGTTGAGCTATTTAAAACGGCGCGCGAGCTGGACCCGGATTGCACTGCAATCATGATGTCAGTAGACAAATCGACGGAAATATTGCTTCAGAGTCTGGACGCAGGAGCTGAAGATTTTCTTGAGAAGCCGCTGGCGCTGGGCGAACTTTCCGCACGCTTACAAAATATTCTTGAGTCAGTCAAGTATAGATCTCAGGAGCGAGCACTAACCCACGAACTTACCCTTAAGAAGGAGATGCTATCTCGATACTTCTCAGCCGATATCCTTGATACCATTCTCCGCGGGGAAATGAAGAATCAATCTGGCGGCAAAACTATCTTCGCCACCATACTGGTTTTTGACCTTCGCAATTCGACTGGCCTTGCAGAGAGCATGGGCGCACTCCCCTTTGCCGAATTCTTGAACCCAATCATTGTAGATCTAATGGATCTCGTTACAGATCAGGGCGGTAGTGTAGCAAGGCTTACCGGCGATGGTTTGATTGCCCTCTTTACCCGCGACGCTCAACAACTATCTGCGAGAAGCGCATTGGATTGTGGCGTTCGGATAGAAGCCTACTTTAAGTCTGTCAGAGAAAGTGGCATCGATCAATACACGGATCAGCTGGCTTATGGGATTGGTATTGCCAGTGGTGTGGTTTTCACAGGCAACATAGGAACGCATCAACGTCTGGATTTCACAATAGTCGGTGATACACTCGACCGAGCCGCTCGCCTTGAGTCCCTGACAAAGAAGCTGCAAATTCCGGTACTATCTGACAATCCAACCGTTCGAATATCCGGATCCGAACATCCGCGTTATGCTGCATTGAAAGCCAGAGTCAAGGGCCGCGATCTGACGATTTTTGGTTTAAAGAACACGCAACCAAACGTCCAACACTAACCTTAATTTTCAAGAACCTTGCTTCGTTACTGAACCAACCACGCACGAATAGACGTGCGTCTGACGCCATAGAGAAACGCCGCATGACGGTATAGTTACGATATCGAACAACTCTCATTTGCGGCTATCGTTCGCTTCAGAGCGTGCGCAAATCACGTACGTACCGGTACTGGTTTTTTATTTTATACATCGGGTGGATATTTCCATTTTCTCTTTGACTCTTTATTTATATTTTCTCCTACTGCGTCACATGATTCATTTGCGTAAGCTTAGAACCATTCATGTTGTCGTTGGTGCTTGGGTACTTCTGCTATTCTGTTTCATGTATGCGCTTGGCGCATACGAGCAGACACCAGGAGAAGAGAGTGATTTGCAGCAATGGCCAGCAGACTTCCAGAGACCGTCTAATAATAGAGAGCGCACGCTCGTATTCTTCGCTCATCCTGGTTGCCCTTGCACAAAGCCTTCCGTTGAACAATTGCGTTCAATCCTTCCGCAAGACGGAACGACTGAGGTTCTCGTTTTCTTGTTCAAACCTGCGACAGAAGATGCCCGATGGACGCATACAGAGCTGTTTGAAAAGCTTTCGCAAATTCCTGGAGCCCGCATTGAAAGCGATTCTGACGGCAAGATAGCAGAAAAATTTCATGTACGGACGTCCGGGACTACCTTGATCTTTGATAAAGGTGGCAAGGTTCTATTTTCTGGCGGTCTCACTCGCGGCCGGGGAACAGAAGGCGATAACGACAATGCTGCCAGCGCAAGATCCGTGCTCGCAGGTAGTACAGTGACACGTACACTGCAAAAGGCCGTGGTATATGGATGCAGTTTCTTTATTCGGGAGAGACAAACCCGGCCACCCGGAGGAGTATTCTAGATGAATATTGGTGCGTTGTTCGGGTTTCGCGAACTGGACACTATTGAAGCCAGGCTGCAGGGGCCTGCGCAACACATATACCAGGAAAACCTGGATCATCATCGACGTGGACTGGATCACATCATGTCCTTTGTTCTGATATTCAATTGGATTCTTGCAATACTCTTCGCCGTCATCGTTTCACCTAAAACCTGGATAGGTGCACAATCACTCGTGAATTTTCATGTGAAGCTGGCAATCGTACAGGGTGGCTTCATGTCGCTCTTCCCTACGTACCTGGCTTGGTTTCATCCGGGTAAGCCGATGACCCGGCACGTCATTGCAATGTCGCAATGTCTTTTCGCTTCCTTACTTGTTCACCTCACCGGAGGTAGAATCGAAACGCACTTCTACTACTTTGGCTCGCTGGCATTCTTAGCCTTCTATCGCGATTGGAAAGTTGTAGTTACAGGAACAATTTTTGTCGCTGCAGATCATTTGTTACGCGGGATATTCTGGCCACTTTCTGTTTTTGGCAGCGTTTCCGGCAACGACTGGAGATGGCTCGAGCACGCTTCCTGGGTTGTAGTTATGGATATTGTCCTCTTCCTCGGGATCATCATTGCAGAGCGCGAAGTGCGCGAGATTTCTGAAAAGCGCGCAACGGTAGACGACTACTCTCAGAATATGGAGGATCTAGTCCATAAACGGACCGAACAGCTCGTAGTTGCAAAAAAAGAAACCGATACAATTCTAAATTCCATGGATGAAGGGCTATTCGTCCTGCACCGATCTAACGGCGGCTACATTGTTGGTGAACAACAGTCCGCCGCAATTGAACGAATTTTCAAGACCCCACGCCTCCCCTCCGAAGATTTTGGAGGATTGGCAAGCCGCTACTTCAGCAAAGACACAGCCGATGCTGTTCAGAATTATCTAACAATGCTGACCCGCAGCAACATTACAGATAAAATGATTCGAGATCTCAATCCCCTGGAACTGGCTCAGGCGCGAGTTGGAGAGGGAGTAAGCACGGGCGATTCGCGGCATCTGAAATTTAACTTCAAGAAGATTGAAAACGCTGCAGATTTCCTGGTCAGCGTCCAGGATGTAACAGAACAGGTAGAACTGGAACGACAGCTCAAAGAAAACGAAAAGAAAGCTGAGGAGCAAACGCAAATGCTCCTTTCGATTCTGCACGTTGGCCCTCGCCTCCTTGAGGATTTCATGGAGGGAGTCAACATCGAAATGGCCATCCTGCAAAACGCGCTAAGAAATCAAAACGATCCCTCAGCCCTTCGCAATACAATCGATGTGATCTTCAGAGCCGCACATTCCATCAAAGGGAACGCTGGTCTGGTTGAGTTAAAACTCCTTGCACAGGCTGCGCATGAGTTTGAAGAGAAGGTGGACTCGCTCAGGTACAGTGAGCATCTAACGTGGGATGATTTTGTTCCAGTGGCCTTTGAGTTTGCTCGTCTGGAGAGCGTCTATCAACATCTTAAGGATCTGATCGGTCGTATCCAGTCCTTTCAACAGGCTTCCGGTGGAGACTCGCAATCAGCAATTCAACTCATACCGGCCAGTGCAAACCAGCTGCTCCTCCGCCTTGCAGAAGAAACGGGCATCAAGGTTCGAATGAACTCAGAGGGATTTAACGGCGTTGATATTCCTAACAAGTACGCCTACATTCTGCGCGACATAGTGGCTCAGCTTGTGAGAAACTCCGTTGCACATGGAATTGAAACTCCTGAGGACAGAATTCGCGCAGGCAAGCCAGAATCGGGAACTGTTGAAATGGACACAAAGATCCTTCCGGAATACTTTCACCTCCGATACCGCGATGACGGTCGCTCCTTCAATTTTGGCGCGATTCGTGAGCGCGCCGCCAGGTTGGGCTACGGCACGGAGACAGAAACGCAGACCTGGGATAACGCAAAGCTAGTGCGACTTGTTTTTGAGCCAGGATTTTCCACGGTGAAAGAAACAAGCATGCATGCGGGTCGCGGAATGGGTATGGACATTGTTCGACAACGCGTGCGAACAGTTGGTGGAGAAGTCAGACTCAACTACCGTCCCGGCAAATTTCTTGAATTCAATTTTAGTTTTCCATTAACTCGCGGTTTCTCCGCTGAAAAGGACCAAACAACATGAAAGTACTAATCGTAGATGACTCAATGATGATGAGACGGACTCTGGAGATGCTGATAGGCGGCATGAATGTTGAAATTGTTGGAACGGCGGCTAACGGAAGGGATGCTGTTGCGTTGTTCTCTCAACACAAGCCGGATCTTGTAACTCTGGATATTACCATGCCAGAGATGGATGGACTTACCGCCCTCAAAGAAATGATCAAATTGAATCCGAATGCCAAAATCATTGTGGTTTCCGCATTGAGCAGCAAAGATACCATGGTGCAGGCTATGAATAGCGGGGCCTTTGGCTACCTGGTTAAACCGGTGGACGTGGCAAGTTTACGCGAGCTGATGCAAAAGGTTCAAGTTACAGACTGACCGAACAACAACGAAATACAAACAAAATCAAAAACATTAGGAACAGTTATGACTCAAGACGAACTCAAAGCATTTGTACGCGGGACCATGAACTATTTCAACAACCATGGAGCAGCCCCTGAGATTGGAGTACCGTTTCCCAAGAACTCGGAATTTGAACTCCTCGATTACACGGGGGTGATTGGAATTTCCGGGGCCCGTAAGGGTGCTGTCTTTATTACTTCAACAACTGGTCTGTTCAAAAAAATGGTGGAGCAGATTGATCCGACACAGGCATCCAATGAGTTGGCGCTGCTGGATATGGTTGGAGAGGTTGCAAACACGTTAGCCGGAAATGCACAGGGTTCGTTTGGCTCTGACTTCATGATTTCAGTTCCCGCAGTAATCACAGGACGTCCAAAAGACGTTCATCTCCCAGTCCACATTCCCGTTTTCATTATTCCATTTAAGTGGCAGGGTCAACAGGCAATGCTGGGAGTTGGCATAGAATAAGAATTTTCGAGCTCCCAGGCTGATCCGCGTAGGCTGAAAGTCCCATTGCTGATGTAGGTCATATTGAATCTTGATGAGAATCATGGATGGACCTGCGTTTCGAGACCATACTGGATTCATGAAAGCAAACATGGGAACAGTTGATAGATCGGTGCGAGTTCTACTCGCCGTTGGGGTGGCAGTCCTTTACTGGCAAGGAATCATTTCCGGAACGGTGGCCATTATCCTGGGTGTCCTGGCAGTGGTCTTCGTGCTTACTAGTCTCATAAGCGTGTGTCCCCTTTACCTGCCATTTGGTTTTTCCACAAAACGCAAAAGCACTGGCCTATAGCAACCTGATTCGCACGCGTCGGATAGACGCGTCTATTAGCCTGCAGCAGACCAGGATTCAGGCGCAGATAGTGTGAAAGCGGGGCATGAGTTAAACTCAGGCTCGCTTTCTTTTTTGGGATTTGGCCGAGCGGCCATTCTTTGCTTTACCAGTTTTCTTCAACGCAGTTTTCTGCTTAGGCACGCCCGCCTTACTTCGTGTTTTAGGCTTTGGCGCCGCTTTTGCTGATACCCGAGTAGCGGGCGCAGAATTGGCGACTCGCTCCAGTTCCTTGATATCAAACTTCTTCATGCTCAAAAAAGCCTGGGTGACGCGATTGAGCTTTGCTTTGTCCCTGGTTGCAAGCATTTCCTGCATAACTCGCGGAACAATCTGCCAGGAAAGACCATATTTATCCTTCATCCAACCGCATTGCTCGGCCTCGCGCACCGCAGAAAGTTTTTTCCAGTAGTAGTCAATCTCGCTTTGCGTATCGCAATTGACCATGAAGGAAATCGCTTCGTTAAAAGAGAATCCATGTTGGTGTGCGCTGTCCATAGCAGCAATCCAGATGTTTTGGATTTTGAAGTCAGCAAAGGCCACCGTTCCTTCTTTGTCTGGGGGTCTACTTCCGTCGTAACGCATGATAGCGCCCTTACGTGCGTCCTTGAAGAGCGAGGTGTAGAAATTGACTGCTTCTTCTGCTTTACCACAATTCTCACCAACAAACAGGAGCGAGGGAATGATTCCTGGTCGCTCTTCTCCGTCAGGATTCGTCAGTATTAGCTGCCAGGACAGACCATATTTGTCCTGAAGCCAACCGTAGCGTTTTGAAAATGGGTATTCTTGCAGGGGCATGAGGACAGAGCCGCCTTTGACCAGGCTCTCCCATGTTCGGTTAAGGTTTGCTTCTGCCCCACTCTCTTTCGACGGATCAAAATTCACAATAAAAGAAATGGATGGATTGAATTTGAAAAGCGGCCCGGCGCTAATCGCCTGGAAAGGATTTCCGCGCAATTCAAATGATACAATGTCGCAGTCACCGGAGGGCGTTCCTGTGATCTTTGCGACACGGGTAACTTTGGATTCTGAAAATACCGAGGTATAAAACTCAGCCGCTTCTTTGGCCTGCGTGTCGAACCAGAGATGTGGTGTGATCGTTTCCATACCCTGTTTTACACCTTGCTTCATCGACAGGCAAGTATTTTCACCTGTAAAACGCATGTAAGACCCCCTGTTCGGGGGGGGCTTGCCAATTGTTTTTATTTGCACCCTTCGGCTGTAAGCCTATCGTAGACTAGAATGGCTGGCCCACGATTCAAACTCGGCATTGTAGAAAACGACGAGATCTTTCGCGAAGAGGTTATCCGTCGATTGACCGCGCTACCAGCTACCCTTTCCGTTTCTTCCTGGGCTTCGGCGGAACAGTTCCTTCGAGATCCCGGGCATAGAGATATTGATTTGCTCTTTCTAGACATCATGCTATCCGGTATTTCTGGCATAGATCTGGTTCGAACCCTTTCTGAAAAAGTGCCAGAGATGCGTGTGGTTATGCTTACCAATATGAACTCCGACGCCATGATATTTGATTCAATAAAGAATGGTGCGCTTGGCTATATCCTGAAATCAGAGCTGGGAAATCTTTCAGAAATCGTTGACGTACTTGGCGCCGGTGGTGCTACAATTACGCCGACTATTGCCCTACGCGTTTTTTCCAGTTTTCGCAGGGTGCCAACCGCGGGTGGGCCGGACTTGACGGACCGAGAAAGACAGGTGTTGAGTTTAATGGTCAAAGGCAAAAGCATTAACTCCGTTGCTACGTTTCTGGGCTTGAGCGATCACACAGTTCACGGGTACGTAAAGTCGATTTACAAGAAGTTAAATGTCCACAGCCGCGCGGAACTTGCCTCCAAAGCTCAAGAATTGTCGCTGATGTAATCGCGTGAAATTCAGGCACTGTATTGTAATACTCGCACTTCTGTGCCTCACATGCACGGAGAGCGTGCATGTATCACAGGATCAGGACGGTTGGTTACAGATCCCTGCGGACGCATTTAACGGTAATACCGCACTTAGCCTGCAAGGACCATGGGAGTTCTACTGGGGAAGACTGATCACACCGGAGGCGTTCCATTCTGCAAATGCACCATTGCCAGACCTTTCCATTGAAAAGATGAGATCGTGGCGCGGGCTAAAAGTTGGAAATCAGATTCTAGATTCAAGCGGCAGAGCTACATACCGCATCAGACTTAGGAGCAAAAAATTTCCGCCTGAAATGGGTATCCGGATTGTGCATCAAGTGAGCGCGTCGAGGGTCTACGCCAACGGTGCGCTGATTTCCGAAACCGGGACCATAGGCAATACCGTATGGGAAGACGTTCCGGAGAGAACAGACTCAATGGGGTTCTTTAAGCCTGAATCAAATCAGGTTGAATTGATTTTCCACATTAGCAATGCAGAAGTAACTAACGGAGGAATGCGCGGAACGATGGTTCTCGGGAACAGCGTCACGGTAAAACGTTATGCGGAACAGCGGACCATCATTGAAGCACTCGTCCTTGGAATTGTCCTGGGTTCCGCCGTGTATCATTTGTTCTTCTATTTTATGCATCGGAATGAATATTCCTTTCTGTTTTTCTCGGCGTTGTGTTTTGTCCTGGCCCTCAGGATTCCATTGCAGGGCTCCAAGATTTACCCTGTCATGTTTCCGCCGATTTCCTGGGACGCTCAGGTACGCTTTCTCGCACTACTGACCATGATCTCGGCACCTTTGATCATGTCGTTTCTCAAGGGACTTTTCCCGGATCTAGTCACTCTGAGAGTTCTAGTGATATACTGGATTGTGGCTGGATGCGCTCTTTTCATTCCCATGGCCAGTCTGGAAATGGTCTCACTGGGCAACTTGATCTACATTTCAGTTCTATCTCCAGTGGTACTTGCGCATATGTTCCTTCTCCTCTACAGGGCGGCCAGAGCCGGTAGTGCATCAATCTTGATGATGGTTGGCGCAGGCAGCCTGGTGGTGCTTGGATGCTATGCATTTTTTCAGAACTATGCAGGGCGAGAAGGAGGCCCGTATGCTCTCGCCGCCATCTTCTTCTTTGTAATCTTCCAGGCACTGGCGCTAAGTCGTTTCTTTCTCGATGCAGTTCGCGCTCGCTCAATCCTTGCGGAACAATTGCAGGAAAGCTATCAAGCCCTTTCGCGTCAGAGAGAGGAGTTACAAATCAACCTGCACGATAGCCTTGGTGGCGCACTGACGGACTTGCAGATTCACACAGAGCGCCAACTTGCATCCGCAACTGAGGAATCAAAAAGTGTGGTCACGGGGATACACGACCGGATTTCACAAACAGTCAGGATGTTCCGCTCACAGTTGCTCTTTATGGAAGACCTTGCAATGGCGGCGCAGGAAACCCTTCCCGGAATTCAAATGACACTGCTGCGAAGATACGCCGATGCCGGACGTGAAATAGATTTTGATTTTTCCCATGGGCCTGGTACTTCTCCGGAGTTTGCAGAGAACTTCTCTTTCCCCGTTAAGCGGCGTCTCGACCTCTTTTTTCTCATCATTGAAGTATGCACAAATGATCTTAAGTACGGGAAGGGAGAATCGTTCTGGCGAATCAGTGTATCGAACCGGGAACTTTCTGTGATTCAAAAAAATGGAATCAAGAATATAGAAACTCATTTTCGCGAACCTGTCCGCGCAGCGGATCGTGTCAGAAAGCTCGGGGGCAAAATGGCTTTGATTGGAGAGAACGGCGAATACGGAATCGAGATTCGCATTCCACTGCGAGCAGAAACCTAGGCTCTGCCCTTAGACTTAGCGGCAGCTTATTCAACTCGCTTCGAGAGCCCCCCCCCGCAATGCGGTATTGCCTGCAAAATGCTTCTCACAATAGCCAGAAAATTTGTGCAAAAAACTACCGCCCGAGCTGTTGAATTCAAGAGGACTTGAAAATAATATGCTTCGCTTGAAATGGTTACCTGGTGCTTGCCTGAGTATTTGCCTGGTCACCGCATACTCCTGCAAGGGATCACAAACTGGGGACAATTCCCTCCTGCTTGCGGCTCTGATGATGACATCAGGTCCACGTCTGCTGCCAACAGCGCCCAATGCCTTTGAACCGGCTGCGCAGGGTGTGCAAAATAATCTTCACATGTCTGGATCGTCCGGTGGTCAAAATTCGCTCACAGGAGATGCATGCACGGCCGCTGGAGTTACCATCGCACTCTGGGACCGAGCAGTCTGTTATGTGAACGCCAACAAGAAATTGTATTGTGCGGGCAGAATCGGTTCAAGGGTTTTCTCAAACGGTTTCACAGATGCGCAGGTTCCTGGATCTGAAATGCCCGTCCAGTTGCTTGGATCTGCTACATGGAATCATTCTGAAGGCAATGCCCTGTGCGCGCGCATGGATTCTGGCAAAGCCTGGTGTCTCGGATACGGGGGAAGAGATATCAATCTCTCCAGTGGCGTATACTGGGGTCAGTTTTTCACGGCCGATGCCCTGGAACCGGGACCTATCTGGAAGCAATGGGGAAGTCGTAGTGACCTGGAACAACTTGCAACGACTGGCCTGTTTGCGGTCTGTTCCCGGTATACGGATGGTACTTCAGAATGCCTGGGTTCTACATGCGACTTTTCTTCGAACCCGCAATCTTGCATTCCTACCCCTGCATTGGGTGTAACGTATTCTACGCAAGGAGCCACACCGCATCTAGCCTCCAGTGGAACAAACAGCCTCTGGCTCGACGGCTTTGGTCAGGTGCATAGAAATGATTCCACAACATTTCGCGCGGGCAACGGCGCTGATTGTATTGTCGTAGCCGAGGGAGCTGCATGTGCGTCTTCCTTTCAAGGATTACCGCAGATCACAAGAGGATATGCAACATACAACATCGTCTCACCTCCAGAAGATGCGGGGAACGTTGTGGACGCTGTTCTTACTCAAGGTGTTGGCGGGGAAAACTGCTGGTTAACGGATGCTGGAAACGTCTTTTGTCGTGATACGCAAGGAATTCACCAACGCTTTGCCGGCGGTACTGTGCTTGCAATTGCAGGTAACTTCCATGGAAGAGGTGATCTTTGTGCCGTCTACAGTGACGGATCTATCTGGTGCAAAGGAGAAAACGCTTTTGGCCAGCTTGGAACGGGCAACACTCTACCTATCCAGGAAACTCAGGTGCAACCCCTAGGCTCTGCACGCATAAACTGCGAATCCTGAACAACGCTCGTAGATTCGCCGCATAACGGGCCCTATGCTGGGCCCTGGTTTTACAGCTTGAACTTGCGTCTTGTCACTCAGGCCTCTTACCGGATGCGCCTGATTTTATTGTTGTCTGTGTCTGCAACAAGCAGACTTTCCCCATCGGTGGCTATTCCATACGGTCCTTGAAAGCGGGCTGCATTTCCGGTGGCATCCGTATCACCAAATGGTCTGATGCCTGGAGCTGGCCCCGCAAAGGTTGTTACTACTCCGGAAGAAATTACGATTTTACGAATCTTGTTGTTCACTGCGTCACCTATGTATAAGCTTGTTCCATCTGTCACGATACCGCGCGGGAAGAAGAATTGTGCCGCAGCTCCTGTGCCATCTGCATCACCCTGAACTCCAGAGCCTGCTACGGTGGTAGTGACGGCTGAGGATATTACAACTTGTCTGATTTTTTGATTCTGAAAATCAGCGATATATAGATTGATCCCGTCAGTAGCAATCCCTTCCGGGACACTGAACCGTGCAGCGTTCCCGGTAGAATCTATGGCCCCACCCGTCGTTATTCCCTGTGCCGGACCGGCAATCGTTGTTACGTCCCCTGTCATCGCAATCTTGCGAATCTTATTGTTCAGAGTGTCGCTTACGAATAGATTTGTGCCATCTGTTGTGATACCAAAAGGGTCATTAAATCTCGCGGCATTGCCAATTGCATCTGTGTCCCCCGGTGTGGTTGATCCGGGTGCAGGACCTGCTACTGTTGTTACAACCCCGCTTGCGATTACAATCTTACGAATCTTGTTGTTCAAAGAGTCTGCAACATATAGATTTACGCCGTCGGTTGTAATCCCGGTAGGATTATTAAAGCGTGCAGTCCCACCTGTGCCATCTGCGTCACCTGTTGCTGTCGATCCTTCTGCAGGTCCCGCTATGGTTGTAACAACCCCGCTGGAAATTACAACCTTGCGAATCTTGTTGTTCCGAGCGTCTGCAACGTAGAGATTCACACCATCTGTCGCCATCTCAGTGGGGCCAAAAAATCTAGCTATGCTTCCCGTACCATCGGAATCGCCGCTGAAAGCCCCACCAGGCGCTGGACCTACCAATGTTGTAACCACACCCTGCAGGTTAGGCGGACAACCTTGAAGCGCCCCGCCTACAAGATGTTGGATACAAGTGGAATGATTTGTAGCCGGATCGACTAAGAGCAACATACCTGGAAATAGCTTTGGATAATCCGGAAAAGGCCCGCAGAATGTCTGCAGGCTGGCTGTTGCGATTGCCAAGCATCGGGCCAGCGAGGGCATTACTCTAGTCGTCATCCTCCCAGTCTATACCCCGTTAAGCGGCATAGTCAAAGGTTTCTGTATGAACGGTATTTCAAGGCGCTTGAGATGCACTCCTGAAGGTTTCGCCAACAATGTTTGCAAATTCAGATATTGAAAAATTGATGTCAGAATCGCTTCTTTATTGCTTCAGCAGGAATTCCTTGAAAAACTCCATTGCCATCCTTTCCCTGCTTGCCGCTCCTTTCCTGCTTGCGGGATGTTTCAGGTCAGGTTTTCAATCGCTACCTCATGTTCAAAACGGCATACTCGATCTTACAAACTATTCAATCAACGATCGCGGAAAAATCAGACTGGATGGAGAATGGGAATTCTGCTTTGGTCAATTCCTGGAGCCTGGCGGCGTCAATTCCCATCAGTGCGCCCCAATGTTCGCGCAATTTCCAGGGTATTGGAAGGATCGCGTATCAGCTGAGTCAGGCCCTGAGGGAAGCGGCTACGCGACGTATCGTGTTATAGTCAAGTTGCATGCGCAGGATCTAAATCGTACGCTGGCACTTTACGTTCCACATGCCTTTACCGCTTACAAACTCTTCATTAACGGGCGCCTTGCGGCACAGAATGGCACGCCAGGGAAAACCGCAGAAACAACTCGAGAACAGTTCCTACCCCTGATGGTCACTTTCCTATCAAATGCCCCCGTCGAAATACTGATTCACGTTTCCAACTTCACTTCAACAAAAGGCGGGTTTCGCCAGAGCATCGAGCTCGGAGGGGAGCAAGGCATCCTCCAATACAAACAGATCCTTCTGACCCAGGATTCGTTTTTAATTGGCAGCATGCTTGTGATCGGTTTGTATCATCTGACGCTGTTCTTTCTGCGCAGAAGTGAATCCTACGCCATATACTTCGCCCTTTGCGCATTTATGTTCGTCATATACAGAATGACTACGGGGGAGTACTTTCTTGTAATATTGTTTCCGCAAGTAAAATGGATTCTCATGGTCAAGGCCTTCCTCCTCTCAGTCTACCTATCTCCCCCGTTTTTTTTGCTCTTTGTCCAGCGGTTATACCCGGCGGAATCCATCACCTGGGTTGTCCGCGCATTTCAAGGGGCCTTTGGCCTGCTGGTTGTAAGTCTTGGATTTATAAATTCAGCATTTGAAGACACGCTTGTACTGGCTGAAATTCTTATTCTACTTGTAACGGTTTACCTGACGTACGTATTCTTCCTGGCCGCAATTCACAAGCGCGACGGAGCACGCGGTTTTATCGCCGGGTTTATTGTTTTCTTTGCGACCATTGTAAATGACATACTGTTTGAAAGAGATGTTATCCAAACGGAAGTATTTGCGCCCATGGGCCTTCTTGCATTAATGCTTTCCCATTCGTTCGTACTGTTCAGACGATTCACGCGCGTTATCGAGACAGTGGAAAACCAACAGATTGAGCTAAGCAAAAGCGCGGCATTGCGTGAACAAATGTACAGAATAAGCATCCAATCCAGGAGAATGGAATTGGAGATGCTAAAGAAAACCATACAACCTCATTTCTTGATTAATTCTCTGGCCGCAATTCGCGCATGGTTGATTGAAAGCCCTGAAAAATCGGCGAAGTTGTTAGACGATTTTGCCGGCGAAATGCGCATCATCCAGAGAATCGCAGGTCAACGCGAGATCGCCCTGAGTGAGGAAATAGCACTTTGTGAATTCCATCTTCGCTTAATGGAGGCAAGAAGGGAGAAGAAATACTCTTTCTATGTAAGAGGTCTAAACGGTAAGGAAAGAATTCCGCCCATGATTTTTCATACAATGATTGAGAACGCTTTTACACACCTTGACAAAGAGGATGGAAATCTCTCCTTCTTTCTTATCAAGAGCAACCCGCCCTCGCAAAAAGGTGAAATTACCACACGTTACTTATTTATTGCCCAGAACCCCGCAATGAAAACAGGTCCGGTCAAACCTGGAAGCGGCATGGGGCTTAGATATATCAAAACCAGACTGGAAGAGTCCTACCCTGGTATGTGGTCCACCAGCCAGGAGAAATCCAGGAAGCGCCACGCTTTTGAAATACTGATCAAGGAATTGGCTTCATGAGAGTACTTATCCTTGAAGACGAACCAGTGCATTCACGCTATCTAACGACTCTACTCAAAGAGCTGCCTGACCTGGATCTAGAAAGTGTGTCATGTCAGAAGACATTGACCGGGGCTGAATGTCATCTTCTCGATGCACCCGTAGACTTATTGTTCCTGGACTTAAATGTTTGCGGTGAGAACGGATTTGATCTTCTGGGCAGCTTTGCGGGCGCAGCATTTTCTACTGTAGTTGTGTCTGCACACACAGAGCGAGCGATCGAGGCCTATGATTATGGCGTTCTTGACTTCCTTCCCAAGCCCGTCACGCGCGATAGACTTGTCACGGCATTGGATCGATTCAAGCATAACCGGTACAGCTCCAGACATACCTTGAAGTATTTTTCCATCTTTGATGATGGAATTCTAGAAACACTTTTGCTTTCGAAGATTCTGTATTTCGAAGCATCGGGTAGAAAATTGATCATTCATATGACAGATGGCAGCAAGAAATACGCAAATAGAAAAATCGGAGATCTAGTCCAGCTCCTGCCTCCCACGTTTCAACTGATTCATCGATCTTTTATGGTGAATATTGAATCCGTTAGCAGCCTTCGCGGATCCCCGGGAGGAAAATACAGGCTGGCCCTATCCAATGGCACAGAATTACCGGTCAGCCGAAGGCTGTACCAGACGCTCAAAACCCAACTGCTCAACGGCATAACCAACTAGCACAGGAACATTGTCGCCTAACGGTTGCCAGGAATTATTCTGCTAAGCCTAACCTTCGATTTCGAACGTTAGACCGGCATACTTCGTAAGTCGTTCGATTAAGGGCGCAGGCATGATTGCTCCTGGAGTATACATTCCTCCTGGTGCTTGAATCTCAAGAAGCGTGAGCGCCGCTTC
>JAIOPQ010000109.1 GCA_021413825.1 Spirochaetia bacterium | reverse complement strand
TAGAATTACCATCAATGGATTTCAGATAGTCTCCTGGCAACAGAAGTGACTCGCCAAACGTCCGAGTTATGCGAACGCCATGCAACGTATCGGGCAAATTGAGAAATTTCCGGAGGTCGGGATGTTGTAGTCCCTGGTAGTCAAACGTTCGTCTGGGCATTCCCTCATATTTACCGTCTTTTACATCCTGCAAAAATCGGGTAACGTAGTACGCATGCAATACATACCTGGATTTACCTGCATGATAGAGACCCGCGAATTTCTTTCCTATAAAGGCCGGAGTTCCTGATTTGAGCTTTGAGGTGGCAGGAACGGGGCTTGTGCGCACGAGTTGAAATTTTGCCGTGTCATTGTTCTCAATGTTCCCCGTATACAATGCATCCACCCGTGTGCGGCTCAGTTCTATGGAATTTGGTCCACAGCCCGCTAGCGTAAGTTCCGAATCAAGTTCGGCTTCTTGCACTTCAAGTGCAGGCTCCGTCAAGCTCTCTTCCGTTGTCAGAAGTGCAAGGCCTGTGTCCCAACCAAAAACAGGAGGCCGCGTTGGCGCCATAGTCTTTGAATCAGGGGAGCGATATTGAATTGAAACAGCTCCTCGCACGTTGTCCAGGTCAGTTACAATCCTTGGTCCGAGTTTTAACCCCACGGACCATTCAGTCACTACGCGGGGTGCACTATGGGGTTGAACGGAAGATGGAATTCTACGCGTGACCTGCAGACACACTGCCTGCGGAACAACCGTTGCAGTTTCAATCTTTGGTTCAGGTTTGTCAGGCTTTACTTCCTGGGCAAGCTCTGTAATTGGTTTGTTCTTTGCAAAATCCGGAAGTATCAGTGGTCGCGTCTCTTGCGCAAACAATGAAAGCGCACAGAGCAAGATTGACAATACTGTTACATACGACTTCATGGCGTACTCCGTTCACCCGGGCGACAATTGCGAATCGCATCCCAGTCAATATACATGCGGCCATCGATTTGAAGAATCGATCCAATCCGCAGCTCCCCGAATAATTGCGTACCTGTATCGGATTGCAGTGCCGTCTCTTCCAGCATTGCAGCATCTGAAACACGAACGCTAGCCCGCTGCCTTGTGCAACCCGGTAGGACTTCAACTCTGTAGGCAGCCTCGCCGGCGAGTAGTTTAACCGATTCAAGGCGAAGCGGACAGGCCTTCTGAAATGGAAGCCATGTCCCGGTTTTAAAAACGTCCAGTGCTCCCTGAAATTCGCGTTCGTTCGCGCGGAGATTTAGCAAATCGGGTAGATACTTAACCACCCATTCAGGTCGCAGGAACTCTTCTTCGCTCATGTTTTCAGACTTGCTGTGCAGCAACTCAAGATACGGATTCACATAAGAGTATGACACCTCACGAAACAACAAACTCATGCCAGATGCGGAGGCAGACGTTTCTAGTAGCCTGAAGTCACCCGCGATTTCGCGTCCCGGTTCCATAATCTCCAATTGCTTGCGCAGCGGGTCTTGACGTCCTCGTGTAAACCAGATAGTATTTGAGGAACCGTCCGGCAGGCAGGCAATTCGAAATACCACTCGATCCGTGTCTGGAATTTTCTTGAGATGACAGGCACCCTCAAAGCGATACAACGTTCTGGCTAACAGCGTGCGCTGTCGCTCCTGGATCTCCTGTCCCTTGCGCAAATACGCTGGAGTTGCCGATAATTCGGCGCTGGCCCGTTTCCATTCTTCAAATTCGTTTCCAAGCTTAGCATACTCGACTGCCGGAAAAGGTCGAGCTTGTTCCCTGACTTCAAAGCGTATCTTGCCCGAAGGCGACGGTATCTCGGGAATTCCTCGCCCGGCAGGAATTACAGTCGCAGTCGGCACTGCCGTCCTAGTTTCCACTCTATCCACGCGATGCCTGAGACCTGAGGGACCCGGCAGTTCCGGCATGTCATCCCGGGCTAGAAGTGCTGCTGGCAGAAGTAATATCAGGAGCCGACGCATATCGCTATATTGTCGGCATTCTTACTTGCTGAATTCTGGCTTTCCCAGTGTTCCGCGCACATTGAAACATAGATCGTCGTTTGTAGTGCCCCCGGCAAAAGCATACATCCCAAATAGCTCGGGCTGCAATTCTTCCAGTTTAGGGACTGGTTTGAGGCAAATTTTGCCGACCAGGGCCATAGTGTCCAGATTGGTTCCCTGGTATTTGCCGTTTCCTTCAAGCTTGATTGTGAAGAGATTACTTACGATGAGTCCTCGCTGCAGGGACGGGCCGGATTCTCGGAATGAGATTGGAAGCTCCATCTTTCCTATTTCGATCTTGCCTGCATCAACCGGAACGAACGCAGATACGCCACCGGGCAACCGCTGAAAGCCCACTCCGGATAACTTCAGAACAACGTCTCCTCGCATAGCTGTCAATCCGTCAAAGATTCCACTCACGTTCGAGGTAACTTCCGCAGTCTTCGCATGCATCGCTATGTTGTTCGACGAAAAATCGGCAGCGCTCATTAGAATGTCGCCTGCGGCAACGCCGCGAATTAGATCATGCACATGCAGGGTCGATTCCAGAGTGTCTGAAATAAAATTAGTACCATCGGGTAAGGTGAGTCTGAAGGATTGAAACGTCTGGCCAAAGAGTCCGGGTTCCGCAGAACTAAAATCAATGCGCACCTGACCGGCGGATTTTGAAAGGATGCTCCGTAAGAAGATGTCCCTGGGAAAGAGGAGCAGCGTGAAAAATAAGAACGATACTACAAGGCTCGCAACAATCCATATCTTCTGCTTTACATTGAGGCGATACTCTTCCTCATCAAAATCAAAGTCGGGGGTTACTTGATCACTTTCACCTGTGTCTCCCGCATCTTCGCGAGCAACCGGTAATTCTTCTTCCTGGATGTCTTCGAGTTCTTCCGCTTTCATCGAGTTGCCTTTTGTCTGGTTATGACAAGCTGGATTCGCATATCATAGATTTCACGATTCGGGAGCGGCTTGCGAAACTCCAGATTGGCGACTCTGGCTGGAACTTCGCGCGCAAATTCAACCGCATGCAGAAAAGCAAGCGCATCTTTGAGTGCCACACCTGCAAACGTCATCTCAACCACGATTTGCTCTTGATCTCTGGAGGGGTTATCCTTGTGGCTGCGAATATTCTGCGGGGTAAATTTCAAACGATCAAGGAGCGCTTGAGTCTTTGAGAGGAATTCATTTTCATCAGGAAGGGGCGCGCTGCCTGGCATCGCGTTGATGTCCTCGCGCAAGCGCTTAATTCTCTGGACGTCATCCGCTGCTTTATGAACTGACTCCCGAATTGATTCGCGTTGTTCCTGAATCTTGATTGCTAGAAACAAAAGGATTGCAAAGCCCACCAGCCCCGCGGCGCCCAGGACAAAAAGACGTTCCCGTGGATTCATCTTTTCAAGCATTATCTACACCCCGCATCTGTTCCAGCACCCTTGTCCTTTACTATCAATCGCAAGGCAAGTCTCACTTTCTTGTTGGGCATCAAATCGCGACGCAGAACTTCAATACGTGAATAGTTTGGACTTCCAGCGTACGCTTCTTGAATTTTTTGGACGTCTGCGAATCCGTCTACCTCAGCCTCAAACTGAGCCTCTTTTCCATTAAAGTTAAAACTCTTAAGTACAAAAGCTGTTTGCCCGGCCGGGGGTGTTCTTGTGGTAAGATCGCGAAGAATTTCAAGGGCGCGAACGCTTCCAGTCTGGTTCTTTCTGTACTGTAAACGCTCATTGCAAATCTTTGAAGCCTCTTCGATCAAATCGTCTGCATTCTTGTTCAGACCAGAGATATCGCCGGCAATCTGTTCAATCTGGCGGCGATATTCCCGGATTTGCTTACGATCGAGCAAGATTCCAGTCAGGAAAGAAAGCAATAATACGATGATTGCAACGGAGCTAAGAAGGATTGGAGTGGATAGTGCTTTGAGTGTAAAGTCGCTGCGTCTCAGTGCCATGCCAAACGGCGTCGCAAGAAAATCCATCTTGCGTGCAGGCTTCTCTTTGAAATGCTCCATTGTGCCAATAGCAGTCATGAAGCGAGCAAGTTCTTTGTGCTCGTTGCTGAGCATGAACGGATAACGTTCTACCGGCACATCCATGAGCGAACTCATGTATTCTGCAGTTCCGCCAAGAAGTGATCCACCACCTGAAAGATAGAATACAGCAGGTTCCTCTGAAAGAGGAAGGGACAGCACGGTTCGTTCGATTTCAACAACCAGTTCTTTGAATATTTCGCGTGATTTTTTGTGCAGCTTTGCAAGTGTCTTCTTGTCCACTCTATTCCTGCGATAGAATGCTTCGCTGCGTTCGGTCTTGTCCGGGTCTTCTGCGAGGTTTAGTTCGAGCTCAAGCTTCTTCTGCTCAGCTGCATGCGCTTCAATACCCAGGGTTGTTGCCACAAGCTCGGAGATTTGCTCTCCACCTATGGGTATGCGCCGCGTGAATACCAGCTTACCTTCTTTGATAAAATTAAGAATTGAATAGTTGCCGCCAATGTCTATCTGTCCGGCCAGGCGGGTCTGCTCCACGCCAGCAGGAAGCAGCGCTCCTGCCCCTGACAGACCCACGCAATCGACAGAGAGCATCTGCACGGATGCGCTGCCACGCAGGAGGGGTTGAACTGTTTGTTGCAGGTCTGCGTGTTGAGCAGTAAAACTAATAAGACTGGAACTTTCTTCGCCCACTTCCCAGGTGCGACCTATCACTTCTGCATGATCCAGCGTAACAGGCAGAAGCGGTTCGACTTCAAACGGCATTACTTCTTCTATTTGCTTGGCGTTGGTTACCGGGATCTTAATGTCACGCACATAGACGCGATCCATGGAAAGATTCAGAATGAAGCTCTGCTCTTCCGGAAAGAATGACTGAACAAAGCGAATAACGTTGTACTCATACTCGCCGGTCTTGTTATCGCCCTCACCGTGCAGCGAAACGATGGGCAGGGTTTCAAGACGCAGGATTCTGCGGCCTCCCAGGGGGCTCGATTCTACGAGTGCGCCTTTGATATGGGTACTTCCATAGTCAACGACGAGGTCCTTTCTGGTTAGAATAGCCATCAGTCTTCCGAGTAGTAAATTACCTTGTTGTTGTTCTTATCGTACAGAGCATTGACGCGCCGCACGACGGAACCCTTGCTATTATCGGAGCCAGGAGGGGCTGATGTGACCGTCCCGATACCTACAATTCTATAGATTTCGCCCTCCGTCTTCATAATTCCGGCAAGTTTACCTGCATTTCCGGCCAGCTCATCAAAAAGGGTCAAATCTGCGGGCGTCTTGCGCTGGAATTCGGGCAAATTTCTGATTTCCCCAAGCTCCTTGATGTATCCGTTTTTCTGGCGTCTGTACTTAAAAAGGGCAAGGACTGTCTCTCGGGTCATAGATTCTGAAAGACTCATGAGCGTGTGGTAGCGCGCTGCATTGATATTGATCTTGTCCTCGAGTTTATCTCCGTAAGGGACATAAGCCGTGAGGTTGTTTGCTGGAATCCAATCGTCCATGGTGATGAGATTCTTCTCATCCTCTGTTTGAAAGCTTAGGCCCTTCTGATTCTTCTCCCAGTTTTCTGGGGCGCGCGATGCAAAGATCATGTCCGTGGTGAAGCCTTTTACCAGGGCTATCTCTGCAACAGAGAACATTCTGAAATTCTTGCACTTCCGTGCAGGCCTCAGTCCTGCGTAGTAAGAATTCTCAGCCCCTACTCCAGTTACCGCGTCGTCTTCGTCGATCCAATCAATGAGCGAATCCACGTTATCTACCGGGATATTAAAGTGCCCCCAGAAACGTTTGAAGATGGCCCGATACTGTTCGTTGGGCTTGTCGTCAAAACTGTGCACCAGGTTATTGAGGTTCAGTTTTCCATCTTCCGGCATAATCCTGTAAGAAATAAAACATCCTGGTTTGCATTCGCTTGAAACGGAAATGTCCGGAGGTCTGAGCGCTATTCCGGAAGTATACAATTGTTCCTCGGGCGCCGCGCGAAGAGCTGCAAGCCCCGATTGAAAACCGGCAAGGGCTAATTGACGTGCCCTGAATCCATCTGACGCTACCTTAACCGCTGCATACTGGATTTGCGTGTCCGAAAAGAATTTGGTCGCAATTGTATTGGCAGCCATGCCTATCGCAAACACAAACAGGATTGCAACGGCGCCCCGCCGCTTCCTGATCCTGGATATCCTAAACAACCATTTCAATTTAAGTACAACCCCGGGCTTGCAAGTGTTTCAAGCATCCTGACAGTTCCGCCGATGCGCACTCCCAGCTGAATTTGAACCAGTCTTGGGATCCTGCGTGACTGTTTTGTATTCCATTTATCCAGCCAATCTCGCCCATTTAGCGAGTATTTAAAACGCAGGGACGCTACGTTCTCCGCGATTTGATAGTGATACCCACCCTTTCCTTCTTCTTTGTCCACAGGTTCTTCCTCGCGTTTCATCAGATAGTAGCGTTTCTCCGCCGGGTCTGGCTGAACCTCCATTTCCTTGAGGTAGAAGCTCACTTCTCGAACAATGGAGATGCCACCGGTTCCAGAGACTGGATTGGCCGCATCAAACGTTAGGCGATCAGATCTAGTGTCATCTACCTTACCATAAAAAACAATGCGATCCACGTCCGGATGATAGTAGGTTTGACTGATAGAAGAGCGCAATATCTCAAGTGCAAGCATTGCATCCGCCAGGTCCTTACTCCTTGGTGAAGACTTCTTAGCAATCTGGGCGGTTCCAAAGAAAACACCAAACATCACGGTGAATAGAACAGATAGCAAGAGCACAACGATCGATAGTTCGATCAAAGTGAATCCAGTCCGGTTTGATCGCGCCTGCACTAGTCTTCTGTGCCATCCAGTCTGTATCATGATGTCTTCTTGGGAACTCCCTTGAACGTTTCTACGCGATACTCGCCCTGCGCATTTCCTTTGGGGTATTTGATAACGACTATAATGCGAACTATATCCACAAGACCGCCCGTTTCGGAGCCGGTAACATTTCTGACAGTAGTTGCGGCCTGGTTCTGTGTTCCTGCCGGAATCTGATCTCCCACGACAGCTGGCTTGATCTCACCCTCTGCTGCAACTTTTGCCAGATCAATCCTTTCTTCTTTGATTGTAATTTCGTAAGCGTAGCCTGCGTAGAGGCCACCTTCCTGCCCAAATTGGCCGCTACTTTTTCCGGCTGTGAGACCTGGATTACTCATGAGTTGCGATAGCTTTGTCTGTGCAAGTGAAACCGCAACCGATAGGCGATCAGATTCGGTTTGCATGCGAAGACCCGTGCTCACTGTCATGGTAATGATCATCAACATGGAAGCAGCCACGGCAATTGCAATGGCCATTTCAATTAGAGTCATACCTCGCCTGAGCATTACATCTCCTCCATGTTGTGGCGCCAGGATGGATCCTCGGAAGCTGGGCCCGCTTCGCAGCGTTCCATAGCCTCCGGACCCTTTGTGCAATCGAGCACCTGGGCTTTGCCGTAACGAGAAAATAGAACCGTATTTTTGATTTCTGGATCCGGACCCATTAGAATCATCAGTTCTTCTGAAGATCCATCGGGATACATTCTTAGGTCGACCTTGCCTTTGTTCTGGCGCATAGTGGACCCCACTTGAATGGCCACAATTGAGTTCCCGGAGGACAGGTTTCTAACCTTAATCAAATCTTTCTCAATGATCTCGTCTTTCTCACCGCTTTGCTTTCTAAAGGCGCGATAGGTTTCCTCGTCCAGATTGAATTGAACATAGATGATTTCATTGGACCTGATTGCAGCACTTCGCGCAAAGCTGAGCGAATCGCGAAGCAATGTGGCTTCATCCTGAGTAGACTTAAAAAGTGAAAAGCGACTGTAGAGTGATCCGAGGATTACGATAATGATGGACATTACAAACATAACCACGGACAATTCAATGAGCGTCAGACCCTTGCGGAATCTGACACTCATCCGGGAATGCTTACTGCTGCTGTTGTGGTTTCTTACCTGAAAGCCATGCAGGCCAGGTATCAGAACGCGTAAGAATGAAGTCTGCATCTTTGCCCTGCCCACCCTCTTTTTTATCCGCGCCCTTGCTGCAGAGTTGAGATTGTTGCTCATCATCCTGACAAATATAGTATGGAATTCCCCAAGGATCTACAATGTCCTTTTCAGCAATTGGGGCCCAGCTGGGATGATCCGGGTCCTTCTTGGTCAGACGAATCAGCGAATCGCCCGTTGCAAGACTGCCGAATTCATTCTCATAGTTCTGCCACTGCATACGCAGCATGGTTTCCTGGCTCTGGACTTTGAGTTTATTCGCCCCGTCCTGCGCTCCAGCTCCTGCTGTTCTGAGTCCGTAGGTAACCAGACCAATAATAATCCCGAGTACTACAATTACGATTGAAAGTTCAATCAGGGTCATCCCGCGTCTGTTCCTGATTCTTTTGAGTGCCGATTTTTCCATGTGTGACATATGCCTCCGCCCGTAGCGTTACATCTGTATCTGCGTTGTCAAGTTATACATTGGCATTAAAATCGCTGCCATTATCACAATAATCATAAATCCCAATGCGACGATCATTAAAGGTTCCAGCAAAGAGGACATTTTTTGTACTGCAGAATCAACATCATCCTCAAGTACGTCCGCGATTTTTAGCACCATTTCAGGAATTCTGTCCGAGGCCTCACCGGCAGAAAGCATCCCAAGAATCATCAGATTCATAATCTGAGAATCTCGAAATGCGTCTGTAATCTTTGTTCCCTCTTTCAAGCGCTCAATCGCTGTCTGGATATCGCGCTCAAATACTGAGTTATCTACGACCTTTCCAACCACGACCAGTGCATTCAACAACTGCACGCGACTCTGTAACATCACACCTAGATTTCTGGAGAATCGCGCAAGGAGCACCTTTTGAATCAAGTTGCCTACTACAGGCGTGCGAAGCAGAATCTTTTCCCAGGTCATTCTTCCATCGGGCGTGGATCGCCAGCGCCTGAAGAAAAAGCCAGCCAGAACGCCAGAAACAATCGGGATCAATATCTTAAATGAACTGAATATATCAGAGACCCAGAGAACGGCCCGGGTAATCAGCGGAAGTTCGGCGTTCATCTGTGCAAACATCTGCTGAATCTGCGGCATTACAACCGCAAGAAGAAACACCATGATGGCGCCCAGAAATATTAACATGATCAAAGGATAGAAAAGCGCAGCCGTGAGTTTGCTTTTCATTGCCTGATTGGATTCTTCCAGCTCCGCCAGGCGAATCAATGATTGTTCATAGGTTCCTGTTCGTTCGCCCACTGAAACCAGATTGTGGTAGAGCGATGGAAAGATGGCCGGATGACGTTCCATCGATTCTGAAAGCTTGGATCCTTCAATTACATCGCCGCGGATTTCAATTAGAGCTTTCTTTAGATACTGATTCTCTGTTTGTTCAATGATATTTGCAATTGATTTATCGAGCGGAAGTCCAGCATCAAGAAGTGTTCCCAATTGCCTTGCAAAAAATCCCACATCCCGCCTTGGCACGCGGTACAGGATTTTGGCCAGGAACGGAAATAGCTCTCGATCTTTCTTTTCTGTATCTTCGGCAAGGGCCTTGACATAGAGAGATTTCTGCTTGAGGATTCGTCTGGCCTGCGCTGCATTCTGCGCATCGACGATTCCCTTCTCTTCTTTGCCCTTGCGATTGAACGCAGTATACTTGAAGATTGGCATATTAGCTTACGCGCAGAACTTCTTCGATAGTTGTTAAGCCGTCTATTACCTTCTGTCTACCGTAGTCGCGCAATAAGACCATGCCGCGCTCCAGGGCAACTTTCTTGACAGCCTCAGAATCACCACCGCGCAATACAACGCGCTGAACATCCTCATTCATGAGCATTAGTTCGTACAGGCCCATTCGACCACGATACCCTGTGCCTACGCAGTTTTCGCAGCCCTCTCCGCGGTAGAGGTACCCATCCTTCAACTGGGAAGGTGTCAGTTCGAAGTCTGCGATCTCGCGCGCAGCTGGTTTGAATTTAGTTTTACAGGTAGGGCAAATGAGGCGCCCCAGACGCTGTGCTAGAATTCCGCGGACTGTACTTGTGATTAGATAGGGTTCAATCCCCATATCTACAAGACGTGTTACAGCCGAGGGCGCGTCGTTTGTATGCAAGGTTGAAAACACAAGGTGACCTGTGAGTGCCGCTTGAATTGCAATTCTTGCAGTCTCCTGATCGCGAATCTCCCCCACCATAATAACATCTGGATCCTGCCGAAGCATGGCGCGAAGGGCCGTAGCAAACGTCAGGCCAATCTTTTCCTGCATTTGCATTTGCGAGATTCCTTCAATTTCATATTCCACAGGATCTTCTGCTGTTAGAATATTTCGCGACTCCTGGTTTAATTCCTGTAGGAACGAATATAGCGTGGTAGATTTCCCTGAACCGGTAGGCCCGGTAACAAGAATAATTCCGTTGGGTTCCTTGATCAGTTGCAGGAGTGTCGTGAGCATATCTGCAGGAAAGCCCATGTTGTTAATGGTAAAGCGCACATCGCTCTTATTGAGCAGACGCATAACAACCCGTTCGCCGTGGCGCGTTGGAATTGTAGATACGCGAATGTCCACATCCTTTCCAGCCAGCTTGATCTTGATTCTACCATCCTGCGGCAGCCGATTCTCCGCGATGTTCAGGTTAGCCATGATCTTAATGCGTGAAACAATTCCAGCATGAATTACTTTAGGCGGTGATAGACGCTTGTGCAACATACCATCCACGCGGTAACGCACTTCAAGAATTTTCTCAAATGGTTCAATATGAATGTCCGAAGCCCGTTCCTGAACACCCTGGGACAGAATCGCATTCACCATTCGAATGATGGGCGCTTCATTTGCCAGATCGAGTGTGTCTTCGCTCAGGCCATCTATGTCTGCGAATTCATCCTCAGACATTCCTTCCATGACCTGTTTTGCTGCATCTGCGGCCTGATCAAACTGGCCATGCAGAATCTTCATGACCTCTGCTTCTGGAGCCATTACAAACTGAACGCGATAGTCTGCCAGAATGTTACGCAAGTCATCCATTGGATGAAGGTCCGCTGGATCAGTTACTGCAACCACCACAGCCTTACCGTCACGCGACACAGGAACGATGCGCGCTTTTTGTAGCAGGTTTACTGGAATTTTTTTGAATGCATCATCAAACTTAAAGCTGAGTCGAGCTTGATACTCGTAGCCAAACTGTGCCGCTAGAGTCTTTAGAATCTGGTCTTCATCAACCAGACCTTTTTTTTGTAGGATTTGTCCAAGTTTAAGTGGCGACTTTTTCTGGATCTTCAGAACCTCCTGAAGATCCTCCTTTGTGATGATCCCTTCTTCAAGAAGGATCTCGCCAAGCTGCCGTTTCATTCTTTTTCAACTTTGTCCAGATCATCGTCACGGCCAACCGGAACTTCGCGCTGAGGCCAGAGCTTCAACTCATTGTGTCGCTCTCTGTATGCCCTCGTCTGCTCTTCCCGCTTGTAGTTACTGATGCGATCCGCCTCCGGCTTGTCTGCAAGGATATGCGGCGTGAGGAAGACCATCAGATTTGTCCGTTTGTCCGATATAGTCGTTCTTCTAAAAAGAAAACCAATCAAAGGGATATCGCCCAGCAATGGAATCTTTTGAATTCCTTCCTGCTTTTCTGAACCAACCAGTCCACCAATTACAATCGTCTGTTTGTTTCCGACTGTAATAAACGTTTTGACGTTTCTTTTGTTAAACGTTGGGTTGGACACAGCACTATTTGCGCCTTCGATGTTTGTAACTTCGCTAAAAAGATCAAGCGAGATCATTCCTTCCGGATTCACATGCGGCGTAAACTTGAGTTTGATACCGGATGGCCTGTACTCAAACGAGTTCACAGTTGCTTCTGATTGACCGCCGCCGGATGTTCTTTCCTGGGTCCGGACGGGAACATCCTGGCCTACGTTGATTTCAGCTTCTTGATTATCCAGGGTCAATACCTGCGGCGCAGAGAGCACGTTAAAGTTCTGATTCTTTACGTTAGCATTAAAAATACCAAGTACATCTCCGCCAGTTTTGAGGAAGCCCAAGCTAAAGCCGGATAACGTGTTGTTTCCTGTGATTTTACCTGTGGTTGAATCGAGTAGCTTTCCTTCCGCGGCGAGACCTGAGTTGAACTGACCGTAACCATTTTTTTGAACGCGCCAATCAATTCCAAAATCGTTGGTTTTAGATGATGTTACTTCTGCAATCAGTACTTCAAGGAGGATCTGTCGTCTGAACGTGTCCAGTTCCTGAATGATCTGTTCAATCTCGCGCCACTCTGCTTCAGACGCCGTTACAATAATAGAATTCGATTCCTTGTGTGACACTGCGCGGATCTTGCCACCTGGCTTACTCGTGTCTATGACAGGTGCTGGCACGGGCTGCGCTGGCTGTCCGGGTACTGCAGGTGTTGCAGGAGCAGAAATCGGAACAGGATTATCCAGGCGCGCCAGTGTTTGTGCAAGCGAATCAGCGGGCATGTTCTTTACGCGATAGATATGGACTGTGTCTGTATCAACGCTTGCGATTCCAGATCCAGGATCGATCTTGGGCATTAGCTCATTTGCAAGAGCAAGCACGCGTCTGATGTTGGGCGCATACCCCGTAAGGATAATCGTATTGGCCGGCTTGTATGGTGCTACTACAGTATTCTTTCCGGCAAGACTCTTTAGAACGTTCGCCAGATCATTAATGTTCACGCTTGGAGGAACGCGAAGCATCTGCGACGTAAGCGTTGTATCCTGATCTCCAGGACGATTTGGATCCGGGATCGATGCATTGTTCGCCACTTCCATGGGAACAACCTTAACCAGGTTGGGCTCCTCAAGAATTGTAAGGCCACGTAACTCCAGGACCTGCTTCATAAAGTCAACAGCACGCGTAACTGGAATTGGACTATGCGAAAGAATTGTAATCTTGCCTTTGATCGTTTCATCCACAAGGATGTTCTTTTTGGCGATCTGCGCCATGAGCTTCAGAAAGTCTGTAATTTCAATATCACGATAGCTTACGCAAAAATAGTTTCGATTGGGTGCATTGCACGAGTCGCGCGTGGTTTGAACCGGCGGAGTCTCAGGCGTGGCAAGCTGCGGTGCAAGCATTAGGGCAAAGCTCGCCCCGTAGGCCAGAATTCGCAGACGTGTATGTTTTACCTGCTTCATTACAACTTCCATGTTGTCATTGGATCACGATCTCGAAAGGGATTACCTTTCCGCCTCGCTCAACCTCGATGCTGATCTTATTGGCATTCTGTAAACTCTGCCACATGCTGATCATCTTATCCTGGTTCTCCAATGGTTCTCCATTGAATCTTCGGATAATGTCACCGCTGCGTGCACCCAGTTCATGAAGAAAGTTGCCAGGCGGAACAAAAAGTAGCTTGAATCCGAGCACCTTGCCGTCGCGCGTAACGGGGGCGAATTTGTTCTGATAGAGAGCTTCCATGTTCTTTGTGGCCGCAAGGAGGCGATCACGGGTAATATTGACCTTCTGAGCGCCTGCCGGTGTGGGTGCAGACGTGTTTCCAGGCTGTGCTGTTGCTGCCGCTTCGCCGGATTTCTCGCCTACGTAGATTCGAATCGAGTTTGAGCCACGTTCAACTATTATAGAATTCCCAAGTATTTGATTGATTTTGAACCCGGCCACCGTTTCGCCAAGGCGATACGTTTCAATTTCCGGTTTCCCAACAATCTGTAAGCTTGCGCGCGCATACTCTGGAGCACCAGAAACAAGTCCCATGAGCATAATTTCGCCGTCGCCTGGCTCACCGCTTGCTGATTTCTCATTGGAGCTGCCTGAATCGCGAATGAACGCGCCTGTGATGATTCCTTCAAAATCACTGAAAGGGCGCGATACATCAACTTCCTGTGGCTTGCGTTCCGTTCCAGGAACAAGTGCCCGAAGTGTGCTATTGTTTATTAGGAGCGGAACAAAATTCGTTAATAGATACGCGAGTGAAAAGCCCAGAAATACGGCCGAACTCAAGGTTAGAAGAAAAACATTCTTCTGCAGTCTGTGGAATATTTCGAGCATTCCGTGCCATCAGCAGAATCCGTGCGGGCTATCTTGCCTGCGCGACGTTCTGACCCTGCTGAACGACCTCCTTCCATCCCAGTGCTACCAGGGGATTCAGAGCCAGCTCTTGCTTTCTTACTTCAAAATGTAAATGCGGTCCGGTGGCTGATCCAGTTCTTCCCACCTGCCCAATTACCTGTCCCTGACGCACAACGTCGCCCTGTTTTACCAGGTTAACTTTGTTATGTCCGTAAACAGTTACAAGGTCTGCAGCATGCCTTACAAAAATGCAATTGCCGTAACCTTCCATGCGACCGGAGAATATAACAATTCCATCACGCGCAGCGTGAAATGGCGTCCCGAGGTATGCGCCTAGATCGAGGCCTTTATGAAACTGAGGAAAGCCACCAATGAACGGATTGTAACGTCGTCCGAAATATGACGTGATGGGAGCCTGCACAGGCCAGGCAAACATTGCACGATACAGAACTGCAGGCCCAGGAACGCGAAGGCTCTTACCTTCCTTCAGGGTAGTGGCCGCAGAAATGCCGATTAACTTTGCAATTACAGCAACTGTCGTTTTATATTTTCTAGCAATTGTTGAAAGATTTTCCCCACGCTTGATCTGATGCATAGGAGTCACGGCCGCGACTGCTGCAGCCTTTGACGACGAATCAATAAGTAGATCCTCACCTATATAGAGCGGACGATTTTTCAGTTCTGGGTTTTGCGCGACCAGATCAGCCGGTTTCATTCCATATTTTTTAGCAATGGCGAATATCGTCTCTTTAGGCTGAACGCGGTGTGTAACGTTGTTCTTACCCATGTCGTTAAAACTAAATGTCCCAGATTCCTGCTCTGGAATTACAGGGCGTTCAATGGATTGAAATATCTTGTCCAGACGGCGTTGATCTACATCAAGCGTAGAATCTTCGATTTTGGAAAAGTAGCGTTTGATTTCCTGGTCAATCTCATTCGATTCAGCATGCTGAGGTTTCTGGACCTGCTGAGCGGGCATTGGTCTGGCTTCTTCGTTTACGTCTTCAGCATAGATGCTTACAGACATCAAGAGCAATAGTGCTGCCAGGCGCATACAGCGATTATCGAGCCTGCGAGGTCTGTTCTCAAGCTCGAATATCATTTTGTGCCTACCAATTTAGCAAGTTTAGCCCGAACGTCTGCTGCGGGATCAGAATCAGGCTTAATGTCATCTTTCAAAAGATAGATAATAGTGCGTGGAATGGCCTGTTCGCGCTTCTCTGAGGTTTTGTAGCCTTTCACTTTGATCCAATCCTCGCCATTCTCCACGTAGACGTGGATCGTTTCACCACGCTTGAAGATCACTTCCTTCTGAGTCTCACTTCCGCCCGAAAAATCCGGCTTTATGTCCGCTAACACGGTCAACGCCTTATTGTCGAACTCCTTGTTCAGGCCTTGCACCGCTTCCTTCTTGATGATGGGAGCAACGCAGGATGCAAGGAAAACCACAATTAGAGCGGAACGTTTCATATTTACCACACCATTAAAGCTGATGAAATACGCAAGCACCCTTACCGCAATCCCGGCAGGCGGCGTTGATGTAATACTGGTTCGGGCAGAGGCAGTGGTCCGTCGGGGCATTCCGCGCTGGGAAATGGCCGCCAATAAAACTGCAATGGAACGCATTCGAGCAGCACTCGTGCAGTGCGGTTATGCAATTCCGTTTGCAACCGTCATTGCGCATCTTTCTCCTTCACAAAGCGCCCGACCTGGAAGCCACTTAGATTTAAGTATAGCCGCGAGCATACTTTGCGCGCTGGACGCGCTTTCCGCCCATTCGCAACAAAAACTCACGGAGCAACTGATGTTGGGTGAAATTGCGCTATCTGGTGAAGTACTGCCAGTGCGAAACTGCCTGGCCCTGCTGCTTGGGGCCAGGAGACGCGGAGTCGAGCGCGTCATACTTTCAGAGCGACAGAGAAGCGATGCTGTCCTTTCCGGAATAGAGTATACATTTATCAAGACACTGAGCTGTCTAAGAAACCTGCCTCCTTCTGAAACTTCCAGGCATTCTCTAACAATTCAAAAACCAGAACTCAGCCTCAATCACCTAAATCTATCGACTGACCTCAAAAGGGCTCTCTGTATTTCAGCGGCAGGCTGGCACTCCATGTTGCTGATTGGACCGCCCGGCACGGGAAAGTCCACAGTTGCACGTCAATTAGCCGCCTTGTTGCCTCCATTGAATCAGGATGAGGCGCTTGAAGTGCGCGCAATCGAAGGATTTGAAACCAGTCAAACACCAGCGTCTGCAATTCAGGAACCCGTTGCGCGGCCAATTCGAATTCCACATCATTCAGCAACCCCGGTGGCCATGTCCGGTGGAGGCAACCCCATACGACTCGGTGAAGCTAGCAGGGCCCACAATGGAATCTTGATTCTAGATGAACTTGCAGAATTCAATCGAGCTGCATTGCAAGCGCTGCGCGAGCCAATGAGCCAGGCTGCAATTCATGTATCAAGGAATGCAGCAAGTGCCGTGTTGCCGGCGAATTTCTTGCTCCTTGCAACGTCTAACGCCTGTCCATGCGGAAATCACGGACACACAGAACTGAAATGCAACTGCAACCCCCTTCAAATCCAGAACTACTTCAATAGAATCTACGGTCCTCTCTCGGATCGAATTGCTTTAGAAGTACTGGTTACACGAAGTTTGGAAAATCAGGAGAACGGAATTTCAGCAGAGTTCATGCTGAATGCAATCAAGCGGGCAACTGAAGTCCAGCAGACTCGATTCGCAAAAGAAACATTCCGATTTAATGGACAGATTCCTACTGCAAGATTGTTGGAATTCATTCCGCAATCAAGTGAAATGAAGAATGTGTTGGATTCTTTAAGAGGTCGAACTCAGCGGAAGCTCCACGGCATCCTCCGCGCTGCCAGAACCATAGCGGATCTGGATGGAGCGGAGGATGTCCGTGCGGTCCACCTGCTGGAGGCGGCTTCCTTTTTCTGTCTTGAACTACTTCGTGTTAACGGACGAGAAAGTGCATGAGTTCCATTGCAATACGATTGATTGCATGGTCCATGTACATCGCGTCCTTGATCTTTTTCTTGTAAGCTTTTATGTCTCGAGGGCCCTGGATCGGAAGTCCTCTTTTTTTCATCAAAAGAGGATCCGGACCAACGTATTCCTCGAGCAGAGTTTCCTCTGCCTCGACGAGTGTTTTCATGGTTACTTCCCTGTAACTGAGTTTCCATCCGTGGAACCGTGCAGCCTAAACTGCACGTAAAGCCCGGGGTAGTAGACGATCTCGTTTTCTTTAACCCAGGCCAGACCAAATGTGACAGAAGACTGCCCTTCGCGTTCCGATTGCTCAGAAAGAAATCGCCCCGCAGCCCGTTTCATTCGTGACGTTTTCTGTTTTGTAAATGTTTCAAGGGGATGTGTCTCGCCTGCATACGCTTTGACTTCTATGAAATGAATTGTGCCTTCTAAATCCCGCACAATCAAATCGATCTCTGCAAACCCCGCGTGGAAATTGTGCGAAACGATTTCATACCCTAACGACTGAAAATGCGCGAGAGCTCGCAGTTCACCAGGATGACGGAATTTTTCTGAATTTTCAGGCATTTCCAGTATAACAGGCCAAATGCAAAGTGAAAGGACCTCAGGCGGATTTTAGTCCAGGATCTTTTTGGACAGTGACCTAGATTTCAGCTTCCAGATCGATTCCAGCACCAAGGGGATCAAGGGCACGGACGATATACAAATCAGAAGCCTGAAACAAATCTACAAAGTTCAACTGGCTGAACGGCAAACCGCTTTCATCGCGCAATAGCCTGAGAATTGGACGAAGCGGTTTTTCCGGCCTGCATCCAAGTGTCATTCCCATGCGTTTATCGCTCAATTGAACAATCGATCCAGTTGGATAAATAGAAAGCCTTCCTAAAAATGCACGCAGAAGCTTGGGATCAAATCGACCCGTGTCGACTGACAGCATTGTCTTCATAGCATCGTAGGGAAGCATGCCTGGACGATGGGGGCGCTTCTCAATCATGGCGGTATAAGAATCTGCAATGAGTGCAATGCGCGCAGTCTCTTCGATTTGAGCAGCGCGAAGGCTCTGCGGATAGCCGCTTCCATCAAAGTATTCGTGATGTTGGAGTGCAACATTTGCAAGCGCCGGTTTTACTTTTGCATTTTTCAGCAGTAACTGGTTACCGATGATTGGATGACTTCTGAGTGCTGCGCGTTCCTGATCTGCCAGTGCCCCTGCTTTATCTCGCACATGGCCTGGAATCTGATACATTCCAGCATCCATTACGAGGACTGAGAAAACAAGTTCCTGTGTCCTTGGGCGAGTGTAGTTCATTGAGCTTGCCATTGCAGTTGCATATGCAGCGGCCTGGATGTTGTGATACACTTGCGTTGGTGCTTTGATGCGCATTCCGTGAAATGCAAGCAGGAAGAATCGCTTGGATTGGACTTCATCCACAAGCTTACCGGCAAGATTCAGAAGGGCACTATTATCAAATGGTTTCCCCTCTGTAAGGGCAATCATGTTTGCACCAAGTATGTCAGCACCCTGCTGAATCATGCTCTTGATATTGAATCTGGCTTTGCGGAAGGTATCGTAATCAGCAGCAATTTTGGAAATATCCGGATTCCCTGGATCAAGAGCGGCGGCTACAGGTGGCGGAAGGATTTCTTTTTCAGCGGTGGTTTGCTGCACTACGCCGCCGTTGGTTTGGACCTCAAGGATGCCCCATTTCATGAGCCGCTCAATATCCTTGGCCTGCAGTTCCTGGCCGGATTGCAACAGCAGATTAGACGAATCGATATAAACGGGCTGGTCGAACACCATTCCCGGCTTCAGTTCTGAAACTTTTAGTTTCTTCATTTACCCCCGCCTTCCAACCGAAAGAGCATTGCAAATACCGCAGACACGGCCCTGTACAGGTTCTCAGGTATCTCCTGTCCTATCGGTAAATCAAGTAGAAATCCCGCCAGCTCCACGTCTTCCTTTATCGGTACTTCGTGAACTTCAGCCTGTCGCAGTATTTCCTCGGCCACAGCCCCTTCTCCCAGGGCTACAAGCCGTGGAGCCCTGTCGCTTCCCGGATCGAATCGCAAGGCAGCTGCAACCTTCCTGTCCACTTAGACGCTCCTGTCCAGAATCGTTTCGCCGGAAACAAGAACCTGGCCTGGAATGGGCAGGTTTACCAGTTCAGACTCGATTCGCTCACGCACGAATTGATTTCGCGTTGCAATGATCACATGGGCCTCGCGAAACTCAGGGTTGTTTGCATAGAAAAGCAAACCGATTTCACCGAGCGTTGGCCATTCGGTTTTGAGGGTAAAGAAATGCGGCTTTGTTCTGATTTTCCCCTGCCCCTGCCTGAGTTTTGCACGCTTTCCTTTGTCGCGTAAAACACCGGGCAGAAGAAAGAACTCAGAGAACGGATAGATTGTATCTGCATGGTCTTCGGGATGCAGCATATCTGCGAGCGGACCCAGGATCTCGCGGGGAACTTCTGGAGTGGTTTCTCGATGCGGCGTTTCTGGTTTGGTAATCTGGCTCAGTTTGATAGTATTACCCTGTTTTTCAACAGTTGCTGAAATCCAGTCGCCTGGCTGGGGCAATCGCGAGGCGGCGCCTTCTATTCGAGCGCGAAGCACATGACCTCCAAAACTCAAAAGGGCCAGTCCATCCTTCGTCAGCCCCAGATATCTAAATCGGTTCTGCGCATCGAATGGCGTCATGCCAGGCCGAATGTCGGCGATTAGATTCAGGCGAATCATGTTCTGGCGGACCTCGCGCTGATTTGTTTGCCTGAAAGTCGGATTGCGTCCTTCGCCTTCGCTCTGCCGTAGCAGACGCTCGGACGCGCTGTTGCGCTCGAAGCACGCAATCCGACTTTCAGGATAAATCTGCGGTGGCCCTGGTTACATGCGGGGCGGTAATCCCGTCTAAAGCCAGGTGCTCCAAACTCGAACCGCGGGTCCTCTTTCGCGTTCCGAGTACGTCCGGGCAAGTCTGCGCACCTTTGAAGAAGTTTCATGAATCCATGGTTCCAAAGTCTAACATCGGCTGTTCTATGATGTCAAATGATTGCCTGTGCAAGAGAGAAATTCCATGTTCTGCGATCAGGCTTCTGTGGCGCTCCGTGCCATAGCCCTTGTTGAATTCTAGCTCATAGAGTGGAAAATGTCGCCCCAGTCGTTCCATGCGCTTGTCGCGACCTGTCTTTGCCAGGATCGACGCTGCTGCAATTGTAGCCAGCCTTGAATCGCCGCGTTTGAACGTCTCATACTCAAACCCGGCTCGCCTGATTGAATCAAATGTAAATCGACCATCCATGAGGAGTCGTTTCACTGGAAGTCCAGAATGGCGCGCGCGCTTGAGTGCCTGTAAGAGCGCGAATTCGGTTCCGGGATTGATTCCGTACCTGTCAATCATGCGATTGGAAATATAGATTACGCAGGAAAATGTAGCAAAGTGACGAATCCAGGGAGCCAGGTCTTCACGTCGCTTAGCCGTTACTTGCTTTGAATCACCCAGGCCTTCCAGTTCCGGAGGCAGGTTTGTTAGAACTTCAATGGGGAATGCTACACAGCCGACAGCGAGGGGGCCAGCGTAGGCCCCGCGTCCAGCTTCATCGGCACCGGCGCTCAGAACTCCCTGTCCCAGGAGTTCGAGCTCAACCGGTTCAAATGCCTCAGGCTGATTTGGCTTTCTTTTTTCCTTTTTCAGCTTTGGCCGGTTTCTCTGCTTTGGGAGCCTTTTCTGCTTTTACTTTGACCTTTGCTTGAGCCTTTGCAGCAGCCCCTGGATGTTCCTGGAATTGTTCTTTGATGCGTCCTTCTTTACCTGACTTGTGACGCAGGTAGAACAGTTTAGCACGACGAACACGACCCTTCCGAACTACTTCCAGCTTTGCAATCAGTGGTGATTCAAATGGGAAGATACGCTCAACGCCGATATCATGCGAAATCCTGCGTACTTTAAACGTGCGGCCAGCGCCAGATCCACGAATTGAAGTTACAGTTCCTTCATAACTCTGTACGCGCTCTTTGTCGCCTTCTTTGATTTTGTAATGCACGCGGACTGTGTCACCAACGCCAAATTCCGGATGCGTTTTGGGTTTGAACGAAGCATGCGTAGTGACTAGCTTTCCGCCACCTACGAAAATTGTAATGCTCTCAGCCTTTGCTGCAGGCGCTGCTGTTTCTTGTACTTCGTTTTCTTGACCTTCACTCATGACTTTTCCTCTGTTTTGTGATCAGCTCTTGTTGCTGTCTTCTCCATTCCCGAATCTTTCCGTGATCACCTGAAAGTAAAACTTCCGGAACCAACCACCCGTTATAATCTCTCGGCCGTGTGTACTGCGGATATTCGAGCAATCCTTCCAGATTGCTACTCTCTTCCGTAGCACTTTCATCCGAGCCCATGTAGCCAGGCAAAAGCCTGGTCACAGCTTCAATCAAGCAAAGAGCTGCAAGATCACCCGAACCCAGAACAAAGTCTCCAAGAGAAACATGTTCGTTTGCCAGATGAGCAGCGATTCGCTCGTCTACGCCTTCATAATAGCCACAGAGCAGAGTGACGTTTTGCAATGTCGCATAACGCTCAACCATGCGCTGATTCAAAGTTTTGCCGCGAGGCGTAAACAGAATCACTGGCCCTGATCGGTCCATGCTTTGAAGGGCCCGGTCAACCGGTCCAATCTCAAGCAGCATACCTGGCCCTCCGCCATACGGAGTATCGTCAACTCTACCGCTCCTTTTTGGATCAGCAAAATCGCGAAGATTTACGGCCTTTATTTGGAACAAACCTTTCTTTGCGGCCTTTGCGGGCAAGCCAGAATTGACATAGGCCTCGTAACGCTCTGGAAAAAGGGTCAGAACTTCGAATTTCAAAGGAAGTCCTCGATAGAAAGGGCGACAAGGATCCCTTCTCCAACCCGCTCAAAATTCACAAAATCTGTATGATTGGGCAGATAGATTTCCTGCCCGTCTGGCAATTGGACGACGAGCACTCCGCTTCCGCCCGCATCCAGGAAGTCAACAACCGTCCCACGAGTTTTACCCGATACATCCTGCACGGTTGCGCCCTGGATCTGATAGAAATAGAGCGATCCTGCTTCTGCCCATAGTTCAGAATCAAGATAAATCCACGCCCCCTGGAGTTGGTCGTCTGGAACTTCATGGGCCGTAAGTACGAGTTGCACCCCATCCTTGCGATTCACAAGGGATAGGATCGTTGCAGGATGGAGTTTGGGGACATAGCCTGGAGCTAGGGGCGCCAGTGGATCCTCACCCTTTGGGGGAACATGAATGAATGCGGATATGGGGAAGGACTGAATGCCAGAAAAAGCATCGCCCTGTGTTGTACAGCGATAGGTAGAGGGAGCGACGTCTTTTTTGATTCTGGCGACAGGAACGCAGCGGTTCAGTCGATGATTTCCAGAATGTAGTTCTTTTTGTCCTTCATGCCAGATGCCATGAGGACAGTGCGCAGCGAACGCGCTACGCTTCCGTTCTTTCCAATGATCTTGCCTACGTCGTTGTCAGCTACACGAACTTCCACAACGCTTTCTTCTCCGCCAGGAATCTCTTCTATCTTGATTTCCTCGCGGTTACTTACCAGCGATTAAACGATGTATTCGAGTAAAATGCCTGCCTGCAATTACAGCGCTCCGGCCTTTTTCAGGATTCCCTGAACTGTGAGGCTTGGGACAGCACCATGCTCCAACCAGTATTTAACACGCTCTGAATTCAGGCGAACTGGTTCAATGCGGGTAACCGGGTCAAAAAAGCCAATCTGTTCGATGAAACGGCCATCACGGCGGCTTGTGCCATGTGCAGCCACGAGACGATAAAAAGGCCGCTTTTTAGTGCCGTATCTTTGAAGTCTAAGTCTTACCACAGGTCTATTTTGAAATGCAGGACCTTATGTCAAGTTTTTTAGCGGGGTTTGTCCCGGAGGTCAGGGATTGATGGCCTGTGCCCCGGGCGCGAGGGCCTTGCACTAATCGAGGTTGCCGATGGGTGATAGAATTGTAACACACGACCTGTGCAGATGGTACGTCCATTCACCTTCTTTCTGATCGCAACAGTGGGCTGTTTTCCGCCAACTACAAACAATATTCCAGAGCTGGCGCTCCTTGGAATTCCCTCTGCGGCCGGAAGTTCTTATAGCAAGCTCTTATTTACAGCGAACTCCGGGGATATTACGTTTCGATCCTTCCGAATAGATCAAGACACGGGTGCTCTGACGCTTGCCTCTACCATGACACCGGCGGCTTCTGGCATTGGAGTGGACATTCATCCGAACCTGCCTTACGTGTATCAGACTCTGGCCGGTAGCAATGGCGCCACGTCTTACACATTTGATCGCGACTCTGGCGCTTTAACATTCGCCGCGTCTGTTAGCCCAGGAGATTCTGCAACGCATCGTGTACATGTTCGCCAGGACGGCAGCGCACTTTATTTCAATAGCGTCCAATCTGGTCAAACCTGGATTTATCGTAGTCCCCTTTCCTCCGGTATAGTGCAGGCCGCGACTCTTGTGGATTTTTCGGAGCCTGCCAATAGCCAATTTTTGGCCCTTCATCCCACAGGGAATTTCCTGTACGGAACAAGTAGTAATAGTTCCGGCGGAATAGGTGGTATCAACACGTTCCTGACTAACAACGGTGGAACCCTTGTTTCCCAGGGAAATACAAACATCACCGGAGTGGAAGAACCTGCATACGCCATATTCACATCAGACGGGACGGGTATGTTCTTTGCCTCAAACACCGGGACGCGCCTTCTCTCATACGCAATCAATCAAAGCACGGGAGTCCCAACGGTCGTATCAAATATCACAGTGAATGCAGTTGTGGTGCTCATGCATCCGAATGAACAGTATCTATACGTGACCGACTCGACCACTCCAGCCATACGACTGTTTCAGATCAACGCGGACAAATCGCTTTCACTCCTCAATACAATGAGCGGTTTGAGTGGCAGCAACTTTGCCACGGGTTGCATGGATCGCGCAGGTCGGTTCTTGTATCTGACCCGTTTCACTGCAGCCGGAGAAGTAGCCGCTTACAAAGTGAATTCTGATTTCACCCTTACGTATATATCCAGTGCTATCGCCGGAAATTTAGTTCGGGCATGTGTCACGTCGATTGACCGATAAGGTGTGCGCGGCCGACCGTTACGACGCAGCTGCTTGCTTGAGGATGCCCGCGCGCTCGGCTGGCGACTCCGGGCCACCGAAACAGGCAGCACCAACTACAGCCATCTGAACTCCGGCCTGAGCCAGGGACTTAATATTGGCCTGATTGATTCCACCGTCGCCTTCGATGAGAATGTTACGAGTTCCAATCAACGTTCGCGCCTGACGGATCTTTTCATAAGCCAATTCCAGGAACTTCTGTCCGTAAAATCCTGGCTCTACGCTCATAATCAAAATGAGTCCGATCTCGTCGATGACGGGTTCAAGGCGAGATACGGGCGTGCCTGGATTTAGAACGATGCCTGGAATGATTCCCTGATCGCGAATTTCACGGGCCAGTCTGACCGGAAAATTAGTAGCTTCAATATGAAATGTGATGTTATGCGGTTTTAGTTTGTAATACTTAGGAACTTCGATCTCTGGCTGATCCACCATCAAGTGAACATCCAGGGGGATATCTGTATGCGATTTTACCAGTTCAGCCACGCGCTCTCCAAAAGAAAGCTGCGGAACGAAGTGTCCGTCCATTACGTCCAGGTGAATAAAATCGACTCGGCTATCGAGACCGCCCAGAATCGATTTTAAATCCAGCAGGTCAGCTGCAAGAATCGAAGGAGAGATTTTCATCAAGCTTCAGGATGAAAACGCTTTCTATAAACAGTAGAGTCGCCGCAGGTAATCTTTACCTGGACCTCTCCCTTTCTGTAAAAAACCAGCGGAGTCTTTTTGTCTTCTGCGGCTTTGCGATCGCCCGTTACAAAGAATAGCTTTGAAGAGTCTCCAGAAATCAGTTCGCCTTTACAAATACCCGGCTCATCGAGTTCAACATCAATTCTCTCAAGGCCGTTCTTATAACGCTCACCGGGTTTTTTGTAATACACGTCGAGCAAATACACATTGCCCTGTGTCTCAAATCCCTTGACAATTCCTGAATCTGCAAACGAAGGAGGAGAAACAACCGAGCGAATTCTATACTCAATATTTCTGCGTGCGAACATTTCCGCAGCAATTGCAATATTTTGACCAACAGGACTTTCCATGTTGCTGGTCTGGGGCGCTGCAGGTTTCCCTGGCTCTGGCTTCACACCCTCCGGCCTGGCTCCTTCCACGGATGAAACGAGTAGATAGGCACGCTCCATTGGAGCGACGTTTTCCTTTGCAGCTGGAAACTGAGCGATGACAGTGTTTGCCGGAACATTCGGCATAGGCACATACGAAATTGCTGCTAGTTGAAGCGAGTAGACATCCTCTTCTGATGGCATACTTGCAAGACGCGATTTAGCTGTATCGAGTGGAACACCCACAAGGTCTGGCATCTGAAGCATTGGTTCTGGTTGATTTACGGTGATGTAAACTTTCTCACGAACGCTTACGCTGGCGCCGGGCACAATACTCTGCGAGAGAATAACACCTGCAGCGCGATCCGGATACGCTTTCTTTTGAATGACAATACGCAGTTGATTCCGCGCAAGATCGTTGTGAACATCGATGTAATACTTACCGACTAGATCTGGCATTGGAAATTCTGCCGAGCCCGAACTGCGCAGCATGAACACAAGGAACGCAGCCGAGAAAAAAATTCCAAGAGCGAGCGCCATGTATAGAACGAGTCGTGATGTGGATGTAAAAAATTTATATTCCGGTCTTTCTTTCATTTGAAATCCTGAGGCTATACTAGAGCCATTCCTTCTCTGAACCGGAAGCCGCGCAAAAACTCGGAAGTTGTTAGGGCTTTCTTTCCTTCCATTTGCAGTTCGAGGATCTCAATCGTGCCTCGACCAGTGGAAACAAAGAACCGATCCTTTTCTGTCCAAATCCTGCCAGGAGCCGCATTTTTCAATGTCATTTCCACCTGATTGGCCCGCAGGATTTTCAAAGTTTTGCCATCCAGGGTCGACCAGGCCACCGGCGAAGGAAAATAGCCGCGTACAGCATTCACGATGGATTCAGCCGGGGAATCCCAGGAGATTCGGGCGGCTGCTTTTGATATCTTAGAACAGAATGTGGCCTGACTCGATTCCTGTTTCACTGCCTTTTCACGGCACCGCTTTAGATCAGCCAGAACTTCCAGAGTCAGAGAAATCCCGGCTGGCATAAGTCGTTCAGTCAATTCGCTGGTGCGATCCGCAGGATCAATTGGAACTACGATTTGTCCCAGCACATCGCCTGCATCAAGTTCCTCTGTGATTTCTTGAAATGTCCAACCAGTCTTTGATTTTCCAAGGAGCAATGCACTTTGAATCGGTGAAGCACCGCGCAATTCTGGTAAGAGCGACGCATGCAGATTAAAGCAACCACCCGGAGCAATATCAAACGTTGCCCGGGGCAACAATCTACCGTAGGCGAAAATCACGAAAGCATCTGCATTGTGCGAAGCGAGGTGCGCATCAGTGAGACCGTCTTTTAGAGTCTGAGGACGATACAACGAAAATCCCCGTGAGAGCGCGAGCTCAGAGACTGCAGTTGGCTGTGGTGTTCCTTCCCTGCCCCGAGGTTTATCGGGATTGGAAACTACAAAAACAATTTCATGCTTCTCTGCGATCGCAGAAAGCAGCCGCGCGGAAATTTCCGGGCTTCCAAAATATCCAATCTTCATACCACTCCTAGAGTAGATCCACGGGATCTAGATCAATCTCAAGATAACTTTTTTTCTGGGTCTTTCTAAATACTGGCAGTACAGATTTTAAAACGCTATGAACTGCGTCAAAGTCCGTTGCCTTAATAATCATATGATTTCTGTATTGTTCGTTCACCCTGTAAATCGGCGCAGGCGCGGGCCCGAGCAAGTCTGGATCACCACCGGAAAATATTCCGGTGCTCGTGAGCATTTTTGCCAGTTCCTTTGCGTCGTTTTCGCTTTCGGTCTCATCCTCCGAACGAATCAATAACCGTGCAATCCTTGAGAACGGCGGATAGAACGCACTTCGACGATCTTCGATTTCGTTTTTGTAGAATGCCTCGTAATCCTGGTTAGCTGCAAGTTTCAAAATCGGATGATCGGTATCCATTGCTTCAAAGATAACCCGGCCTGCCTTTGATCTACCGGCGCGCCCGGCAACCTGTGTCAGAAGAGCAAACGTTCGCTCAGCAGCACGAAAATCTGGCATAAGCAATCCCTGATCTGCCTTGAGAACGCCCACAACCGTCAGGTCAGGCGAATCCAGCCCCTTTGCAATCATCTGTGTCCCGAGAAGAATATCAATCTCACCGCCCAGAAATCTGCCAATGCATTCTGTTACAGCAGCGTTCCGCGCGCTGTCTGTATCGAGGCGCTCGATGCGTGCCTCCGGAAAAAGTTGAAGCAGAATCTCTTCCATTCGCTGCGTGCCAAGGCCAAGTCTCTTAACGGGTGAACTGCACCGATCGCATTTGCCATCGTCAGGACGACTGAATCCGCAATAGTGACAGATCAAGTATCCATTCTTATGCAAAGGCAAAGTAACGGAGCAGCGGGGACATTGAATGGATTCTTTGCACTGCTTGCAGTAGAGAAATGGATAGTATCCACGACGATTCAATAACAGGATGCTCTTTTCTTTGCGCGAAAGCGCTCCTTTAAGCGCATCGAAAAGCTGGACTGACAGATGCGACTCTTGCGCTGAAACAATTTCCACACCGGATAGAGAGGCTCCCGTGGCCCTTGCGTTCAGCAGGTGAATTTGGGCTGTTACCTTGCTTTCCAGTCTTGGCGTCGCTGATCCTTGAACGAGCGTAGCCCCGTACAAGTCAGCCAGATGAGCGGCAATAAAGCGAGCGTCATAGCGCGGAGTGCTGTGCTCTTTATACGACCCGTCATGCTCTTCATCTATGATGATAAGATTTGGCCGCATGGGGGCAAATATCGCAGACCTTGTGCCTACGGCTATGCGACGTTCTTTTTTTAGGACCGAAGCGTAGGTCTCCCAGCGTTCTTTTGGCTTTAGACCGGAGTGCAAGAGAGCAATTTCATCCCCAAATACAGCGCGAAGGCGTTCTACCATTTGCAGGGTTAATGAAATCTCAGGTACAATTAGTATCGCACTTCCACCCGATTTTAGAATATGTGCCAGCAGGTGCACGTAAACTTCTGTTTTGCCAGAGCCGGTTATTCCCTGGAGCAGATGTTTGCGCTTTCCCTCACGTGACATGCTGAGGATATCCGAAAACGCTCGGGCTTGCTCCGCATTCAAAACATGCCTTGGAGCAAAATTGGCAGGCCTGGTTACTTTTTTTTCGACCTTCTTCGCCTTTGCATTCCGACGGGCGGGAGCAGGAAACATTTTCGAAAGGGCTTCACCTGGTCCTGCGAGGTAATAATCGGCCATCCAATTTGCCAGAACCATCTGATCTGCTGTAACTACAATCGGTCCAGGCGATTCAATCGATTCAGTTGCAAATGCCGGAACTTCGCCGTGGATTCTGAGCAAAATCCCCTGCATCTGCTTCTTTCTGAATCTGAGATCCAGGAGCATGCCAGGCTCAAAACCTGGGCCTTTGAGTTCATACGTAAATGTTTCTGCCACGGGAATTGGCAGTGCTATCTCACCGAATTTTTGGAACATTCTGAATACTTAAACTTTGTGGCGCAGCTCGGAGAGAATCCTGCCAAACACGCCTGGTCCCGTGCGCGGATCCACGCGTTTGAATGCATTGGCATTCATGTTCCTGCTTCCAATCTCCAGGGGAAATAACTCTCCGCTCTCAGTTAAACGCTGGGTTTCATCTTTGCCAAGCAGGAACTGCGAACTCGGTGAGGAAATCAAAACATGCTGGATGGAATGGCCTTCAATGGTGGCGCGCACATGCTCCGTGCAATGATTCGCCCGGCGCTGCCAGTCCTGCATGTTGCTCCGCTGTGGATTAAAGTGACAGGCTGGAAATTGCTGGAAATAGAAATCATTGATTCCTTCGAATCCTGCTTCGCGCATGGTACTATCGAACAGCGCATCCTCTTCTTTGCTTGCGAGGATACAAACATCACTGCGCTCCGGCCGCATCTTTGTGGGCGTCACACTCCCGTTAAAAAATAATACGAGCACCGGAAGCCTGCCTGGAACCATGAATCGCTTTACAGGATAGATCCGCTCCGGACAGAACCCGCACGCAAAATTCTGCGGAATATTTCGCATAGGCCGCGTCACCTGAGATTCAGCAACTGCAGCTGCAGTTTCCTCTTTCTGTTTGGCTGGCGGACGATAGACTATCTGCACTTCCATGGGTGTTGGCTCGCCTAACCAGTGCGAAACCATTTCCTCTTCGTTTAGTGCTTGCCGCACATCCCGCACTATCTGTCCAAACAGTACGTCGCTCATATTGCTTCTGGATCTATTCCAAGTGATTTCAATTTTCTGTGGAGGTTTGTGCGGTCCATTCCCAGGAACTTCGCAGCACGCGTAATGTTCTTTTCATGCTGCTTGAGCGCTTGAATAATATAATTCTTTTCAAACTCATCGCGGGCACGTTTCAGATCTCCAATGGGTGAGGCATCCTGCGATTTTCCCGGTGAGCGCAGATGTTCGGCCGCTGTATCCACCGTGATTTCATCATCCTGGCTCATAATAGAGAGTCTTTCCACCACGTTCTTTAACTCGCGCACATTCCCAGGCCATGCATACATCTGTAGCATTTCCATTGCACCCTGCGAGAATCGCTTTATTGGAATTTGATTTTCCTGGGCTGCTGCACGTAGAAAGTAGTCGAGCAGCAATGGAATATCTCCAGTTCGTTCGCGCAGAGCTGGTAGATGAATCGGAATAACGTTCAAACGATAATACAGATCCTCGCGAAATCTTCCCTGAGCAATTGCCTTCTCCGGATCGATGTTTGTGGCGGCAATGATGCGCACATCCACTTCAATATTCTCCGATCCGCCGACTCGAGCAAATCGTTGCTCTTGCAAAGCACGAAGCACGCGCGCCTGCGTCGCCAGAGACATGTCACAAATCTCATCGAGGAACAGGGTTCCCTGGTGCGCCATTTCAAACTTACCTATCCGCTTGTCTAAAGCTCCAGTAAACGCACCTTTCTCATGACCAAAGAGTTCACTTTCGATCAGCTCCTCTGGAATTGCAGCACAGTTTACCTCTATAAATGGAAAACCGACGCGCCGGGAATTCTGAAAAATTGCGCGCGCAACCAGTTCCTTTCCTGTACCATTCTCTCCGTAGATAAAAACCCGAGCGTTGGTCCCGGCAGCCTGACCTATTGCTCGCTTCACGGTGCGAATCTGTGGAGAATCACCGATGATTTCATCGAACTCAAGTCTGATTTCCTGTTTGCGTTTCTGATCGCGCACTGCGGAATCGATTTTCAGAATCTCATTGATGCGTTGCAGTACGTGATCAAGCGAAAGGGGTTTCTCAATAAAATCGACTGCGCCCTTCTTTGTTGCCTGAACGGCCTGTTCAATAGTTCCGTGACCAGAGATCATGACAACCGGAAGCGCCGGATATTCTTCTTTGACGCGCGTTAGAATGTCCAGTCCGTCCTCTTTGCCCATCCAAACATCGAGCAAGATCAAAGCTGGTCGCTCACGCATGAGAGCCTTGACCATGTTCTTCCCGTTTGCAAAATCCTCTACCTCAAAGTCTTCGTCCTGGAGGACTTCCTTGAGCGACGCACGGATGCTTGAGTCATCATCCACAATATAAATTTTCATCCAGGCCTCACGACAGGAATAGGAAACAAAATTCGAAACTCAGCCCCGCCGAGCGTACTGCGCGAGACTGTAATCCGCGCATTGTGCTCAAGTACGGTGCGTTCAACCAGCGCTAGCCCCAGGCCACTACCATGCTCACCCTTAGTTGAATAGTACGGTTCAAAAACCCTATCTTTCATGCCCTCGTCTATACCTGGTCCAGAATCTTCAACTCTGAGCATTACGAACTTGCGGCCAGCCTGCGTATGCATGGCCGTAGAAACCAGGATTCGGCCAGGCTCAGCCTCTTCATCACCCTGACTGCCTATTGCCTCAAGCGCATTCTTGATCAGGTTATTGATCATTCCAACGATCATGTTCTTGTCCAGTGCAATGTCCGGCAGGTTTCCGGCGAGTCGCATTTCCATTTTGATCCCCGGCACACTTTGAAATAGACCCCCGCACTCACCTGCTATGGCATCCAGTGACTGCGGCGTAGGCCTTGGCTCTGGCATCCGCGCAAAATCCGCGAATTCTTCCACCATGGATTTCAAAACCTGTACCTGCTCACGGATCGTTCTCGCACCGCTTGACACAATATTCTGTAAGTCACCCTTTTCAGGATGCTCCAGTCTTCGAATCATGCGGTCTGCTGAAAGTTGGATTGGGGTGAGCGGATTCTTTATCTCATGGGCCAGTCTCTTTGCAACTTCCTGCCAGGCAGCTACGCGCTGGCTATGGAGAAGCCTTGTGCGTAGACTCTGCAATTCTGCTGTCATCTGATTGAAGCTGTCGATTAGAATTCCGAGTTCACCGTCCGCTTCAAGTTCAATGCGAGTATCTAGACGACCGTCTGTAACCTCGCGGGTGGCCGCTGCAATCGTTACAATTGGGGTTGAAATCTGTCTGGCAATCCAAACGGCGCCAACCAGCGAAGCACAGATCATAAAAATAAAGATAAGGCCAAGGCCCAAACGCAAACGAGAAGGGATTCGCTCTTTCCAGGCAGTGCGATTGGTCAAGTTCTCCCGCACCCTTTCAAACTTACGGACATCTCCTTTGTACTGGGGATGAGTCTGGGTAATTTTCGTCTCTTCAAAGATTTTGTGAGCCCGTTCCATGGAATCCCGCACATCGATCTCGAAAAAAGCCCCAACCAGGTGTTCTGCAACGTTAGACGACACCATGAAGATTGGAACAGACGGAATAACTGCAATGAACATGAATGCCAGGCTCAAGCGATATCGCAGACTGCTTCTCAAACTCCCTGTAACTCTGATGCGCCTATTGCGGTAATAGTAATGAGCTGCAAGGTTCAGCGTCCCGAGCGGCACAAATACTATCAAATAATAGAAAATGCGATCTACAGTTTCTGCGGGGCGTTCAATCAGAAAGAGCTCTGCAAGACCTGCGCTGAGAACTACAATGAGTATGAGAAAATAAATATCCCGCAGATAGATTCTGCTCTCTTCAATGCTCTTTCCGTTCACAGTTGTATCTCCACTGGTAAGCATTACATCGCTCTTGAACTTGGCCGCTTCCTTTACAAACACAGCAGCCGGGCGCGTATGCACACCTTCTTTGATGATTACTTTAATACTGCGCGTTTCCATCAGGACTGAGTGCCAGAAGTGTATTTCTTTTTTTCCATCTGCTCGCGCAGACGATCGCTTAAAACGCGAGCCGCATGATATCCCATTTTCTTAGATCTATGGTTCATGGCAGCAGTCTCAACGAGTACTGGAACATTTCTTCCCGGACGCACTGGAATTGTGATTCGAGGAACCGATACACCTAGAATTTCTGTCATCTCATCTTCAAGACCCAGGCGCTCATATTCCTTATCCGGATTCCAATCCTCAAGCTCGGCAATCAGCTCGATTCGTTTGCGTCCTCTAATTGCACCCACTCCAAACAAGTCTTTTACATTGATGATTCCCAACCCACGAATCTCCATATGATACTGCAATAATTCACTTGCCTGGCCATACAAATCAGTCCCTGCGACACACCGCACGTTCACTGCATCATCTGCAACAAGGCGATGTCCCCGTTCAACGAGTTCAAGAGCGGTCTCTGATTTACCGATTCCACTATGACCAACAAGCAGGATGCCCACGCCAAAAACTTCCACCAGCACACCGTGAACGGAAGTTGCAGGCGCAAGCTCCTCAACCATGAAATGATGAAATTGCATAATGAAATTATGAGTACTCTGTTTGGTAGTGAGTATGGGAATGGATGAAGATTCAGACATTCTCACAAAGCATTCTGGCGGCTGATTTCCATGAGTCATTACAAGACCCGGCATGCTGAAGTCAAAAAACGTAGTGGCGATCTCTTTCTGTTTGGAGCCTCCACATTCTTCAATATAGGCAAACTCACCCCGACCAAAAACCTGAATGCGATCAAATGCAAAATTCTTATAAAATCCTGCGAGCGCCAGGCCCGGTCTATTCACATCGATACTCTTGACCATGCGGCCAAGCCCAGACTGACCGGAAACGGCCTGTAATTCCAGGCCGCTTTCATGTTCTAACAGTGCTGCAACTGCGATTTGTTTCAACCGCGCTCCCCACGATGCGATGAGCCAAGATGCTTTTCTTTGTGCTTGCGAATTTGCTTCCCAAGCTTTTCTTCTAGCATATCCACTATGGCATACATGTCTGTTCCATTTTCCGTTGCGATAAACTGTACCCCATCTCCGTTTAACGTTAATTCTATTGAATGATTGATTTTGGTTTCCACACGAAATCTAACCAGCGCAGAATGAAATGCATTGAAGTGTGCTGCCAGCTTTTCGATTTTTTTCCTGGCATAGTCCTTGAGCCCGTCGGAGCTTTCCAGATTGTGAAAGTGATAGCTAATTTCCATTGTTGTCTCCTTTAGATCCAATTAATTGCGCGCACGCTCTGCAGCAAAATCCCGGCGACTCTTGAGCCCCTGGAGTTTCTTTCTGCGATCGGCGGGCAGTATGCGCAAGACCTTTCTGTATTTGGCCACGGTGCGCCTTGCGATTTCAACTCCCTCCTTTTTTAGAATCTGAACAATATCCTGATCCGACAGCGGGTCGGTTTCTTCCTGCACTATGCGTTGAATTCTCTCTTTGATATTCCTCGCAGAATGATCATCACCACCCTCGGAATTTCGCAGGGAGCTGGAGAAAAAATGCTTTAATTCAAAAATACCCCAACGCGTTTGAACGTATTTGTTAGTTGTAATGCGGGAGATGGTGGATTCATGGAGTTCCACGTCGCTTGCAATTTCCCTGAGCGTCAATGGACGCAGGTTGCCTGGCCCCTGCTCAAAGAAGGCTGCCTGGTGACGCACAATGGATCGCATGACCTGGATCATAGTATCGCGCCGTTGTCTGATGCTCTTGATGAGCCAGGTAGCAGAGTTTAGTTTGGCCGTCAGGTATTCGCGATCTTCCCCAGAAAATCTTGTCTGGCCCTTGAGTAGGTTCTTGTATCTGTCGTTTATTTTAAGATCTGGAATCCACTCATCCTGGACAAATACTTCAAACTTTCCGTCCACGTCTTGAACAGACATATCAGGCACGATATAATCATGGCGCGCAGGAGAAAAGAGAGTACCCGGATATGGCTCAAGCGAGCGTAGAACTTTTAGTGCAGCCTCAATATCAGCCTCGATTAGCCCGGCTTTCTCCATTTTCTTGAAATCTAGTTTTTCAAGACTCTCAAAATGATCGCTTAGAATTGTAATGGCAGTACGTTCGAGCGGATAAAGAATTTGTACCTGGGACTTTAAGCATTCAGCAATGGTGCGTGCACCACATCCAATTGGATCACAGCGTCTTATTTGTTCCAGGGCTGCCTTTGCATCTCCAAGCTCAAGCTCAGTGTCTTGAACGATTTCTTCAAGAGACATGGTTAGATAGCCCTTCTCGTCAATGCAAGAGACTATGATTTCAGCTGCTTCCATCTGAACATCGGATAGATCCGACATACGAATCTGCCACAACAGATGGTCGGCTAACGTTTCTTCCGTGCGGATTTGATTTTGCAAAAACTGATGCTTTTTATCCGAACGTTCCTGGCCTGAGGCGGAACTTTCACCCGCTGTATACGGTTCATCCCGAAGAGGAATATCCGGAAATGCTTCGCGTGCCTCTGGATCCTCTGGCTCGGCTGCCGCACGTTCCTGGACTTCCACTGTCTCAAGAGAAGCAGTTTCCGATCCTTCCGGTTTCTCGAACTCTTCTGGAATTTCCAGCATGGGATTCTCCAGAACTTCTTTCTGGATCTTGTCTGCAAGCTCCAGGTTTGACATGGGCAATAGCTCGATCGACTGCCGGAGATCCTGCGTAATTACAAGCTTCTGAGTCTGCTTCTGTACCAGATGCTGGGTAAGAGCCATAACTACAGTGTAAAATCCTCTCCGAGATAAATCCGCCGGATTTTGGGATCGTTCACAAGCTCTTTGGCTGTGCCCGATTTCAGGATTTCTCCTGCATACATGATATACGCTCGATCTGTGATCTTCAAGGTTTCCCGCACGTTATGATCCGTGATAAGAATACCAAGGCCCCTGTCCCTTAGATGGTCAATCAATTGCTGAATATCTTTCACGGCGATCGGATCGACCCCTGCGAACGGTTCGTCCAAGAGAATGAAGTCAGGCTCAGTTGCCAGAGCTCTGGCAATCTCGCAGCGACGGCGCTCGCCGCCGGAAAGTGTATACCCCTTCTGATTTATTACTTTGGTTAGGTGAAGTTCATCCACCAGCTTATTGCGGCGCTGTTCAATTTCAGAACGATTGAGGTTCATCGTTTCAAGCACCGCTTCAATGTTCTGACCCACGGTAAGCTTTCTAAACACAGACGCTTCCTGCGCCAGATAGCCAATCCCTTTCCTTGCCCGTTTGTACATAGGAAGGAGTGTAATGTCCTCATGGTCGATAAAGATTTTGCCTTCATCAGGCGCAACAAGTCCAACGGCCATGTAGAACGATGTGGTCTTACCAGCGCCGTTGGGCCCAAGTAACCCTACAATTTCCTGCGTTCCAATTTCAAAACTAACCCCGTCGACTACGCGGCGTTTGTTGTAGGTTTTGATAACCCCTTCAATACGAAGGGTGCGCGAAGGCATGGCGAATTTCTTCTTTTTTTCCATCAAACAGCCCGTCAGTCTCGAGCCAGTTGCCCGCGCAAACGATTCATGAGTATGAGCCGTCGCTTCTCTGGATAGTAAACGATTTTTTCACACTTGAGAAATCCGTTCTCCTGCTGAATCCCTGGTTCGCCTTCAAGGACAATTGCACCGCTGTCTTCCTGATACACGGCCTTCTGGCCCACGGCAGTCACATCGCTCTGAACCAGCTTAACGCCCCCGCGCGCCACTGTCTGTTTGGTATCAAAGTTGCGTTCGATTTGCGCACCCGAAAGGGAGCCAGTTACAACATCACTGTCCTTTTTCAGGAATTCTATTTTTGGATCTTGTTCTAGATGGAGAAGTTTGACTTCCCGCTCAAATAGCATCCGACCGGCAGTAATATGCAAATTCTGTTTGCGGTCAGTTGAGTCTACGCCTTCGCGCGCAATCAATCGTGCCCCGCTTTTTCCTGCGGACTCAAGCATTGGAGCTGCAATGCGCAGGCCTTCGCGTGTAAAGAGGACATTGCCGCGGACAGTTGTAATGGGTTCTTCGCGGTTTGAAAAGTCGTGCACGATTTGATCTGCGGTCAGAACACCAGGACCGCTGATATCCACAAATCCGGACGCATGATCGCCGCGGCGAATAAAAGCTTCAAGGGAATCGTTTACGGGCGTTGGAGTTGCCGAGACTTCTTCTTGTCTGATATTTATGATTTCATCCTGGTATACGATCTTCTTTTCTTCCGTATAGTAGCTCATCGTCTTGCCGCTCAGAAACTGGCCTGCACCAAATACTATGGGCTGATCCGGAATATCGATTCGCTTACCCTGATCTTCAAATCGAGCATGATCGCCGAGTATAGTCCAGCCATCGGTTGCAATTCGCACATCGCCATCGAGAGTTGAGATCCGCGTGCCCATATTCCTGACCATTTTGCCTGCAGTCAGATGAACCGGCTTGCGACCCTTCCCATCGCTTTGCATTCGCGGACTTCCGCTTAATACGATTGTCTGGGCCTCACGATCATAGTCACCTCGCTCCGCAAAAATGGAAAGTCCATTCGCCACATCGTCTATGCGGACTCCACCTATGCACTGTCCCGTCTTCCCGGCAGAAAGCACTATCAGGGGAGCAGAAATTCTAACATTATTATGAAGTACGATTGCATTGCCGCGTAACGTTGTGCGCTTAACTGGAATTCCACCTACGTCTACTTCTTCTCGAATCAGTTCATCTCCATAGATTTGCACACGCACAAGTTTTCCGCTTCCATCCCGGGTAGATGTGGTTTCTACGTTTTCTGGCTTTTCTACCTCGCCAATTTCCTGTTTGGGAATTTCGTCGTTTTTTTCAGCCTTTTCTGGCTCTACTTTCTGTGTGTCTTTTTCTGGTTCGCTAATGCGAGACTCACGCACAAATCCTGCGCGACAGGCTCCCTGCCCAAATGCCAGGACAAGTACAACAGCAAGCCCCATAGAAATGGACTGCCTGGGGAACCTCTGGCAACTCATAGATCTTCCAGACCTTTAGAATCACCGCTGCGCGTAATTCTAACAACGGCCGGGGCACGACACACCTGGACATTGGTTTCCCGATTAACGGTGATTCCACGTCTGCAATGCGTGGTTGTTCCAGATTCAACTAGAAGCACGCTTGCATCGCTCTCTAGAATTTTAGTTTCCATCTGGTAGGTGAGTTTTTCAGAACTAACGCTGCGTTCCGGGTCTACAAACGAAACCTTTCCACTCAAATGTAGAACTTTGTTTTTGTAATCGATTTCGCCCCGCTCTGCTTTTACCCGACCGGTTTTCTTGCCACCGTCAAACTGTTGAAAATCCAGATTATAGGCTACGATTTTGCTTTCTGCGTCTGCTTTGCGAAACACATACGCTTCACCAGCAGTTAGATCCCACTCTTCGCTTCCATCTATTGTAAAGGATTTGCGGCTAAAGTCTTTGAGTCGAATACTTGCGCCTTTCTCCAGACCTGAGTCTTCTGCCTGCGGTTTCCCACACGTGCAAAGGCAGAGAATCAGGAGGAGTCTTCTCATGACCCGTTACGACTCAATAATTCTGTTTTGACAAAACGATCAAGGCGAAACAGTCCGCGCAATAACTCAGGTGCCTGATCCAGATACAGTTGATTGGAAGAATCTGACCAGGCCTTTGCAGGATCCGGATGAACTTCCATAAAGATTCCTTCCAGCCCAACAGCGACAGCAGCGCGCATCAGAACAGGTGAAAATCTGCGATCTCCTCCGCTCTCTTTACCGGCTCCAGGAAGTTGTGTGCTGTGCGTTCCATCAAATACGAATGGAATATTCATTTCATGAATGATCTCAGGACTCCTGGGATCAAAAATCAAATTGTTGTAACCAAAGGAAACGCCACGCTCTGTCACCAGATACTTTTCTGATCCAGACGATTTGATTTTATCCACAATCTTTTGAGCATCGGCTGGTGCCATGAACTGACCTTTCTTCACATTCAACCATTTTCCAGACTCAGCACAATCCTGGATTAAGTCAGTTTGCCTGGATAGAAATGCAGGAATTTGCAATACATCGACTACTTGTGATACAGCCTTGACCTGGTCTCTCTCATGCACATCCGTCAGTACAGGCACACCGAATTCAGTCTTAATTGCTTCAAGGTCGCGCAACCCCTCTTCAATTCCTGGGCCGCGTTTTGAATCCACAGAGGATCTGTTGGCTTTATCAAAGCTGCTTTTGAAGATGTAAACGATTCCTAACTCATCGCAGAGCTTCTTCATGGGCTCGCAAACACGCTTGAGCAGATCGCGGCTTTCGATTACACACGGTCCTGCAATTAGAAAGAAAGGTTCCTTTCCTCCAATTTTCTTTCCTGAGAGAAATTCACGTTCTTGAATCAAAGCCATATCCTACCGCGCAAGTTTAGCCGCAGCTGCAACGAATCCAGCAAAAAGCGGATGTGGAGCAATTGGCTTGGACTGAAACTCAGGATGAAACTGCACACCCAAAAACCACGGATGCCCCTTAAGTTCTACAATTTCCACAAGCTGACCATCCGGACTCATTCCGGAGAAAACGAGCCCCTGCTTTTCCATAGCTTCACGATACTTCAAAGTAAACTCAAATCTGTGCCTGTGACGCTCGCGAATTCGCAGTGTATTGTACTCCCTGGCAGCAAGAGTTCCTTCTTTAATAAAGCAAGGGTATGAACCGAGGCGCATGGTTCCTCCTTTTTGCTCCAGTCCCTGCTGTTCTTCCAGAAGTGAAATTACAGCGTAGTCAGTTTTTGGATCAAATTCAGTCGAACTTGCGCCGTGCATCCCCAGAACATTACGTGCAAACTCAATTGTAGCGCACTGCATCCCCAGGCAAATTCCAAAAAACGGAAGCTTCTTTGTGCGCGCATAATGAATAGAAAGTAATTTGCCTTCTATTCCTCGACTTCCAAATCCACCAGGGACAAGAAGTCCATGCACGTCTTTAAGTGAAGCCATTGATCTAGTTTTTTCCAGGTCCTCGGGATCGATCTTAACAAATTCTACGTTTACTTGATTCTTGATTCCGCCGTGCATCAGTGATTCGTAGACCGACCGATACGCATCCTGGAGAGCGATGTATTTTCCGCAAACCGCAATGCGCACAGTCTTCCTGGGATTCTTGATAACAGTCAGGATACTGGCCCATCGACGGAAATTCAGTTTCCCAGGTTTCATTTCAAAATGCCTCAGAACTTCAAGATCCAGTCCACCCTGCCTGTACATTTCTGGAATCTCATAGATACTTGTGCTAATGTCCGTGGCTGAAATGATACCGTCTTCCGGGACGTTACAAAACATTGCCAGTTTCTCTTTGAGCTCTGCATTCAGCGGCTTCTGTGTTCTACAAACAAGAATATCCGGCTGAATCCCGAACGTCATAAGCTCTTTTACGCTATGCTGGGTTGGTTTAGTTTTTGCTTCGCCAGCAACTGTGATCGTTGGAACAAGAGTCAGATGAACAAAACAAACGCCTTCTCGCCCGCGTTCGCGACGCATCTGACGAATTGCTTCGAGGAACGGAACCGATTCAATATCTCCCACGGTTCCACCAATTTCAACAATTACAAAATCTGCATCCTGTTCGCGCGTAAGCTCAACTACACGATTCTTGATTTCATTTGTAATGTGTGGGACTACCTGAACAGTGCGACCCAGGTAATCGCCCCGCCGCTCGCGTTGAATCACCGCATTGTAAATCTGACCAGTCGTAACAGAATTAGCACGAGTGAGTTTTACGTTGGAAGTAAATCGCTCATAGTAGCCCAAATCCAGATCCGTCTCCGCTCCATCGTCTGTGACATAAACCTCACCGTGTTGGAAGGGGCTCATTGTGCCAGCGTCAATATTTAAATACGGATCCATCTTCTGCAGCGATACTCGGTACCCCCTGCTCTCAAGCAAACATCCAAGTGCTGCAACTGTTACACCTTTACCCAGTGAGGAAGAAACTCCACCGGTTATGAAAATTGTTTTTGGGATTCGTATCATTTTGATTTTTCCAGGATTGACGTTGTTGAATAACCGGCTTCGTACGGAACGACTACAATTCGTCCACCTCCCGCAACGACTGCGTCGCGTTCAGGCAGATTCTCAGCCTTGTAGTCCCCGCCTTTGACGTGAATGTCAGGTCTAAGATCAAGAATTGCTTCTATAGGAGTATCTTCAGTAAATACGATCACGTAGTCCACGCATGCAAGCGAGGCTATCAGAAGCGCACGATCGTTTTCATTGTTAATGGGTCGCGCTGGTCCCTTGAGTTTGCGCACAGAGGAGTCAGCATTCACGCCGACGACCAGAATCGAACCCAGGTCTTTTGCGCGAGTCAGCGTGTAAATGTGACCGTGATGAAGAATATCAAAACACCCGTTTGTAAAAACGACTTTTTGACTGGGATGTTGCTTGGAGATGTGAAGGCGGAGATCCTTGCGGTCCTTGAAAATTCGCGAGTGGATACTGTCAAGCGCCGGAGAAGAACTCATGCCCGGAAAGAATCTCCTTCCTGGTTACAGTTGCAGCGCCCAGTCTGGCTACAACCATTCCTGCGGCCAGGTTACTTAAAAAAACAGCCTCCGCTGGAGTCCCACCAGCCGCAATCACGGCCGTAAATACGGTAATCACTGTATCCCCGGCTCCCGTAACGTCGAATACTTCGCGCGCGCGAGTGGGAAAATGCCTGCAGGAATCCCCTTCAAACAGGCTCATTCCCTTCTCGCCTCTGGTTATGAGTAGCATTGCAGGGTGAAGGCGCTGCATGATTTCGCGGCCGCCACTTTCTACCTGCGAATCACTCTCGAGTTTTTTTCCAATAAAACGCCCGGCCTCGTGGTGATTGGGAGTTAAAACGCCCACTCCCTGATAACAAGCAAAGCGACTGACCTGCGGGTCAACAGCGACGAACGCCTTCGTTTTTGCGCTTTCTGTAATAATCGATTGGATTACTCCTTCCGTTACGACGCCCTTGTCGTAGTCAGAAATAATTACTGCATTGCTCTGGCTGATCATAGCCGCCGCAGTCTGTTTGATCCGTTCTTCCATTTCAGGGGAGATGCTTGACGAATCTTCCTGATCCAGGCGACAGATTTGCTGCGTGCCAGCAACGATTCGCATTTTCTTTGTAGTGGGTCTCGATGAATCAGCAAGAAGCGAAAGTCTCTCGCATCCCTGCAAGAGTTCCAGAAGGACATTGCCTTCTGGGTCAGTTCCACAAACACCGAGTGCTCCACCTTTGATTTGAAGTGCAGTAAGATTTTTCACAACGTTACCTGCACCTCCAGGCAATTTACTTACGCTGTGTTCAAGGATTACGGGAACCGGAGCCTCTGGAGACAATCGCTCTGCATGGCCGTATCTGTATTCGTCGATCATAAAATCGCCAATTACCAGAATGCGAATGTTGGAAAGATTTTCTAGGATTTGTGCTGCGCGCGCCTGATTCATTCTGCCTGACGATCCGTTTGTTTTGCTTTAAGCATGATTACAACTTCGCAGAGGCGAAGTGCATTTCTGCCAGTCTTACTTCCAAGAATTCTAACAGCGTCCTGCGAAGAAATAAATAAATCTCCGTTTGCACCTGGCCTGGTAGTCGCGTATAATAGATACGGACTCTCCCCAAGGCGCAGGTCTTTTCTTGCAAGCTCGCGGGATGCGTGAAACGAAGCCAGTCCACGTGCACCATAGCAGCTGCGATCTGCCTGTCCTGGTCCATAAATCAGTCGACCTTGATCTGTTAAGATCCTGGGTTCAAGCACAGGCTCAAGCGAGGTCTCAGTTGCATCAATCAACACACCTGTGATCTCATCTTCCGGATTATTGTGCTTAATTTCTGGAACTGCTTCGTTTTGCTGTGCGCGGAGTTTGGAATAGAACCCGCGGCGTCCATAAAATGGAAGAATCAATTCCACAATTACATTTCCTTCTGCGACCTGTCTGGACCTCTCAAATGGAAGGGAGCTTACCCGGCCCATCCGCATCGCCAGATTCTCGTCCTGGCGCATTTCTGATTCAATCGTTCGCTTACCGTTAATCGGCAAACGTGACAGAGTTGCCAGTGCCCTGGACAGCGCAAGTTCCCTTGCCTTCTCAGTGGCTTCATCACGGGCACGGGTGATCCCGCCGCCAGAACGGATATCTTCAATTTGCACTTCGGCACGCGCGGAAATATAGCCGGCCGTCCAATCTACGAACGTATCTGTTCCAGATTTAGTCTGGAGATGATCTTTTCTGAGTCCGTAGTTGGCTTCGATCGCAAATAACGAAGTAGTTCCGATTAGCAGACAATACAGTAGGCGCTTCATCTATTTATTATCGGCCAACCGCCGCTTCGCTTGTTCTGAAAAGCCTGGTGTACTCCTGGCTCAGTTCCTCGAAATTCTGAACCATACGGGCTGGCGGCAGGGCAGCCACAATCTCAGCTCCGTAGCGGCTGGTTCTAAGTCTTGAATCCAGAATCGCAACAATTCCCCGATCTGATTCGCGTCTAATCAGTCGACCAAATCCCTGTTTTACGCTCAGAACCGCGTGCGGCAATTGCAATGCAGCAAAGGGTGAGCGACCTTCACGACGAACTGAATCCATTCGAGCCGCAAGCACCGGATCGTCAGGAACCTGGAACGGAAGTTTGGCAAGTACTACCAGCCTCAGTTTATCCCCAGGAATATCAATCCCCTGCCAGAACGTGGCCAGCCCCAGCAGCAGGCCGCGCTCCGACTCTTGAAACGCCCGCAGTGCAGTGGCAGCACCACGATCTATCTGGCTTATGATCTCCAGATTTTTTCCAACAGGCAGATTCATAAGCAAAGCCTGTGTCTTTGCAAGCGACACTTTAGACGTAAAAAGCGCAAACGCGCCGCCCTCAGTCATAGTTGCCAATCGATCAATCCAGGCTGCACAATCTTTCAGGAAGCGATCTTCGTCTGTCGGTGCAGCCATTTGTGCCGGAAGAAACAGGAGCGATTGATTGGCATAATCAAAGGGTGAGCTCACTTTAAAGAATCTGGTTTTCTTTTCTGTAAGTAAATTCGCACCCGTCTCCTCTGAAAAGAAGGAGAACGGTTTGGCGCCTGACGTACTCAACGTAGCTGATGTGAAGATTGTAGAATGCAGCTTGCTCAAAATGGCTTCGCGAATAAATATTGAACTCTTAAGCGGACTGCGATTGAGCACAGGGCCTCGGCGCCTATCTTGAGGCTGAATCCAGTGCACATGATCGTTTCCCGGGCCTGTCAAAAAACTTTCTATTACGTTTCTAGCCTGTCCAAGGCGATTCATCAGCATTTGCATGCGCAGCTCTTCGCTTGTGCGAGGGCCTTCTTCCAATGATTTCAGACGATCACGTATAACTGATTCAGTTTCTGCAAGTGTCCGAATCAGGGTCTCTGCCGTGCGACTTACAATTGAATCGGTCAAGCGGACCGGCTGGGAATAGCGGTTTTCAATCTCCTTACGGAATTGATCCAGTTCCTTTCCAACCAGATCCGTGCGCGCCTGTCTAAGAAGCATCCCCAGTTCGGTTAGAACAACGGACTGTGCCAGGGCATCTGATACGGCCTGGGGAAACCTGTGACCTTCATCGATTACAACTGCATCAAGTTCAGGTAATAGTTTTCCATCGAGCGCAAAATGATTGGCCAATAGAGCGTGATTTACAACGAGCAACCTGGCTCGTTTCCATTTTTCCCGCGCCACAAAATAGTACGAACTATCATAATTAGAACAGCGCCTGCCCAGGCAATTGTCTGGTTCACGTGTAACTGAACTCCAGAGCGCTTCCGGGAACTGGCCTGTGTATTCTGAGCGAATGCCGGATGACGTGGTTTTTTCCCAGTCCAGAAAGCGTTCAATCTCCTCACCTGCAAGCAGTAACCCGCCCTGATCTACAGTCTCCCCAAGCTTACGTTTACATACATAGTTGGACGCGCCCAGACACAGTTCCGCTCCAGAGCTTGTGCCAAGGATCTGTTCAACCAGCGGAATGTCCTTCTGCATCAGTTGAGCCTGCAGCGAACGTGTATCGGTTGAGACTGCAACACGCACATCGTTCTGGATTGCATAGCTGATCAAAGGAATAAGATAGGCTAGAGTTTTTCCCGTGCCCGTCCCCGCTTCTGAAATTAATACATCGCCGGAAACCAGGGACCGGCCAATCGCGTCTGATAGCCTCTCCTGAGTGTCCCGATAGCGATAGCCGGGTAAAAAATCTTCAAGCTGTTCCCAACCGGGAAAAGCCAATGACTAGGCCTGCCTTGCGATCGGGACAGTTTGCGTGAATTCCGGACGAGCTAATAGAGCCTGTAAAATTGCTTCTTTGCTCAATCCATATTCGTGAAGTATTTCATCGCGAGTTCCGTGCGGAATGGATTCAGTTGGAAATGCAAAGGTGTGCAAATGTTTTCCGTTGATTTCATCAGGCAAATTCCACCTAATGTACGACGCTGCACTGCTGTGAATGTAGGAGTCTTCTAGAATCACAAAATGCTCGCTGTCTGCGAGAGTTGTAGCAATAAAATCAGTGTCCAGTGGACGAATCCAGCGCGCACCAAGGACGGTTGCGTAAATTCCTTTAGTCTGGAGTTCCTTTTGAACTGCAAGCCCCGTTTCCCACATGGAACCAACGGCAAGAATACAGAGGTCTTTACCACCCGGCGAAATCTCAGGACGAATCCTTGTTACATCGGGTAGTTTTTCTGGATCAAGGCTGTCACGATCACAAGTGTCCTTTGGAAATCTAACTGCAATTGGTCCCTGCATATCGCGCTCTGCGAGTTTCAGGAATCCTTTGAGTTCTCCGCCCGTGGCAGGCGCGTAAACGCGCACATTGGGACAGGACAGTAGGACGCCAAGATCGTATAATCCTTGATGAGTTTCTCCATCCGGCCCCACACATCCGCCGCGATCTACAATGATCTTCACCGGGAAATTCATGAGCGCCACATCTTCTATCAATTGATCATACGCTCGATTCAAGAAAGTAGAGTAGATACACAGGTAGGGAATAGCTCCGCCGCTTGCAAGCCCGCCTGCAAATGCCATCGAATGCTGTTCGGCAATTCCTACGTCCATCACGCGGTCCGGGAATTTATCCGCGACTGCGCGCAGGCCAGATCCTTCAATCATGGCCGGAGTAATTACTACAACGCGATCGTTCTTTTCAACAATTTCGCATAACGTTTCGCCTACGATGTCGCTAAATGCAATTCTATTTTTGAGAGCTTTGCCTGGCATGCTGCCGTCTTCGCGATTGAACTTTGTAACGCTGTGATACACGATTGGATCATTCTCAGCAGGCATATAACCCTTGCCCTTTTGAGTATATGCGTGAATTAGAATTGGGCCTTTTAGTTCCCTGGCCTTACGAAGTACATCTACCAGTTCAAGCACGTCATGTCCATCGACAGGGCCGATGTATCTGAAGCCAAAGTCAGAAAACAAGCTTCCTGGCATGAAAAGGTCTTTAAATGTACGCTCAATTTTTCGCGAGAAGAGTTGGAATACAGGGCCAATTACAGGCAACCACATCAGGATTGAATACCAGAGCTTCTTCCATTTGTTGTAGGCCGGTGAAGTAATGAGACGATTCAAGTATTGATTGAGCGCGCCCACGTTTTTTGAAATCGACATGTCGTTGTCGTTTAGTACTACGATACAATCGGTCTGCGCATGCCCACCGTGATTCAACGCCTCAAACGCCATTCCAGAAGCAATCGATGCATCTCCAATTACGCATGCACACGTATGCGCAAGCTTGAGGCGATCACGGGCCATAGCCTCACCCAGCAATTGTGAAATCGAAGTTCCAGCGTGACCAGTATTGTACAAGTCGTATACAGACTCTTCGCGTTTGGGAAAGCCGGAAAGTCCCCCCTTTCTGCGCACGCTGCGGAGCAGTTCACGACGCCCCGTCAGAATCTTATGCGGGTAGATCTGATGACCTACATCCCAGATCAGTTTATCCTCGGGGGTGTTTAGCACATAGTGAAGCGCAACGGTTAATTCAACCACACCAAGATTCGAAGCAAAATGCCCGCCTACGGATGCAAGCGTATCAATCAAGTACTCGCGAACCTCTTCGCAGACCTGGGGCAGCTGTTCAAGCTTCAGCTGCCTTAAGTCAGGTGGATGCTGTATGTCGTCCAGTAAACTCATCTACTTGGCCGGTTCCTTGTGACCATGTGACGTTTTAAGGGTCACAAGATCGCTGTCGTTCTTGAGCCCCATCAACTCATAAATACGCACCGGTTCAAGTTTACCTAATCCATGCGACGACTCGAACCCATGTTTCCTACAACAGCCATACCGGTATTGAGACCAATACCAATATCAAGAACAGGAATGTTTCGCTCTGACCAGCGCTTCTGTAGATCCTTAAGTGCATTAGCCTGCGCTATCGCTGCGACGCATGCGAAGTATGCATGATCATCATTCTTGGCTGGTGCGCCCCAGAATGCCATAATCGCATCTCCCATGTACTTATCAATTGTGCCGCGGTATTCAATGATCAACTCAGTCATTTCACTCAGATACTCATTGAGCAAATGGACCAGATCTTCCGGACCAAGTTTTTCTGAAATCGTAGTAAATCCGCGCACATCGGAGAAGAAAACGCTGATCTCTTTCTTGGATCCACCCAGTGCAATGGCTTCTGGATTGGAGAGCAGTTCTTCTACGACGTCCTGTGACACGAATTTAGAGAATGTATTTCGAATGAATTTAACGTTCTCTTCTTCCGTCAGAACCCTGAATCCAATGAAACCCACAAGTTGCACAAACTGTAAAATGATCACCGTCGGCAGAACATGCACAATGTTGAAGAGCTGGAAGCTCACAATCAATGCGAACAGCGTATACACCACTGCAATCAAGCCAGCAAGCACAAACGCAAGCCAGGTCGCAACGCGTGGCTGATAGAAGCCCATTGCAAGACCAACAGCCAGCAGGATCAATAGATTGACTATGGGTGGAACTTCAACAATGAAATCCTGATTCAATAGAGTATTGAGTGCGTGAGCATGGTGCTCAATACCGGCCATGTCTCCATAGGGAGAAAGATGCATGTCCTGTGCTGTCCCAACACCCGTTGCATAATACATTGCAATGAGTACGATTTTATTTTTGTAATTATCCGCGCCCTCTTTAGGCGTCATACGATTGACTTCGAGAATTTCCTGGAATGGAAAACAGAACTGTCCTCCGCGAAAGTTAATGTGCATCTGCCCGCGGCGATCGATTGGGATTCTGGCAATGCGCTCAGAGTTTGGGCGCGCCATAATATCAATCTCTTCTGTTTCAAACGTTTCTTTGTTTACTTTTGAACGCTTGATAGGCGGGATATTCTTGATTCGAATCTCGTTACGTCTATAGTCCACTTCAATATCGTTCTGAAGATTAACACCGTAGTATTGTGCAGCAACGATCAAATCAATCCCGGGAACGAATGAGTCGTCTTTATCAGGATTGTAATCCGGTTCGTTATATCGCTTCTCGTTTACAATGCGCATAACGAGCGGCATTTGCCAGTTCATGCCCGACTCTTCATTTTTTAGAATGTTCGCATAACCGGCCCCCTTCTGCGCCTTGCCAATGGATTCAACAGCGGGATTTGGAAAGGACGGTCCGGGCTCGGCAAACCTGCCGCCAATCACGTTGGTCAAGCGATTCTGCTCGAGAAGGACATGCACGCGACGATTGTAACGTTCCATGGCAACGGGATTCTGCCTGATTGGTTTTAAGAACTGATTGGAAGTTTCTAGAGGATAATCGGATACAACCGACGCTTTTGCGCCGGTAAAGCTTTCAGCAAGAATATCAACCTGCCTTCTAGGTGGTCGATCTACGCTCATGGGTCTGCAATCCAGAACCACACCGCAGGCATCACCGCCATAGAGGCCCTTCTCATCCACGAAGCTAATATCATACAGCAGTATGCCGTTCTCAGCACCGCCTAACGTTCTCGCCAGATCAGCATAAATATTCCAGTCAAGCGGCCACTTAAAGTTCACTTTCTCAATTGTTTCGTTTGAAATGCCCACAATCACGATATCATCGCGGATACCTGGTGGAAGAGGCGGCAATGCGAGAAGTTTCTCCCCACGATCATCGTAAGGGGCCTGGCAATATGGGACAGCTACGTCGCGCGCGAACGTATTTGCAGGGTTTCGCAGGAATGAATAGCGAAATACAAGGGCATTATTTTCCAGATTTTTGAAAAGTGGAACCTTGGCCAGAGACAGCGCAAAGAAAAAAGAAGTGATAAGTGCAATTATGAAACCACCAAGGCGACCGCGATCGATTCCAAGCCGTGTAAGGGTCTGAAACGCAAAAATCGATGAAATCAAAAACCAGATAAAGCTGAACCAGAGGGTGAAGGTGTATAAATCGGGTCCAAGTGCCGCGAGTGGTTCAGGCAAAATGGAACGAACTGTATGAAAGAAAGAAGTAAGCGGTGCTGCATACGCAATCAGAAAGAGCAAGGTTGAAGTAACAAAGAGTGCCAGAGCTACGAAATCAAAGCGATGGACCTTCCTATCCTCTTTCTTTGTGGTTTTGGGAACCAGTTTCTCAAAAAAGAAGAGAGCAACACCAAGCGTAGCTATGCCGGGCACGATTGTCAGATAAACCTCACGGAAGAAGTCTGCCACAAGGGCGGGCGATTTATTAAAAGCGATGGCCAGAACAAGAATCAGCGGCAGGACAATCGCCAGAACCCCGGCTGTAATTAGAAGACCAATGGCAAGCTTACGCATGGGGAATCTTTTTGTGCCTTCCCCTGCATTTCAACATGTATTTTGGTAAATTTCAGGGAGCGGCGGCTAATGGCAGCGTACGCGATCGGCCTTTAACGCCAGCCCACGACCAATAGCTATTTCTTCTTTGTTCCGGACTTCTTACCCGCTGACGCTTTTTCAGACGATTTCTTTGGAGGCGACTCAGCTTTAGCCTGGCGCTTTTCTGCTGGTTTTTGCCCTGATTTACCGATCAGGCGGCCAACGACTTCGAGCAGATCCTGGGGCGTGGATTCGAGCGTTTCGCCCGTTGCGCGCACCTGGATTTCAAGCTTCCCGGATTCAAAGAAATTCTTCCCGGCAGTGATACGAACCGGATACCCAATTACCTCTGCATCTGCGAATTTCACGCCCGGCCGCAAGTCCCTGTCATCCCAGAGGACGTCCACACCTGCAGACTCCAGTTCAGTATGAATCGACTCGACCAGGGCAATTTCCTCGTCGCTGCGCGTGATACTTACGAGTACGACTTCGAACGGGCTGGCGCTGACTGGCCATTTGATCCCTTTTTCATCATGGTTCTGTTCGATCACGGCTGCCAGGGTTCGCTGCACACCAATTCCATAACATCCCATAGTAGGAATGAGCGGTCGCCCCGTTTCGTCGAGCACGCTAACGTTAAACGCTTTTGAGTATTTATTGCCCAGTTGAAAAATATGCCCGACTTCGATTCCTTTTACGGCGCGAAGTGTACCGTCACCCATGGGGGACAGATCACCAGCAATTGCAAGCGCCACATCCTTCTCCGTGAATGAATCAGCGAACACCACGCCGCTCTCGTGATAGTCACGCTCACCGGCTCCAACAATGTATGGCCTTCCAGGCTTAATGCTTGGATCACGAATCACGCGGACATCAGCCGGAATATTACCCGGGCCCATGAATCCAGGAACAAAGCCCAGTGCCGTTGCCTCAGCTTCGCTTGCCGGTCTGAAATCCATGCCATCCAGAGCATTCTTGAGCTTTACTTCATTGATCTGTCTATCACCGCGAATAAACACGAGGGCGGGTCCAGCCTCCGTTTGAAATAGAAGCGCCTTTGCAAAATGAACTGAATCAACACCCAGGAGTCTCGCAACATCTTCTATGGTCGAAGCACCAGGCGTATGCAGTTTCTTCTTTTCAATTACGAGCACAGGAGATTCACCAGGATCGCCAGGAACAAAGGGAGTTTTTTCCTGATTGCTCTGGTACTTGCCGCCTTCAGAGATTAGAAGGGTTTCCTCACCAACTTCTGATGGAACCATAAATTCTTCTGAAGCTGAGCCACCCATTGTTCCTGTATCAGCCTGAACCGGAATGGTTTCAAGGCCAAGCCGGGAGAAGATGTTTCTGTAAGCAGTTCGCATCCGCTGATACGTTTCTTCCAGTGAAGCCTGATCTTTATGAAATGAATACGCATCCTTCATTACGAATTCGCGTGAGCGCATAACGCCAAATCTGGGTCTGATCTCATCGCGGAACTTGGTGTGAATCTGATACACGGTAACCGGCAAATCGCGGTAGGACTTGAGAATTCCCTTCATGAGTTCGGTAAACGATTCCTCGTGCGTTGGCCCAAGTACATTCCAGGTTTCATGACGATCCTGAAGCCTGAACATTTCCTTTCCCATGGTTTTCCAACGACCCGACTTTTCCCAGAGTTCGCCCGGGATTAGCACTGGCAGTATGAACTCGACCGCCCCTGCCCGATTCATTTCATCACGAATAATATTCTCAACCTTGCGAAACGCGCGCAGGCCCATCGGAAGCAGATGATACAGACCGCTGCCCAACTTTCCGATTAGACCGGCCCTCAGCATCCAGCGATGCGAGGCTATTACTGCATCTGCGGGTGTATCCCGCAACGTGTGGATTAAGAATCGCGAAGCGCGCATAACGTCAGAGTCCGACTACAAATAGAACATCGCGGTACATGATCCAGAGCCCAAGGAAGATCAGCACTGCAAGACCTCCGCGATAGATGGTTTCCATGACACGCGGTGTAACCGGTTTGCCAAAAATCGCTTCATAGAGGAAAAACACCACGTGTCCACCGTCCACAACTGGAAACGGAAGCAAGTTCATCACAAATAGCGCAATCGAAATTGCAGCAAACATTGAAAGGTAATCGTGAAAGCTGGATTTAAGCACAACACCAGCAGCAGCAAACATTCCAACTGGACCCATTGCATTATCAATGAATGATAGACGACCTGAGAATAGGCTCCCAAAAAAAGCGGGATATACCATCACGTTCTTTAGAGTATCCGTGGAGGCGCGCACGAATACATCAGCAACACTTCCGTTATCCGGCAGATACTCAGTTTGAATACGCGAATCAGGTCTAAAGCCAAACAGACCTATCTTAACAGCCTTGCCCTGGGCGGAATACAACCGATCGCCCATTTGAAACTGAACCTGACGGCCATCTTTGAGCAACTCATAGAGTCGCTCAAACGAGCCAGGGGCAGCGCCATCAAATTTCATTAGTCCCAGCGCACGCTGATGCACAGCAACGCTTGAAAGGAGCATCTGATCTGAAACGGGGCTATTGTACTTGAGATCTGTTACAGAAGAGAGCTCGATTCGGTATTCTTTCTGCGTAGGAACTTCAACTGTCTTATGTTCCGTGAACCACGGAGCAAGCCACGGTAGTATTTGACGTTTAACTTCCACTTTGGCTGGCTCACCATGATTGAGTCCGAGCATTGTCTGCAATTCAAGTGTGGAATGTACTGGCTGGCCGGCTACGCTAAGTATCACATCCCCGTCTTTCAGATATGGAAGTGCGCGCAAAGAACCGGGCAGTTCTGCATGCCCCAGCAATGAGCGGAACCTGTAACCCCAGACGTCGCTGGTAGGATAGTTCACCTCAAGGCTGCGTGTGCCTGGCGCTCTAAGGCCAATTGCAGCACGGCCCGCTGTATCCACTTCGGGACGGACCACTACGCTTGCATTTACTCCCTCGCGCGAATAATCGACTTTGAGAGGAACTCCACCGGATAGAGCTACAATCTTCTGAACGTCCATAAAATCATGAACGGGTTCATTCGCAATTGCCAGAATTTTGTCTCCGGAGCGCAGACCTGCCTTGTAAGCAGGACTCTGCAGCATTTGCTCCTCCCAAAAACCAACGTTAGGTGCAACTGGACCGGACATACTATGAATCAAAATAAAAATAGTAAACCCAAGAATCAGGTTAAACAGTGGCCCGCCGAGTACAGGAATAATTCGTTTCAACGGTGAAACTGAAAGAAGACCGCCTGGAACTTTTTCCTGAGAAAGAATATCGTCACCGTAGAACTTCACGTAGCCGCCAATTGGAATGGCTGTGATCTGCCAGGTAGTTACACCAATCTTCTTCTTCCAGATTCCCCGACCATAGCCTATGGAGAAAATTTCAGCCTGGACACCAACCGCACGACCGAGCAGGTAGTGACCCAGTTCGTGAATGAATACACATACACCGAGCATAAGTGCTCCGCCCAATAACATTGCAATCATACTACCTCTTTGATCCTGTTTGCCAGATTTTTGGACAGCGCATGCGTAGATTCGCGCGCACGCGCGTCAGCTTCCAGATAGAGCCCGAGTTCTGAACCCTTTTCGATACTGCTTGCACTCAACACCATTTCCAGAAGTACGGGGATATCCGTAAATTGAATTAAACCATCCAGGAACAGACCGGCAGCAATTTCATTTGCCGCGTTGAAAATAGCGGGCCCGGTTCCGCCCGCGCGCGCAGCTCGCATACAAAGTGCAAATCCGGGGAACTGGGCTTCATCCACCTTGCGAAATTCAAGCGACGGCCAGGCATCTGGTCTTGTAACAATATCAGAGTATACTGGTGGCGGTTCGGGGAAATATAGAGCGTGCGCGATTGGAAATAGCATGCTCGGTCGGTTGGCCATGAAGCGAAATCCATCCGATGTTTCTACAAGTGCGTGCACGTGACTTACAGGGTGAATTAGCACATCGAGTTGCTCAAGAGGAATTGAAAACAAGTGCATTGCCTCAATTATCTCAAGGCCTTTGTTGATTAGCCCGGCAGAATCCACGGTTATTTTGGGGCCCATGTTCCATGTAGGATGGTTCAGCACATCCTCGCGGCGCACTCGCTTCACTTCTTCCGCTGTGCGATTCAAGAAAGGTCCACCAGAGGCAGTAAGGATAGCAAGTTTAAGATGCGATGGGTGAAGCCCCAGCAGCAATTGAAAGAGTGCATTGTGTTCTGAATCAACCGGAACCATGCTCGCATCCTTAGAGTCAGCAAGCGCACGCTCGATAACGGGTCCGGCCGTAACCATCGTCTCCTTATTTGCCAGGGCGATCTTATATCCAAGCTCAATGGCGCGCAGGGTCGGCGAAATTCCCGCAGCCCCAACAACAGCAGAAATCACAGTATCTGCGTTTGCAGCCCGGCCAGCATTCAATAGTTCATTGGCCGCATGAGCTCCGGAAAAGAATTTAACCGCTCCAAACTGGCGTGAAAAATCCGTCAGCGTTTCTGGTGATTGAATACCTGTGATAGCCGCATATTTGATTGAGGGGAATGCATTTAGAATGTCAGCCAGCTTTGGCAGGGACGAATGTACGCTTACAGCGATCAGCTCTATCTGGCCAGGATTGCGGCGCAGAATATCCAGCGTGCTTGATCCAATTGAGCCGGACGCTCCGAGCAATACGAGCTTTTCAGTTCTTTTAGAACGAGCCGGTGCAATAACTTGCGCGCTTACAGGATTCCAGGCTGACATTAAAGCGAATAGCCGGCCATTTCACGGAAATACAGATAATAATAACCTACGGGGATACTAAAAAACAGCGCATCTGCAAGATCGAGCATTCCGCCATGCCCAGGAATCAGTGAAGCAGAATCCTTTTTGCGCGCATCCCGCTTGAGCGCACTCTCCACCAGATCGCCAAAGACAGAGAGCACAGAGATCACACCCGTGAAGACTCCAAGCTCTACATAGGACACACTGATGTCGTTTAACGGCGCGCTTGCATACTTTTTCCAGAAATAAAGAAACCCAAGATTGAACAGAATAGAAAACACAAATCCGCCCACATAGCCTTCATACGTTTTGCGCGGGCTAACTTTTAGACCTGCATTGTGCTTACCAAAATACTTACCGGCGAAGTACGCTCCAGCATCTGTCATAATTGTTGCCAGGGCAGTAACCAAAAAGAAGAACACTCCCTTTTCTTGACCCAGGATCAAAAACACATGACAGAGCGGAATTACTGTGTACAGAACGCCGAATAACGTTACGCCTACCCCGTAGATAGTTCCGTCCAGGGGGCGCAAAATCAGATGGGTGGACATTGTAACGATCATAAACAGCATAAAGACAAGAATCAGAACATGACCTGAAACGTAGGCTGCATCCGGAGTGATAAACGATGGAGGAGTATGTCCCTGCAGAGCACGAATGCTTAGATATTGTATGTAGTACAAAGCAACAAAAATGAGCGAAAAGACTACACCCACGCCCTTCATGGCCTTACCTTCCAGGCCTTTATCCGTTAGCGTATAAAACTCAATCACACCCAGAACTGAGAAAACCACAACGAGCAGCAGAACAGTGATGGAGTGCATGAAATCAGGAGTTACAAGGGCTACGATTACAATTGCGCCCAACGTCAGGCCTGATGTAATTCGTTTGGCTGTTTCGCTCATGCTCCGACTTTAATCCTGAGATTCCAGAAGTCCACCGAATTTGCGTGGTCTTGATTTGAACCATTTGAGTGCTGTCATCAAGTTACGCTTATTGAAGTCCGGCCATAGAGTGTCTGTAAAATACAACTCGGCGTATGCGCTTTGCCAGAGCAGGAAGTTGCTCAATCTTTGCTCGCCGCCTGGACGGACCATTAAATCGACCGGAGGAAGTGGATAGGTAAATAGCTCCTTTTCCAGCTCGCTTTTTGAAATGAGTGCTGCTGCCTTCTTCTTGTCTTTTTTGGCAAGATCGAGCCTTCGATGGAGAACCTTAGTTGCTGCAATCAATATCTCATCCTGCGAACCATAGTTCACGCAGAAATTCGCAGTTAGATTGCGGTTGTGCTCTGTCTTTTCAATTACTTCAAGAATCAATTTCCGATTCACTGCAGGAAGACGACTCAAGTCCCCGGAAGCATGCACTCGAATTCCCTTTTCCAGGCAGCGTTCTAGCCTTGACGAAAAGAATTCTCTCATCAAACTCCAGATAGCCTGGATTTCCATTTTGGGTCGCTTCCAGTTTTCTGTGCTGAATGCATAGAGCGAGATATAGGGAATGCGAAGGTCCAAAAATTGGTCGAGCAAACGATCGAGCGCTTCCCCACCCGCTTTGTGTCCTTCCGACCTTTTTAGTCCACGGGCCCTGGCCCAGCGACCATTTCCATCGAGGATGATCCCGACGTGCCGGGGATTCGGATTCTCTTCCGACACCGTTATACTGTGAGGATGCTTTTTTCTTTAGCTGCTGCCAGCTCGTCGGCTTTGTGAACAAAACCATCGGTGAGTTTTTGAACGTCATCCTGAAGGCCTTTGAGTTCATCCTGCGATTTGCCCATTTTCTTCAGTTCTTCATTTCCATCACGACGTACGTTTCTTATAGAAACTTTACATTCTTCAAGACGCACTTTGACCTGCTTTACAAGTTCCTGTCTGCGTTCCATAGAAAGTTCGGGAAGATTCAGACGAATTACGCTACCGTCATTCGAAGGAGTAATTCCAACGTCGCTTTTTAGAATTGCTTTTTCAATATCACCCAGGGCGTTCTTGTCGTAGGGAGTAATTACGAGCATGCGCGCTTCTGGAGCCTGGATACTTGCGAGCTGATTGAGCGGAGTCATTGTGCCATAGTACTCTGCGTGCACAGAATCGAGCATTGAAGGAGTTGCGCGTGTTGAACGGATTGCTGCAAGGTCCTTGCTAAGCGAGTCGATTGTTTTTTGCATGCGAGATTTGATCTCGGTTATTACCTGTGCTGGTTCTACTTTATCCGGCATACTCAAGACCATCCTCTGAAGAGATTAATGTGCCGATCTTTTGACCTTCAAACATACTCTTCAAGCTATCTTTCTCGAAAATATCAAATACCAGAATCGGTGTATTGTTGTCCATGCAAAGTGCAAGTGCCGTTGAATCCATGATTTTCAGGCGGCGCTGAATCGATTCCATGTACGAAACCCGACCAAAACGCTTCGCGTCAGGATTCTTCTTGGGATCCGCATCGTATACGCCGTCAACTTTAGTGGCTTTTAGAATTACCTGGCAGCCAACTTCAACAGCGCGCAGAGCTGCAGTTGTGTCGGTTGTAAAATACGGGTTGCCTGTTCCACCGGCGAAAATAACGATCCGGTTCTTTTCAAGATGTCGCATAGCCTTGCGGCGAATATAGATCTCAGCTATCGACTTCATCTCAATAGCGGATTGAACGCGCGTAATCATTCCGATTTTTTCACATGCATCCTGCAATGCGAGGGAGTTGAGAATGGTTGCAAGCATGCCCATGTAATCGGCTGTTGCGCGATCCATTCCACTTTCCGCTGCAGCCTGACCGCGAAACAAGTTCCCGGCCCCAACAACCACAGCAATCTCTACGCCCATTTTATGACAGACACGGATTTGCTCAGCTACGTGACGAACTCGCTCGAATTCAATTCCCAGCTTGCCTTCCACTGTGAAGGCCTCGCCCGAAAGTTTTAAAAGAACCCGACGATATGGAAAATTCGGATTCATGAGCTGATTTTCCTTCTCAGCCCGCTTCGTATCTGGTGAATCGAGCTACGGTGATGTTTTCACCGAATTTGCCAATGTAGGATTGGATATGCTCCGCAACCGTTGACTTATCATTCTTGATAAAGCCTTGCTCAAGCAAGCAAACATCTTGTTGGAATTTTTTGATCTTCCCGGGCAGAATCTTCTCAATCTGCTCTGGCTTTTTCTTTTCTTCCAGAAGTTGTGCGCGGTATACTTCCATTTCTTTTTCAATAACTTTTGGATCTAGATCGTCCGCTTTTACAGCTACTGGATTTGTTGCAGCAACTTGCATACAAAGGTCTTTGCCGAGCGCTTCAAAATCTTCATTCTTTGCAACGAAGTCAGTTTCGCAATTCAGTTGAAGAAGAACGCCTATCTTGCCCTCACCGTGAATGTATGAGAACACACGACCGCAACCAGTATCTTTTCCGGAACGCTTGGCCGCTTTTGCAAGGCCCTTTTTGCGGAGCGCTTCAGAGGCTTTTTCCAGATCCCCGCCAAACTCAGCGAGTGCGGATTTACAATCCATCATGCCAGCACCGGTCATTTCCCGGAGCTTCTTAATATCATCAGGCTTAACGTCTGCCATTTCTAATCCTTACTATTTCTAAACAAAAATTCTAACGATCCAGAAGCAACGCGAGCGTTACTTCTTCTCTTCTACTACGGGTGCTTTTACCTCAACACCGGCTGCAGCTGCCG
>JAIOPQ010000108.1 GCA_021413825.1 Spirochaetia bacterium | reverse complement strand
AGGCAAAACTGTAGTCATTAAATACGGCGGAGCCGCGCTGGATAACCAGGAATCGCTGCGCGAACAGTTTGCAGAAGATCTTGTGCTACTCCACTATGTTGGAGTTAGACCTGTTATCATTCATGGAGGCGGGCCTCGTATAAATTCACTCCTGGGTCAAATGGGAGTTCAGTCCAAATTCATTGGCGGCGTGCGCGTTACGGACAACGCAACGATGGAAGCGGTTGAGATGGTTTTATCTGCCAGTATTAATAAAGAAATTGTTTCATTGATTGATAAGAAAGGTGGCCGTGCGGTTGGAATTTCTGGGCGCGATGGCAGGCTTGCATCTGCAACCCCTGCATCTGCAGACCTTGGTCGAGTGGGTCAGGTAAACAAAAAGAACATTGATCCTTCCGTCATCAATACATTCTTACAGAATGGATATATCCCGGTAATTGCCCCGGTTGCTGCAGGTCCAGATCTTCAAAGCTTGAATGTAAACGCTGATACAATGGCTGGAGCGATTGCGGCCGCCATTGGCGCGGAGAAGTTTATGCTTCTAACAGATACGCCAGGTGTTTTGCAAAACGGAACCACCAAACAACGATTAGGTGCTCCAGAAGCCAGGGCAATGATTGCATCCGGGGAAATCTCCGGTGGAATGATTCCCAAGGTTGAGTGCTGCCTGACTGCCTTTGAAGAAGGTGTTAAGCAGATTCACATTATCGATGGTCGCGTACCCCATGCCATATTACTTGAAATTTTCACCCACGAAGGCGTGGGCACAATGATTGAATGAGGAATGTATGTCCGGAATAGAAAACAAAATCAAAGAAGTTGTGCGAACGGTTGCTGATTGGCCAGAAAAAGGCGTCATGTTTCGCGATATCACGCCTATTTTTCAAAATCACGATGTGCTCCACGCTGTGTTTGAAGAATTCACAGCTCGCTATCGCGAAATGAAAATCGATGTTATTGCGGGGATTGATGCGCGCGGGTTTCTGCTTGGAGTTACGGTTGCCTATCAGCTTAAAATTCCATTTGTCCCTATTCGCAAAAAGGGTAAACTTCCCTGGAAGACGATTTCTGAGGAGTACGCGCTGGAATACGGGACTGCGGCGGTGCAGGTGCATGAAGATGCCTGCAAAAAAGGGGATCGTGTGGTGATCTTTGATGATCTGATAGCAACGGGCGGAACTATGATCGCGGCTGCAAATCTGATTCGTCGTCTGGGTGGAGAAGTTCTCGAAGCCGCTGCAATCATCGATCTACCGGATTTGCATGGCAGCGAAAAAATCCAGAAATCAAATATTCCAGTTTTCGCGCTCTCCACCTACGGAGGACACTAGCCTTTGTCGCGCATCTGGATTGGCTGCGCGATTTTCTTTTTCCCGGCGCTTGCGTTTGGGAGAATTCTTACCTATTCTGAAGTCGAAAAAAAGCTCCCGGAACTCTGGAAGGCACACTATCCGGTTGCAGCAGAACGTTTCATTGCAGATCCGTTGAAACGCGGCGTTCTAGTAGCTGAAATTGCAACCGGAACGGTCTATTATTATAACTTTAAAGCAGTGGTGCCGTTGCCATACAGGGACGGAGAAGAAGTCAAATACAAAGGTTCACGGACAATAGAACTCTGGGTTCAATTTTCGCCTAACGGCCAGAAGTACGATTTGAATCTGGAACGGATTGATCGCCTGCCAGGTGCAGGCAAGAGGTGGGTAAAATGAGCGATTACGCAGTGATTCAAAATGAGATCATGAAACGAATGCTCGGGCAGTCTATGGGTCCAGACATTATTCGTGAATTCATGCGACGTGTTGACCTTGTGTTTCGCGGAGATACGGGGAAGATCCCCTGGGAAGAAATTCTGGATATGAGACCGGATGACAGCGTGTCGCTCGCTAATCTCCCAGCGTCCGATCCAGCGAAGACCGTAGAACAACTTAAGCAACTTGCAGTTGTAAAACTAAACGGTGGCCTTGGTACATCGATGGGCCTGACGCGGGCAAAATCAGTCATCCCTGTGCACGGCGGAAAGAATTTCCTGGGAATCATTCGTGAGCAAATTGATCTGGAGCGTTCGCGTGGCGATGCACTGCTCCCTTTGATCTTCATGAACTCTTTTAACACTGAAGACGATTTCAATGCAGATCCTTCCATGAAAGATCTGAATCCGGACAAAACCCCATCTTACTTTTTACAGAACATGGTTCCTCGTCTCGCTGATCGCGATATGATGCCGATAGGCGACGGAAGCAAGGAAGATCATTGGTGTCCGCCGGGTCATGGTGACGTTTTCCTTTCGCTTCAAACGAGCGGACTTCTGACCAGACTGTTGGACGCTGGTAGGCGCGTTGCGTTTATTTCAAACGGTGATAATCTGGGTGCAACTCTCGACGATCGCATATTGAATTTCTTCCTGGAAAGCAAACTTGAATTCGCAATGGAGACAACTCCCAAATCGGCCGCAGATTTGAAGGGAGGCGTACTATTTAGGAGACGCGGGCGGCACAATATCTCATTGCTTGAGACAGCACAGGTTGAACCGGAACATCTTAAGGATTTTGAAGACGTAAAGCGATTTGGATTTTTCTCAATTAATAATCTCTGGGTACACCTGGAGGTTCTGCGTGATAAGTTGAAGTCTGGTCTGAGCCTATCGCTCATTGTCAATCCAAAGGAATGGCAGGGTCAGCCGATTCTGCAGCTGGAAGCCGCAATGGGCTCGGCCTGCGAAAGTTTTTCCAGCATGAAAGTAATCGAGGTCGCGCGCGACAGATTTGCTCCAGTCAAGAATTGCTCAGATCTACTGGTTCGCAGAAGCGATGCGTGCAAACTCAGGCCCCGTGACCTGGCCTTGATTCTGGATGAGAAGCGTAACCATAAAGAGCCCGTCGTGCGTCTGGGTGATGAATACAAGAAGATAGGCGATTTTGATCGATTGTTCCCGGTTTATCCGTCCTTGCTGGATGCCGAAACTGTAACTGTAAGCGGTCCAGTCCTGTTTGACGCCCCGCTGCGCATCATCGGTAACGTGAAGATTGAAAATCGCACGTCGAACCCGATCGCAGTGAGTACAATTGGAAGGGATACTTTAAAGAACGAAGAAATTATTCTCCAATGACCCCGGTTCAACAAAAACGCGACGTTAACAAATACGGCTCCCAGGTAATCAATCGGATCAGGTTGTTCCTGGTTATTCTCTATGCTGGAAGCGTTGCGTCGACCTGGAGCACAACCGATCCAGCACTCATTCGGGCGTATATCATAGGCATCTGCTTTCAATTCTCTTATTGCATTGTAACATTTATCCTGGGCGCGCTCGACAAGACTCCGCGCTTCTGGGCTCGCTTCACGATCGTACTCGATGTGCTGGTTCTCTTCATGGTTATGGCTGTTGGCGTGAGCACCAATACAGAGCAGGCAATCACCGTTCTGCGAGCTACGGTTTTGTATTTCATTCTGGCATTTTATATAATTTGTTCCTGCCTTGCAATGTCTACCGCGCGATTCGTGTTGCTTATAGGTGCGCTCTGCTCGGTCTGTACGATTGTTGCTCTGGTTCTTGCTGTTCAGATCAGCGATGTCAAGGTTACTACAGAGCTTGCAAAGACCCAGCTCCCTGGTTACATTTCGCTATCCAATGAGATAATAAAATCGCTGTTTCTTTTCATATTCGCAATCATCATGCGAAGCGTTCTTGTGATTCTAACCACTCTACGCGAAGAAGCACTGCAGCAAAGCGAACGAATCCAGCAATCGAATGATGCACTGCAGTTGCAGGCGCAAAAGATGATCGCACACGCAGATACGTTACGTCAATCGGTTGTGTCTATTCGCAAGCTCATGGAAACCTTCAATGAGCGGATGGAGAATCAAGCAAGCTCCGTTCAAGAAATTTCTGCAACCATGGAGCAGTTTACTGCATCGATTGAAAATTCAACCGAGTCAGTGCGCACTCAGTACGGTAAAATCGATAACATGAACAAAGAGAGCGCGGCGCTTGAACGAATTCTTGACGGAGTTCGCGTATCCACCGAGGATCTGAATGGTAGAATGGAAACCGCCAGGACTACAGGAACGCGTGTAACGTCTGCGGTAGACGAACTTTCAAATACTCTTCGCGGAATTGAGGATTCGTTCCTTCGAGTAAGTGAAGTGAACCAGATGATGGCGGAAATTGCAGATCGCACAAACCTGCTTGCTTTGAACGCCGCAATTGAAGCTGCGCGCGCAGGCGAATACGGTCGAGGCTTTGCAATTGTAGCACAGGAAGTTGGCAAGCTTGCTGATACTAGCGGAGCCAATGCTGAGACCATTGAAACGATTGTATCTGATAGTGCGCGCGTAATCGAAGGTGCAAGGCGGGCAACTGAGCTTGCACATCAAATGGTGCGCGATCAGGGCAAGGGTCTTGCAGAGATGGCCGGGAATTTTCATGCACTCCGCGATCGAATTCAGGAAGAAGAAAGAATTAATAAAACTCTCATTCAGTCCCTGCGCGATTTGAAGCAACTTTCAGGCGAAATTGAGCGAATTTCTCGCGAACAGAAAGAAGGGAGTGCTGCAGCAGCCCAGGCAATTGCGTCAATTGAAGCAGATCTATCCGTCCAGGTTCAAAAATCCAGAGATCTCGAAGAAAGCATCATTGGAATTGAAGAGCAGGCCGGCGCCTTAGAACGCTGAGCCCTGTTGGAATTTGACCTCGGAGCGCGCAGGGAACTCAGGGGAAGAAAGAACTTTTCTGATTCTAGCCAGAGATAACGCAGATGAACACGGACAGAAGCCGATCTGGCCCGACCGGATCATAGGATCTGCATGAATCCGCGCCCTTCCGCCCTCTCTTAAAAATTCTTTGCGATGAAAGCCACAATAAACCCATTCCCGATCGTGAGTCCGATTGAAACAAGTGCGATAGTCCAGAACAGATGAAGCACGCGATTGTTGTAAAGTGCCGTGACAAATGTCTTTGTTGAATCAGAAACGAATGCCATATCCTCAAAATCTTGAACGTGTGGCTTACGGCGCCAGACTTGAGTTAATGCTGAGAACATCCAGAGTCTTGAACCTGGAATAAAAATCGAAATTGGTGCCATGATCATGGTAACCAGGACTGTGAGTGGATGGGCAAACGCAAGTATGGCGCCGATTCCGGAACCCAGACTTCTGCCCAGGACCCAGGCAACCAGTGCCTGCTGTCTTTCATCGGCTCCCTTGTTACTGAGCCAGTAGACAGCAGCTCCAATAATTGTAGAAAAGAAAATCCAGGTTAGAACCGTTTTAACCGGACTTGTGGGCGGAACTTCGTCCAGTTCTTTAATATTCACTTCCTGATCGGTTTCAAGAACTGTGCGAATTCCTGGGACATGCCCTGCTCCAACTACAGCAAAAACAGTTCCCTTCTTCAATGCAGACGCTGCTTCTCTTATTTTTTCGGCCAGATAACGATCCCGTTCGCCGATGAATACATCCTTGATTGATTTATATCGGGGCGGCAGCGATTTGAACATATCAGCCAGTGCGTCCTCCGATTTGAGTTTTTCAAGGTCAGCTTCGGCTACGTCCTCGCGAAACAGGAGGGATGCGAAAAGCTGGGAAACTATGTTGTATTTGCTAAAGAAACTAACTTTTCTCCAGGCGCGCGTAAGAGTCGTGCTCACCGGGCGGTCTGCCAGAACAAGAGTTCGTCCCTGTGCCTCTGCAAGGTGAACTGCAGTGATCATTTCCTGACCAGGTTTGACTCCGCGCTCTGCGCCAAGCTTCTTCTGATATGCAGACAAGACCAGCGATGAGAACAAGAGGCCAATTTTTTTATCGCGGATGTCAGGCGAAACATGTGCGGTTCCAAGGACTACAATGCTGACTTTTCCTTGCTCGAATGCGGCTATGGGACCCGAATAAGTTGCTTTTTTAAGTTGAACAGATTTCACGAGAGCAGATTTTATCCAGGGGTCAGCCACTCCACTTAATTTTGACCACGGAGAGGTGCGGTTGGAGAATATTAAAGGACGGATCATTCATGTGGGGGTTGCGGAGTGGAAAACGGCGCGGGCCTCGGATGGTTTGCGTACTACTCTGGGCTCCTGCGTTGGCGTAGCCCTCTACTCCGTTGAGAAGAAATGCGGTGGAATTGCGCACGTGCTCCTGGCTGAGGCCCCGTCGGGTAAAATTGTGCATCGTGGGAAGTACGCTCGCCCTGCTATCGACTCCTTGATCGAGGAACTTGGCAAGATGGATGTCAAACCTGGAATGCTTACGGCGCGAGTGTTCGGCGGTGCGTCCATGTTTGAATCAGTTCATTCCACATTCTTGCTAAATATAGGATCCGACAATATCAAAGCCGTGAAGGACGCAGTTGCCATGCATAAGATCCCTGTTCTTGCAGAGGATGTGGGGGGACACACAGGCCGGACCATTACCCTCAACATGGAAGATGGCAGCATTCTGATGCGTGCCGGAACAAAAGAGAAATATTTTTATCGGACGGCGGTGTAACATGGATACTGCGGCGGAGATGAAAGCAAAGATCGACGAGCAACTGGCAGACATCGAAAAACTTCCAGCAATGCCTGGAGTGGTCCAAAAGATTCTGGTTCTCGCAAACGATCCTGATGCTGATATTCAGAAACTTGCAGAGGAGATTTCTAAAGATACAGCGATCACGGCAGGAGTGATTCGCCTTTCGAACTCTGCCTACTATAGGCCACAGCGTCCAGTTCGTTCTGTGCAGGAAGCTGTCATGACACTGGGTCTGCGCACGGTTAAGAACATTGTTTTGATCACGGCCTCAAAAGGAATTCTTGCAATTCCCCTGGAAGGTTACAAGATGGAAGCCAGGGATGTCTGGGATCATAGTCTGCTTGTAGCTGAGCTTGCAGATAGAATTTGTAAAATGAGACGCACTAGAGTGCCGCCTGACGTTGCATTTACGGCCGGCATACTTCACGATATCGGGAAAATCGTACTTGCGCAGTATTTCAAAAAGGCATACCGCCAGGTAGCAGCAGAGCTTGAAAAGAATCCGGAAGTATCCTTCTCACAAATTGAGCGGAGCATCCTTGGGTACGATCATGCAGAGCTTGGTGGGAAACTGCTTACAATTTGGAAATTTCCACCGGAACTATGCGAAGCTGTAGCGCTACAATACCATCCAGAAAAGGCTCAGAACAATCCAGAATTAACCTGTCTGGTTCACCTCGCAAATCACATTGCCCTGGTTGCCGGGGTTGGTGTAGATACCGGTGGACTCAGTGAGTCACTGAGCAAATTCGCGCTCGACACGCTCAAGATTGCTGATTCTGATTTGCAGACATTATACAGCGGTCTCCCAGAATTCCTGGGAGAACTAACCGATTTAAGGGGAACCTGAGTTTTGAACAAAACGAATATTGCATTTGTAGGCGGCCGTGGTGCCGGTAAATCTCGCATTTCAAGGAAATTTGGGAAAGGATCTGGTCGCTTAACGTTATCAACGGATACTCTCGTTTCTTTTGAGGCAGGTGGCCTCCCAATTTCTAAAATCGTTGAGCGTGAAGGCTGGAAGAAGTTTCGCGATCGAGAATTTGAGTTATTAAAGAAGCTGGTTTCAATGCAGGACCTTGTGATCGATTGCGGCGGAGGAATTCTGGTAGAGGCTCCCGAAGAAGGTGCTCAGGAATCAGTCTCTGGACGCAAACTGGAATTGCTAAAGCATTGTCACGTAGTCTACGTTAAGCGTGACATGGACTGGCTTCTTGAAAAAGGAAGCGCCGATTCCAATCGCCCTGATTTGCCGGGGGCCTACAAAGAACTATTGATGCGAAGACTACCGTGGTATGAATCTGCTGCAGACTTTATCCTGGACATGCGCGGAATAGATGCGGATGACGCGATTGATCTGTTGATTAAGAAATACGGAAAGGTCTAAGTTCGGCGAGTGAGGGGGCAGGCCCGCTCCCCTTCCGGCGATCAATCCACGCGGATCGCAGGAGCGTCGAGGTCTTTGACTTCGACATCGACGTGTGCGCGAAGGTAGCCACACAGCAGTAAGATGCGCGGAGAAAGAGTAATCGGCAAGCTCATCTCCTGGGGTTTTTCAAGAAAGCAATAGAACTCAAGATAGTGATCGCTTGCAAGTTTTCTGAGCATTGCACTCTGGGGCAGCAACCGCAGCAGCAATTCATGAAAATGCGCTTCCGTAGTTTCTGTAGCGCCCAGTGTTGAATTGATCTGCCAGATTCGATCTTTGCCATCTGCAAATACACGGTCTGGCTCGATTTTCATGTCACGCGTGATCTGATCCGGTAGAATATTTCCGCGAATTGTAAAAATCGCCCAACTTCTAACTTCGTTTGCCATTAGCTTCCAGTCCAGGGAAAAAAGAGAACCGTATCTCCATCATCTAGCTCACTTGCGCTTGCAGGATGAAGAGCAAATCCATGGCTCATTCCCGCCAGGATATCTCCACTACCATTCCAGGATGCCTGCTCAATCCCCATACCGTTTACGTTTGACGGAAAGAATTCGTCCAGGCCCGATTTTTTCTTACGCTTCCCTTGAAATTTCATCGGCCATGAACGGGTGGTGCTTGAACCCATTGAGGCTCTCAGGTAAGGTAAAAGAAAGATTTCCAGTCCAATGAGGACGCTGAGCGGATTTCCAGGCAAAGCGAGGACGATTTTGTTCTGATGGGTCCCGGCAAACACTGGTTTTCCAGGTTTGATAGCCACGCCATGAAAGAGTCGTTTAACTCCCAGATCTTCGAGTAGCCCGGGGATAAAATCGCGTGGACCCTTTGAAACACCGCCAGTGACGATCAGTATATCTGCAATTAGCCCCTGGCGCAAGCCTTCACTTAGCTTAGAGGGCTCGTCCGGGATCAGGCTGGCAGATTGAGGTGCAAGGCCTAAGCAGTTGAGAAACGTACAAACTGTGTGCGAATTTGAATCGCGAATTTGCTCCGGCAGCGGTGCTGTTTCAAGTGAAACGACTTCATTGCCGCAGCTGATAACCTTGATGTCCGGTTTTCGGAAGACTTGGACCGTTCTAGCTCCAACTGAAGCGAGTGCCATTGCAGCACCAGGAGTGATCTTAGTTCCTATCTTTGAAACGATCTCGCCCTGTTTTGTGTCTTCACCGCGCTTTGCTATGTTTTGGCCTGGATTAGTTTGTTCTAACGCAAAACTAACGTTATGCGATGAATCAATACTTGCGTCTTCGATTCGGATGACAGCATCAAACTGATCTGGGACAGCAGATCCGGTTGAAATTCCTATACAAAGGCCCCTGTACACGTCTCCCTGGGCTGGCTCCTCTCCCGCATGTTTCCAGGACGCGACGCGATAGACCCTGCCTTTTTCATATTCACTCGATAGGATTGCATATCCGTCCATGGTCGCGCGATTGAAGGGTGGATAATCGCGATCTGCAGCAATATTGGCGGCTAGAGTCCGACCCGATGCCTGATTGAGAGAAATGGTTTCTGATTCTAATTGGAGCGTGTGTGCCAGCAGTGCTTCAAGCGCGTCAGCGTATGAAATCAATTGTGTCCTCGCGCTTTTAGCATGTCGTTTGCATGAAACAATCCAGGCAAAATTGCGTCCAGACTCTCAGTGGCGCCTGACGTGCTTCCTGGAAGCGATACTACAACTGTATTTCCTATGACTCCAGCAAACGAACGCGAGAGCATGGCCCAGGCAGTTCTGCTCTGCCCATGGGCATGCATGGCTTCTGCAACGGCTGGAATTGTGCGATCCAAAATGGGAAGAATGGCTTCCGGCGTAACATCACGTGGACTGAGTCCGGTCCCACCTGTAGTAAAAACAAAATCGCACTCACTCAGAGTTTCTTTAAGCACCTTTCTTATTTCTTCAATTTCATCCGGAACCACCAGAGGTCCCTGAACTGCAATTCCATGTTTGGCTAAAATTTCCTTTATGGCTTGCCCTGATTTATCCAGACGAGATCCGGCTGCAGTTGAATCTGAAATAACTAGAACCGAAGCACGCAGCCCCGCCTTTGCCTGGAATCGTGGGTCACTTTTTCCTCCGAGCTTCTCTAGAAGTTTGATTGATTGAATTTCAAGCGATTCAGCAATCGGTTTAAGTAGATCATAGATTGTAAGTGCTGCAACAGAAACTGCCGTGAGAGCTTCCATTTCGATTCCCGTGCGTCCAATGGAACTTCCATTAGCCTCAATTAATACGCCCGGGGCGGGCTCGGTCACGACCTGAAAATCGATTTGCATTTTATCGATTGAGACAGGATGGCAGTGCGGGATCAGTTCCTGAGTTTTTTTGGATGCAAGTAGTCCGGCCGCTCGCGCAACATCGAGTAGATTGCCCTTGGGTAAATCATTCGCCAGAATTCGTCTGGCCGTAGCAATGTCGCAAGCCAGGAATCCTCCTGCACGTGCATGGCGCAGGCTGACGCGTTTTCTAGTAATATCAATCACGGTTCAGAAAACCCAGGCCAGGCGCCCTCTGCAATTAACTTTAAAGATCGCGCAGTAGCCGCAGATCCCCAGGCGAGTTGATTGGAAAAAATTCCGGAGAAGCGGGAATGAGGATTCTATGCAGACCAAGCTCGGGCAGGATGTCCTTGAAGCTGAGTCTTCCGCGTAAGACTGCGTTTGCAAGAAGTGCAAGACCTGTCTGGGCATAGACCGAGCAGAGAGGCTGCAGGTGGCCATCGGTTTCATACATATATACATCCATGTTGGGCTCGTCTTGCCTGGCCTCGAGAAGACTTTGCAGGGTTTGTTTCTGGATCAATGGCATGTCGCTTGCAAGGACTAGCAGGTCTTCTTTGGGGTGAAGTCTGTGGATTTGAGCGAGGGCTGTTGCAGGACCGCTTGCCTTTCTATCGATTAGAAGTTTTATTCCTGGAAGCGTCGCATAGCCGGGTTGATCCTCGCGCACCGAAACCAGAACAGAATCACAGAAATCTGCAAGTAAAACAGCTGCACGCTCACACCAGGTTATTCCCTCATGGATCATCAGGCCCTTGTCCTGCCCCATGCGATGCGAGTGACCCCCGCTAAGTACAATTCCAATCATACTACACCTCTAAATGATGCTCCACGGAGGAACAACCAGAGCACTGTGCGGACCAAACTGAGCTTCCATCCGGATAGTGCTCTTTTTTCCAGATTGGAACTTCATGCTTAACTCGATTTAGAATATACTCATTTGCTCCATAGGCTTCCCGGCGATGCATGGAGGATGTAAGTACAACCACAGCCGTTTCTCCAATTCCAAGTTTCCCGATTCTGTGAATGCAATGCGCGCGGAGCAAATCGAATTTAGAAATAGCAGTGCTCAGGATCTCTTCTATCAGGGAACTTGCCAGAGATTCATGCGCCTCATACTCCAGGGATATAACTGGCTTGCCTTGATTTGTGTTGCGAACGGTTCCAAGAAATTGTACGATTGCCCCTGCGCTCGGATCAGCTACACATTGCATAGCCTGTGAAATATCAATGGGTGTAGTTGAAATCGTCTTCATCAACCACCGCTTGCAGGAGGCAAAATCGAAACCTCCTGATCTGGTTTGAGTTCTGTATCAATAGAAGCGAATTGATTGGAAATTGCAAAACAGCACGAAGGCATGAGTCCCTGCGCTTTTGGAAATTGTGTAACGAGCATATGTGTCAGATCAGAGATGCGCGCACCTTCATGGATCTCAAGGTTTGTAGTTTTACCAACCATGTCGCCCATAGCCCCGTAGGATCTTACGGATATCTTCATTAGCCCCCGATAGCCTTCATACTTGTTTGGCTCCCTGTGAATCTAGTTTGCTTGCGGGCCAGCGCGCGTTCGAGCAGACTTTTAACATCTGAATCCGCCAGGTTTTCTTTGGCACTCGAACTCAGGCATCCGTGAATATTCCCTTTGCTATCGAGGCGAAGTCTATTGCAGTCTCCGCAAAACGGATCTGAATAGTTGGAGATAACGCCGAAGACCTGACCCTTGCGTGTGCGATAATAGTTTGTAGTTGAATGCAAATCGTGTGGCAAGCGCGCGCAGTACCCTTCTGATTCTGAAATGGTCTGAACTATCTCACTTTCTGGGATCAAATACGAGTGGCTTTTGCCGAATAACGGTCCCATGTTCATAACTTCAAGAAATCGAATAATAATCCCACGATCCATTGCAAAATGCATGAGTGGAATGATCTCCTGATCGTTGATTCCACGCATGAGAACACAATTCAGTTTGACAGGAAGTCCCGTTCCTATTGCTGAATCAATTCCAGCAAACACTCCTTTTCCGTCTCGTACCCGGCTCATTTTTGAAAATACATCCGACGTAACGGCATCGAGCGAAACATTCACGGATTTAAGTCCAGCCTCGACCAGCTCATGGATGATCCGGCTGAGCGTATGCCCATTTGTAGTCATTCGAATGTCATCGATTCCCATGTTTTTCAGGCCACCCACAATCTCTATGAGTTCGGGATGAAGCGTGGGTTCACCGCCAGTAACACGCACGGTTTTAAGATCCAGGTGTTCATGGAGTCGTTTGACGTAAGATAGAAGTACTTTTGAGGGCGTAAAGGTCACAGCAGACTTGCGCAAGTCATCCACGCAATATACGCAGGAGAAGTTGCACTCGTCCAGGAGACTGAAGCGCAGAACCTGAAATGAACGACCCATGGGATCCTGCATGTACTGACCAGGTTAACTTATAAATCCGGCCGGACCAGCAAAAAGCGTAATCTTTTCTGACAATCGAATTCAAAATAGCTTGTTGAACTTCTCGAATCCGGGATTTGCTGACGGTATGAAAACCGTATATCGTTCCTGTTCCCTCTGCGAGGCCATTTGTGGTTTGGAGATTACGGTCGAGAACGGGCGAGTGGCGGGAATTCGTGGGGACAAGGCAGACGTTTTTTCGCATGGACATATTTGCCCAAAGGGTCCGGAGCTCAAGGCAATCCATGAGGACCCGGATCGTCTTCGAAAACCAATTCGTCGCGTTGGCAATGACTGGCATGAAGTCAGCTGGGATGAGGCCTTAAACGAGGTTGCAGAAAAGATCCATGCGGTTCAGTCCGCGCACGGAACGGACGCGGTTGCATACTATGCCGGGAATCCAAATGTCCATAACTATGGCTCGCTCCTTTTTGCTCCGCGCTTTATTGCCCGGCTAAAAACCAGAAATTCATATTCCGCAACGTCAGTCGATCAGCTGCCGCATCACTTTGCTGCGCAAAAAATGTTTGGGCATCCTCTGCTTGTCCCTGTCCCCGACGTGGATCGAACTGACTATTTTCTTGTGATGGGTGCCAATCCAATTGCTTCAAATGGAAGTATGATGACGGCACCGGATATTAAGGGTAGATTGAAAGAGATTCAGAAACGTAAGGGCCGCGTAATCGTAGTCGATCCAAGGAAAACAGAAACGGTCAGGGTTGCAGATGAACATGTTTTTGTTCGTCCTGGAAGCGATGTGTACTTTCTATTGGCCCTCCTCCACGTGGTTTTTGAAAGAAACCTTACAAAGCTGAAGCATCTGGGCTCGGAAATCAAAGGGCTGAATGAAATCAAATCCATGGTGATGGAGTTTTCGCCGGCTCAGATTGCTGATGTGACTGGTATTCCAGCGAACGTAACGGAAAGAATCGCACTTGAGTTTACCAGTGCAAAGAGCGCCGTTTGCTACGGCCGGGTTGGCTTGTCCACTCAAGCATTTGGCGGATTGTGTCAGTGGCTAATCAACGTTCTGAATATTGTAACAGGAAATATGGATGAACCCGGTGGAGCCATGTTTCCATTGCCTGCTGTTGACACAATTGGTTCTGATTCTAAGAGCGAATCCTATGGCAGCTTTGATTCGTTTAGAAGCAAGGCACGCGGATTGCCTGAATTTGGAGGAGAGCTTCCTGTTGCAGCCCTTGCAGATGAGATACTATACACGGGAGAAGGTGGTGTGCGCGCGCTCATTACATCCGCCGGGAATCCCGTTCTATCTACACCAAATGGTGGAAAATTACAGAAAGCACTCGGGTCGCTCAAATTCATGGCCAGTGTGGATATCTATCTAAATGAAACCACCCGTTATGCGAACATTATTCTTCCCCCTACTTCCCCGCTTGAACATGATCACTACGATGTGATTTTTAATATCCTTGCAGTGCGAAACACGGCACGCTATTCTCCTGCCGTATTTGATCCGCCAGAAGGTAGCATGCACGATTGGGAAATTTTCACTGAACTTACGCGCAGGCTGGAAGAAGTGCGTAGCGGAAGCAAATCAAAGAAGACTTCACGCGGTATAAAACCAACCGATTTCCTGGATCGCATGCTCAAATCCGGTCCGTACGGCGCAGAAACCAGAATAGATTTGCAGAAACTAATTGATAATCCACATGGAATCGATTTTGGTCCGCTTACGAGTGTTTTGATCTCCAGGATCAAGACTGTAGATCGCAAGATTGACCTGGCGCCTGACTTGATGCTCGCAGACCTCCATCGCTTAAAAGAATCGATGATTCATACAAAGGATCAAATTCGCGCACAAAGTGGATCGCTTGTATTGATTGGCCGGAGGCACGTGCGTGATAATAATTCCTGGATGCACAATGTTGCAATTCCGCATGGCTATGGACATGGAAGAAAAGGAAGTCGTCTGGGAACTGCAGCACAGCATTCGGGCGCAAGCATAAACGATCTAACTGACGACGAATCGATCGATGTGCTGACCGGCAACGCGGCCTTCAGCGGGGTTCCGGTTCAGGTTCGAGCTGCTGGTTGATTGACTGAGGCCGTGGGTGTTCCGGAATAGGTTATGGCAGAGTCAGAGAGCATTGAGTTCCTTAAAACCCGGGTTGCAGAGGCAGTTGCGGATAATCTAAAGACAATTGCAAACTCGCGCGTGGATCAAACACAGGCAGTTACTGAAATTCTTGAATATGTTTTCAAAGATGTAGATCCAAAGCTTGCATCCCTGGATCATGCGCGCTACGATTGGTACTATGCACTTCTGGGTAAGGGAATTGCGATTGCGCAGGGCTGGAAAATCAACAGTACCCCTGAACTAAAAAATGCATTAGAAACAAAAGAAAGCATTCGTTTATACCTGGAGAAGACGTACGGGCAAAAGGTCGGCGTTTGAGACGTTAGGCGGCCAAAGTAGTCATTCAAGAATCTCAGCAATCAAGGTGCAGAAAATGGAAAAAGTAACAGGAATCGGCGGTGTCTTTTTTAAATCCAGAGACCCGGGCAAAATGCGAGAGTGGTATAAGAATCATCTTGGCCTGGATACCAACCCGTACGGGGCAACGTTTGAATGGAGACAGGCATCTGACACGACCAAGAAAGGGATCACGCAGTGGAGCCCGTTTGAAGACTCAACAAAATACTTTGAACCTTCTACCAGGGATTTCATGATAAACTATAGGGTCGCTGACCTGAACGCTCTTGTTGAAGAGTTAAAGAAAGAGGGCGTAACCATTGTGGACAAAATAGAAGACTCTGAGTACGGGAAATTCGTTCATATCCTGGATCTGGAGGGAAACAAAATTGAGCTCTGGGAACCCAGGGACGAGGAATGATCTGGAGACTTAAGCGCGTTTTGACCGACTGCGAAATCTAAATAGTAGTCAGAGGTCGCGTCCTCAGGAATGTTTCTTTCCAAGAACTAGCCTTAAATCTTCCAATACGAATGGCTTGAGAAGAAATTGATCTGCGCCTGCGCGCAGCGCGCCGTGACGAGCCTCGCCCGATGCATCAGCACTCATCACAATAACTTTTGGCGGCAGAATATCCATTGCCCTGAGTTTTTCCACCAGTTCTAATCCACTCATTGCCGGCAAGTTGACGTCTGTCAAAATGAAATCAAATTTAGATTTGCTGGCAAGAGCGATAGCCCCTTCAGCGGAATCCGTGACCATGGGTTTCACTCTCAGTGATTCTAACAGGATTTCAAGAATTGTACTGCTTACGGCGTCGTCGTCAACGATTAGCCCGGCTAATCCCACCGGCACTGGATTTGTTTCTATGGTATTCTCTATGTCGATTGGAGGAGCCCGCTTGACGGGTAGGCGTACGGTCACGCTTGTGCCGCGGCCTATCTCGCTCTGGATTCCAATTGTTCCCTGCAAGGCCTCAACAATGCGTTGAACGATAACGAGTCCCAGACCAGTACCTGAGCGACTCCGGCGCTGCGAAAGACCAACCTGACTAAAAGGCAAAAACAGTTTTTGCTGTTCAGCTTGAGAAATCCCGGTACCCGTATCGGCAATGCGAATCTCCAGAGCACCTTCCGCCGAGCTACCCGTATAAAAGATCGAAAGCGCGACCTCGCCGGCATCTGTAAATTTCCAGGCATTGTTCACAAGATTTTCTACGATTTGACGCAGTCGCCCCTCATCTGTGATTACGAAAATACCGGCATCTTCATCCGTGAGTGTACGCAACTGTGTGCCCTTTTCAAGAAAACGCATCTTGAAACTGTCGCGTATTTCAGCCACAAAGCCTGAAATATTAACGGGGGCTTTGCGGATTTCAAGAAAACCTGCCTCGATGCGGGAAAAATCCAGAATGTCGTTGATGATGCGCAAAAGGTGATTTCCGCTTTTCTGTATAATTTGCGACAGGCGAGATTGATCCGCCGACAGGTTCTCACCATTCAGGAGCGCTGCCGCACCGATTATTCCGGTGAGCGGTGTGCGTATTTCGTGACTCATGACTGCTAGAAACTGAGATTTCGCGTGATTCGCGCTTTCAGCAGTGTCGCGTGCAGTGCGCAAACTGACAGCCAGGTGTCTTACCAAAAGGTTTGTCCCGATATTTCCAATGCCTACAAGCGATACAGCCGTAATGAGACGCAAAAGGGACGATGGAACCGTGTCGCCCAGGAAATCAACTGAGGGCAGAACCTTCAAATATGTTAGCGTGCCAATGAGCGCGTAAGCGATGGAACCACCAATTGCAGAAAAAAGCCCCTGGCGTCTGTGCGTATTTAATGATGCAAGGGTTGTCTCAGCGTAAAATGCAACAATGGCAAAGCTGTTGAGCCCACCGGTAAAATACACGTACGAGGAAATCAGCGCAATGTCGATTGCTGTAATCACATACTCCCAGGCAGTATGTGCATGCTGATCCACAAATCCAAAAACGGTTACAGCCAGCCAGCCTACAGAGAGGGCCAGAAATACCAGGCCAGACACCAGTACCACAGGGGGTGCTGGAGTCTGCGTAGCCAGGATGAGTGCTGCGATCGCCACTACGATTCGAAACACATTCATTCGTGTGTAGATACTCAGTCCTATTTCCCGAAGGCGCCGAATACAGTATTCACCTGAGAGTCACCCACCTTAAGAGAACAGGACTATTGCCCTTCTGGTGCGTAAAGCCTGATTTGGAGGCACGGAAATCCAATTTAAGCGCCGTGCGGTCTTATTTCCAATCGCAGAATGCGCGCAATATCGACCTTTTAAAATTCGCTTTTAGTTCGATTCCGGGTATCGCGGGCTAAGCGACGTGGATTTCGCGACTCACGATTTAGACAAAATCCGGCGGGAGTTTCAGGTACACCTGGCCGTCTTTGACTTCAACTGGATAGGTCTTCACCTGGTAGGACTCGCCAGAAAGGCAACGTCCGTCTTTTAAAGAAAACGATCGTTTATGCTGTGGGCAGGCAACTTTGGGTTCTCCCTTTTGATCGCCGGTTAATCCACGCGCTAGAACCATATCGCCTGTATGCGGGCACGCATTGTCGCATGCGTACCATTCACCGTTTGAAAAGCGAAAGATTGCGATCTGGTGTTCGCCCACGAGCGCGGAGACTCCAGCATCTTGCGGAAAGCTGGTTTCAGCGGCTACATGAAATACATTCTCTGTTGGAGAAAGGGTCATTGAATTGCTCCTGATGTAACGGGCCAATCAACGGGTCTCTTTTGTCCGCGCTCTTCGATGAAGCGGACTGTAGGATCCCCACTCTGGCTATTTACAAAATGGTGGAAAGAATTCTGTTTCTCTGGACTATCGACTACTTCTTTCCACTCGCAGACGTACGTGTCGACCAGCTGCTGCATGTCCGCTTCGAGCTCCTCGCATATCCCGAGTGAATCATTCATGATCACGTCGCGGAGATAGTCGATTCCGCCATCCAGCTTATTAAACCAGGTGGCAGTACGCTCTAGCTTGTCAGCTGTGCGAATGTATAACATCAAGAACCGGTCGATCAATTTTATGCAAGTCTGATCGTCCAGGTCAGAGGCGAGTAATTCCGCATGACGTGGTTTTGCTCCCCCATTTCCGCATACGTACAGGTTCCAGCCTTTCTCCGTTGCAATTATACCAAAATCCTTGCTCTGAGCTTCTGCGCATTCACGAATGCAGCCTGATACAGCCGACTTCAGTTTATGCGGTGCTCTCAGGCCGCGATAACGCTCTTCGATTCGAATTGCGAACGCAGTTGAGTCCTGAACTCCAAATCTGCACCAGGTTTTGCCAACGCAACTTTTCACCGTACGCATTGCTTTGCCATACGCATGGCCACTTTCAAATCCTGCTGCAACCAGCTCCTTCCAGATATCCGGAAGCTGTTCAACGCGCGCACCAAGTAAGTCGATTCGCTGTCCGCCAGTGATCTTGCAATACAGGCCGTATTTTGTCCCAATTTGTGCCAGGATTTCAAGACGCGCCGGAGTAATTTCTCCGCCGGGAATGCGCGGAATGACAGAATACGTCCCGCCGCGCTGAATGTTTGCAAGGAATCGATCGTTTGTATCCTGTATAGTTTGATGATTTACGATCACCTCATTCCAGAGACTTGCAAGCATGGATGCAACAGCAGGCTTACAGGTTTCGCAACCGTATCCGTTGCCGCAATTTGTGAGAACTTCAGGGAACGTTTTGAGTTTGCGAACGCGAATGATTTGATACAGTTCCTGTCTGGAATAAGCAAAATGCTCACACAGATGATTTTGGACAACCTTCCCCTGCGCCTTAAGTTCAGTCTTAAGAATGTCAGCAACGAGGGGCATGCATCCACCGCAGCCGGTTCCAGCGCGCGTACATGTTTTCAATTCGGAAAGTTCAAAGCAACCTTCGCGAATAGCAGATACGATTTCTCCTCGCGATACGTTGTTGCAGGAACAAATTTTTGCGCTATCGGGCAGTGCAGTTGAATTAGGCGCTTGCCCGCTTACTAGCAGCGATTCTGGTTCTTCCGGAAGATCCAGCCCGCTCTGCATTGTGACGAGCAACTGACCGTACGCAGAAGCATCTCCAACCAGAATTCCTCCCTGAAGTTTCCCTTCGCTTGAGATAACGAGCTTCTTATAAATTCCGCGGCGTGGATTTACTACAGTGATGGATTCGCCACCCTGCTGTGCAAATGCATCTCCAAATGATGCCACATCTATGCCGATTAATTTCAATTTGGTAGATAGGTCCGACCCCAGATATTTGCGCGGAGCATCCGGTGCTGCCGCCAGGTTGCATGCAAGAACCTCTGCCATTTCGTAGCCCGGTGCTACGAGCCCGTAGATCATCCCACCTGATAGTGCAACCTCACCAATTGCATAGATTTGTGGATCGCTTGTGCGAAGATACTCGTCCACTACAACTCCGCCGCGATCGCCAACTTTAATTCCGCAGTCGCGTGCAAGTTCATCGCGTGGTTTAATACCCGCAGAAATTACAATTACGTCTGCATCAACAAACGTCCCGTCTTTAAAATTCAGACGCTTGCCCGCAGTTGTGTCCTCAATATTCTGAGTTTCGTGGGAAAGGTGAACCTTAACTCCGAGCTCTTCGATTTTACGTTTTAGTATGTCTGAACCCGTCGCGTCGAGTTGTCTGGGCATAAGACGGGGTGCGAATTCAACTACATGCGTTTCGAGTCCAAGGTCCCGCAGTGCCTTAGCGGCTTCAAGGCCCAGTAGACCTCCACCAATCACAACACCTGATTTCCCGTTCTTTGCGCCAGCTTCGATTTTCTTTAGGTCTTCGATTGTTCGATATACAAAAACATTTCTTGAGTCTACACCTGGAATTGGCGGAACAAATGGACTCGATCCAGTTGCGAATACAATTGAGTCAAAAGTCAATTTGCGAGAGGCTGATTCAACGACGCGTTCTTGCAGATCAATGGCCGTTATGCGCTCTCCAAGGCGAAGATCCACATTGTTTTCAGAATACCAGGAAGTTGAGCTCAGATGCAAGTCTTCCGGTGCCTTTCCTGCAAAATATTCGGAAAGATGCACGCGATCATACGCGATTCTGTTTTCCTCGCCAAAGACGGTTATGTTATAGTCTGATTGTCCGCCAAATTGCAGGAACTTCTCTACGAAACGATGACCCACCATTCCATTACCAATTACAACGAGCTCTTTTTTCATATTCCCGGTCCCAACTGAGTTGTGACGTACCTGCTTTCACTAAGCAGAATTCGTACCCACCGGAAAGTCGCATAAAACCGCATCGAATTGCCGCTGTTAACCCCAGAGCGATCCTGGCGTAGACGGATTGCTGTATTTTCAGGCATGTTGTCCCCGGTGCTAACACGTTGCACCAGAATCACCGCTATTTCAACGGTACGTTTGTTGCTACTGCATCAACAAAAGCGTCGAAGACATTCATGCCAACACAAGGTCTCAAAACAACCTGTTCTTACTGCGGTGTAGGTTGCGGCGTAATTGTGCACAAATCACCTGGAGGTTTGCGCATCGAGGGTGATCCTGATCATCCTGCCAATCGTGGACAGCTTTGTTCCAAGGGAATGAATCTCCATTACACAGTAATGGATAAAAGCGATCGGTTGCTATATCCTGAAATGCGCTATCATCGCGCGGCGCCACGCGTTCGAGTAAGCTGGGATCAGGCTATTGGACGTGCCGCGGGAGTCTTCCGATCGCTTATAAAAAACTACGGACCGGACAGTGTTGGGTTCTATGTCTCAGGACAACTTTTAACGGAAGAATATTATATAATAAATAAGCTTTGCAAAGGGTTCTTGGGAACAAACAACATCGATACCAATTCTCGTCTCTGCATGAGTTCGGCTGTAGTCGGATACAAGAAGGCATTGGGTGAAGATTCCGTTCCTGTTTCTTATGATGACATTGAACTCGCAGATGTATTCTTCATCGCAGGAGCCAATCCCGCCTGGTGTCATCCCATTCTATTCCGCAGAATTGAAGCGCGCAAGGCAGCTTATCCAGAGGCGAAGGTTATCGTTGTGGATCCGAGGCGCACGGAATCTTGCGAAGGCGCCGATTTGCATCTTCAGATTCTTCCTGGAACTGATATAGCTTTATTCCATGCAATTGCGCGGTGCCTGATTGAAAACCAACAGATCGATCATGCTTTTATAGAGAAACACACAAATGGATTTGATGTACTCAGAGCAAAAGTATTTGAAAAATCAAACCAGCAGTACGCAGAAATCTGTGGAATCAATGTAGACGCCATCGCCTTGGCCGCGCGGTGGATTGGTCAGGCCAAAGGATTTCTATCGCTCTGGGCTATGGGACTCAATCAAAGCACAATCGGGGTTAATAAGAACACGTCCCTCATAAACCTATCACTGATTACAGGAAAAATCGGAAAGCCTGGAAACGGCCCCCTTTCGCTAACCGGTCAACCAAATGCAATGGGCGGTCGCGAAGTGGGCGGACTTTGCAATCTATTGCCAGCACATCGCGATCTGGCGAATCCAGATCATCGTCGGGAGGTTGCGGATTTCTGGGGTGTTCAATCGATTCGAGACAAACCGGGCCTATCTGCTACTGAGATGTTTGAAAGTTTGCGCAGCGGTCAGATGAAGGCTATCTGGATTGTTTGCACAAATCCAGCAGTCAGTTTGCCGGACGCCCGCCTGGTTGAAGAAGGGCTAAGAAACGCTAAGTTTATTGTAGCCCAGGATATTTCGCGCAATGCGCAGTCTCTTGAATTCGCCGATCTAATTTTGCCGGCCGCGGGATGGCTTGAAAAAACTGGAACAATGACCAACTCTGATAGACGCGTTACGCTTGTAGACAAGCTGGTTGATGCTCCCGGAGAAGCGTTAGCTGATACTGAAATCATTCGCAGGTTTGCCCACGCAATGGGATTTGGGAAATACTTTGACTTTGCCTCAGAAGAATCCGTATTCCTTGAGCATGCGAGGTTAACGACGGGAACCAATATTGATATCACCGGGGTCGATTATAGCCTTCTTCGTGAAAAACGCGCGATTCAGTGGCCCCTTCCCCATAAAGGTCATCCTGGTACTGCTCGTCTATTTGAGGATTCTAAGTTCTATACGTCTGATAGTCGCGCTCGATTGCATGCACCACCTATCGAAGATACAGCAGAAGGACTCCGTCCAGAATTTCCATTGCTCCTTACAACTGGTCGCATCCGAGATCAATGGCATACCATGACGCGCACTGGCAAAGTTGGCAAGCTCCGAGATCATATCCCGGAGCCGTATCTGGAAATTCATCCAGGCGATGCAGAAACTCGCGGAATCAAGGAAGATGATCTGGTTGAAATCACGGGGAGCCGCGGTGAAGTTCGCGCGCGAGCGCGTGTGACTACAAATGTGCGTCATGGCGTCGTCTTCTTGCCCATGCACTGGGGCCGCCGTGGGAAAAGCGATCTATCGCGTGCGAATAACTTGACGAGTCGTGCGTTCGATCCTGAATCCAAACAACCCGGGTTCAAAACATCTGCAGTTCAAGTTCAAAAGTTTACGAAGGCTGTTGAAAACATTCTGATCGTGGGGGCGGGTGCTGCTGCATTTGGATTTATCCAGGAATACAGAAAGCACAATGGGACCGATAGAATTACCGTATTTTCCGCGGAACCGGACGCCTTCTACAATCGAATTCTCTTGCCAGAAATCGTTTCTGAAGATGCCACGTTTGAATCGCTTGATAAAAAACAATACTTAGATACCCACTCTTTTGAACTGCGATCCGGAAAGGCCATTGTTTCAATAGATCGCGCTGGCCAGCACGTTCAGGACGACTCACGTAAGCGTTGTTCATCGCTCTGATCGAATTATGAACCGCCAGCTGGACTCCGAAGGTTCAAGGATCCTGGAAGATGTTTTGACTGAGCGCGGGATTGGATTTCTGCTAAATGATGAGATTTCTGTGATTGGTGGTTCTGGTTGCGTGCAGTTGGTGCGCCTTGCAAGCGGAAAGATTCTGGATTGCGATGCTCTGGTATTTGCGGTTGGAACATCGCCGGAGATTCAGATTGCTGAGCAAGCAGGTCTGCAATGTGCGAGTGGCATCCTTGTAGATCAGAATCTGCAAACATCGGATCCAGGGATTTTTGCAATCGGTGAAGTTGCAGAGCACGCGAGCGGCCTGTACGGAACTACGCTTGCTAGCGAAGAACAGGGCCAGGTCCTTGCTCGTCATTTTTCGGGAGATCCTTTTGTGCGCTACGGCGGATCGCTCTCCTTGAACATTCTGAAGATCGGTGGACTCAGCGCCGTGTCAATGGGGCTAACCGTAGTTCCGCGTGTGAAAGCAGCCGAGTATGAGGAGGTTGTATTTGTAGATCGAGTCCGCAGGCTCTACAAAAAATGTGTCGTGCACTGCGACCGCCTTGTTGGTGCAATATTGATTGGAGATCGAGAGGAATTTGCATCTTTCAAAGAGTTGATTGAGTCCGGAAGAGAACTGGGTGATGAACGACTGTCGCTTCTGCGCGGCGGCGGAATAAAGCGCGCACCAATACTCGGGAAGCTTGTCTGCTCATGCAATTCCGTAGGTGAGGAAAATATTTGTAGTGCCGTCAAGTCGGCCGAAACGACGCCTGCAGAAGTAATGCGCGCGACAGCGGCGGGCATGGGTTGTGGTAGTTGCAAGCCAGAAGTAGCGAGACTCGTTGCGGAATCGATTGGAAGGTTAAGCGCCGTATGATACGCATCCCTGTTCGCGGTGGAATGACATCCGTCTCAGACCTGCGCAAGATCGTAGAGTGGTGCCTGACAAACGGGGTACGACAAATCATGCCAGGCATGCGTCAGGAAATTTTGCTGATTGACGCAAATCTCAAGCAGACCCCATCACTTCACGGCCTGGGGTTTGAAACTATCCCCGATGGATTCTACAACATAATGAGTTCCATCGTGTCCACTGGCATTGAGTCCTCCGTACCCTGGATGAGTAATGCCGTCTATCGGCGGATTCTTGAGGATCTACCCACTTTTTCCAGTTTGCGCATTCAAATCCAGGACCCTGTTCAAAAACTATTAACCGGACTCAGTTCAGACCTTCTATTCAGCGCGGCCGGGGACGTGGACACCTGGAATATTTACGTTCACGACTCAGCAACTAAACGACTCAGGATCATCGATGCAATCTGTACTACAATGCAGGTTTCAACCATCGCGACAATGTTTGAGAAACATCGGACTTCATTTGCAGAAGCCGGACCATTCTTGCAGGAGGTCTTTGGAATCAAAAAGACTCGCTCGTCGCATCAATTCAGGCCATTATCTGCTCCGATGTTTGAAGGTGTTCACGCATATCACGAAGGGTACTGGCTGGGTATCACATCACGTGACGGTATTTTCAGTCCGGACCATATTCAACGAGTCATCAGCCTTGCGCGTACTGCCGGGACTGGCTATGTGTTTTTCACACCATATCATTCATTGCTCTTGAAAAATCTTCCCGAACCAGCGGTCGGTATGGCGTCCACATTGCCATTGAGACATTCTGAACAGGAATTATTCTGGCAATCTGCTCCCGATGCAATCAGCCTGAGACAACGTGTGTCCCGGGCGCTGGTGCGTGAACAGTTACCATTGAAAGTGGCTACCGCTGCTTTAACGTCAGGCGACCCTGTGGAAGCACCGCTGCGTCTTGTGCGCGCGAGACGTCTGCCGCTGCGATTGAACCTGGAAATCACTGAACAAACTGAGGGCGGATATGAGTTTCACGTAAAGCAATCCGGATCGCTTAGATCGATTCTGCCTGCAATTGCATTCGCGGAAGGAGGTAAGCCAGGTCCTCAGGTAGTGTCCCCTCCAGAATCGACGCTGGCCTGCCCCGATTGCGGAACCGCTTATATGCCAGAGTACGGTGATCCAATGGCTGAAATTGTTCCGGGAACAGCGTGCGATGAGTTGCCCGGCGATTATTGTTGTTCTGTCTGCGGCTATTTGTTTAATCCGGAATCGGTAAGCTCAAATCGTACGCAGTCCGCATAGCTCGAGGACGATTCAGAACGCAAGGACAGCGTTAGATTGATTATTGTTCTGGCATACCTCTTGCATTCCTTGATTGGCATGAAGGCCAACCCCGCAGCTATCGACGAAAATAGTTTAGATCTATTACCATCCGCCAAACCAGGAGATCGCTATACCATTCAAGAGTGGAACGTTGAGGAACCGTCCTTCTGGGCTGAGGCTGGCCGGGCAATTGCCCTGCGCAATCTTACATTTTCCATCTTTGCTGAGTTTCTTGCTTTTTCAATCTGGCAGGTCTGGAGTGCAGTTGCGGTTAGTCTTCCATTGATAGGCTTTACGTTCTCCCTCAATCAACTCTTCTGGCTCGCAGCTGTACCCGGTCTGACTGGAGCAACCCTAAGAATTCCGTACGCATTCATGGTTCCAAAGTTTGGCGGGAGAAACTGGACGCTTGTAAGCACTGCTCTCCTTTTGTTCCCTGCGATCGGAATAGCTGTTGCAGTGCAAGATCTCCAAACGCCCTACATGTTCTTTTTGATACTGGCCCTTCTCTGCGGCGTAGGCGGCGGAAACTTTGCTTCGAGCATGGCGAACATCAACTACTTCTTTCCCAAGCGTCGCAAAGGCTTTGCGCTCGGGCTGAATGCAGCCGGCGGAAATATAGGCGTAAGCGTCGTTCAATTCATTGTTCCGATCGCGATTACGTTTTCGATTTTTGGTGATTTTGGCGGGGCAAGCCATGTCTCTTCAAAGGACTCACAACCCCTCTGGTTGCAGAATGCAGCACTGATCTGGATTCCATTCATTGTGCTGGCTCTATTTACCACCTGGTTCTTCATGAATAACCTTCGCGTAGCCCAGGCGTCATTCTTTGAGCAATTCAAAGTCCTCAAAGACAAACATGCATGGCTTATGAGCTTACTTTACTTGGGGACATTTGGATCGTTCATTGGATATTCGGCCGGGTTTCCGCTGTTGATCAAATCGCAGTTCCCCGACATCAATCCATTGCAATACGCATTCATTGGACCACTTGTAGGTTCAGTTTTGCGACCGGCTGGCGGTTGGCTGGCTGATAAGCTTGGGGGCGCAACAGTTACATTCTGGAATTTCTTCCTCATGATGAGTGCAGCGCTCGGAGTTGTTTACTTTCTTGCGCACAAGGGTGATCCGGGCGCGTTCGGCGGGTTTTTTACAATGTTCCTTGTGTTGTTTGTAACCACAGGAATCGGAAATGGATCAACCTACAGAATGATTCCAATCATCTACATGACAAAGAACAATGTTCAGCCTGGGCATGCAAGCCCCGCAGCAATGAACAATGCAAATCGTCAATCCGGTGCAGTCGTTGGCCTTACTTCTGCGTTCGCGGCCTACGGAGCATTCTTCATTCCTAAAAGCTATGGCACTTCAATCGAGCTAACTGGCGCACCTATTGCGGCTATCGTTACTTTTGCGATCTTCTACGCTATCTGTATGACGATTACATATTTCTTCTACAAGCGTGAGGCCGCAGAAATTCGCTGCTGAAATTTGCTCCTGATCAAGCGGACAGTTGTTTCCAGAGGTTGACCACATCTGATGAAAGATCTAGCTTTGGGGCAGCCTCAATTGCCTGCGGCGACATCTTGCGCAGGGTTTTGGTAACAATGTCTGCTATCTTGTCTGGCTCGCCAGAATGCTTCTTCATAAAATCTGAAAGATAGTGCTCGATAAACACAAGGCAAATAACGTCTTCCAGGAGTTGTGTTTCCGGGTTTGTCTTGAGACCCATTTTTCTAAGTAGGGAGCCTACATTTTCACTTGTGACTGAATCAAATCCGCATTCTGCAAGCACCGTGGCCGCGATTTCCGCGTGCATCTTTCCTAGATCCGTTCTCCACCGCAAGTAGCCCGTGCGTCCTTCCGGATAGGTTTCGCGAGGTTTCTGCCATCTACAAATATGCTGGCTACGCGCCGCCAGCTGCACTGCAATGGATGCGCCGGGCGCAAACAAATTAAGCCTTTCACTCATGCGCCAGGCGTAGAGCAGCTCAGTTCCAATTTCCTGCCCGTTAAAAGTAATTTTGCGCGGATCGTTTGCATTCATTGCATCGAATTTTTCAAACGCTGCTTGCACACGGGCATCGGCCTTCATGACGCATTCTCTGACGGGGCTCGGTATAGAGCAACTAGATTCAAATATCCCGAGGTGAATCATTCGGCGATTTTACTTGGCCCCGGGAGAGCAAGTGCAGACTCGACCAATGCGCCTCTATCTTTCCCTTCTATTGCTTGCTATTCTTACAACATGCTTTCAAATTCATTCGCAAACGGATGCCTGTGTCAAAGCCACAGTGCCCATAGACATGAAATGTATTCCTGGAGGCCCGTTCTTGCGAGGTTCCAATCTTCCTTCCAAAGATGAGGACTCCGGAAAAATAGTCCGCGACGAAGCGCCGGAGGCTACTGTAACAATCAGCCCGTTTTTTATAGATACGTACGAGGTTACGTTTTCGCAGTTTCAGGAATGCATTCGTGCGGGAAAATGCAGGGCAGCGCATCCCAACTACACCGGTTACAGCAATCCGCGCATGCCAATGCTCGGTGTGAACTGGTTTGATTCACGCGACTACTGTGCGTTTGTAGGAAAGCGTCTCCCTACGGAAGCAGAATGGGAAAAAGCAGCACGCGGTGAAAATGGAGAAACGTTTCCCTGGGGCAATGAACCGGCAGATTGCAAGCATGCTATTATTCAAGAAAAAGGCAAGAAAGGCTGCGGTCCAGGGACAACCGTGGACGTTGGATCACGGCCAGCGTATCGCTACGGCCTGTACGACATGGCCGGCAATTCCTGGGAATGGGTAAACGACTGGTACTCTCCTGACTATTCAAAGTGCGGTGCTGACTGCCTGGGAACAGATCCTCACGGTCCCTGCAAAGGGGCTGACGTCTGCCCAGGATTTCCTGAGAAAATCGTTAAGGGAGGCTCCTGGTGGTGGGACGGCGAATACACGCGCGCATCAAATCGCAGGCCGCACTATCCGCAAAACAAACCATTTCATCATTTTGGATTCAGGTGCGCAAAGTCTCTGTGACGTCAGGCGATCATGTGAGCCTGACCACATGGTTCTAGTGGCTAGCCTCAAGGGTTGCACACGCTTCCTGACAATGAGGCTGTCTACCGCGTCATGGAATCTAGCTATTGATGAATCGAGTTCAGGCGAACGCGCAATTTTCCAACCAGCGGATGTCCCGGACTGAATTGCTCAAAGTAGTCAAACAGCTTTCGTGCTTCGTCAAGATGCTGTAGCTTGATAAGTGTTTGCACCTGATTGTATAAAACAGATGGATTCTCCCAACGCAGGCCGAGCGATCGCTTGAACATCTCGGAAGCTGTTTCCAGGTTCCCAAGTTTATACGAACAATAGCCCATGATCCGAAATGCGTCTGCATTGTAGGGCTTGAGGAGATTGTACTGGCGCAGATACTCAAGTGAGTCTTCAAAGTTTCCATCAAGAGCCAGATATTTTCCCAGAAGAAATAAAGCATTGGTCTGGCGCGGAAAAATTGAGATTGCCTGTTTGAGTAGAACGCAAGCCTCCTGGACATTTCCGGAGTCGTATGCACGCCTCGCGTCTTTCATGGTGTCATTGAACTCATCCAGGCGCTCTGAAAGCATCACAGTTATAAGAGTCAGATCGTCTCTTTGATCCGTACCCCGGATAAAGCGATTGTACACTGCCATGATGTGTTCAGACGATCGCTGCACATCCATGCCTTTGGTTTCACGAATTGCATCGATTAGCCTGTCTTCTCCGAGGCTTTCTCCTTGAACGTTAGTTGCTTCTACAATACCATCTGAAAAAATAATGATCTTATCCCCGGGCTCCAAAATCTCATTGAGATCTACATAAGAACGACCAGCATCAGGGAACATACCCAGCAGCGTGCCTTTCCCAGGCAAAAATTCAATTTCCTCTGTGCGCGCGCGGTAGATCAACGGATTTGGAAATGCGCCTATAGAGTACGTCAGATTATAATGATTGTCCACAATCATGTAGAACCCGGTAAGATACCCCTCCCCGCGCACAAAGTTAATCATATCCTGGTTCACTTTTTCGAGAACCTCGGCCGGGGAATCCAGGCGATTGTTAGAAAATGAAAACTTGGCTACAGCACTTATGAGGGCCGCTGGAACTCCGTGGCCAGAAACATCACAGACGAGGAGACCAAACTTCATGCTTCCCAGGTAAAAATAATCATAGAAATCGCCTGAGACCTGCTGCATGGGAAAGAACTTTACCCAAAACTGTAGCCCATTCCAGTCCGGAATTCTTGAGGGAACAAACCCCTTCTGAATACTCCGCGCCATGTCCAGTTCGGTTTTGTTTACAAGGATTGTGCGTTCAAGCTCGCGGTTTGCAATGTTCAAGTATTCCACAGCGGTCTGCAACTCGCGGTTATCCTGGAGTACGCGCGCTGATTCTTTTAATACCTGCTGTGCGTATGCATCGTAGGTAACTACCCGCGCGCCTACAGAAAGCAATCCCGGATTTACGGCAAGTTCAAAGACGCTACAGGGACCTGACGCGGGTTTCTGGCCTGGCAGCGGATCGCTTAAATCGCTTTGACTCAGAATCAGAGAGTATTCGCCAGTATCAAATACGTCAAGTAGCCCACGGATCAATCCATGCAAGAATAGTATGTCGCTTCGAGTAGCCGCGTCGCTACCCGGCTCAACACTGATTTTAAATATATCCCCTTCGCGCGAAACCGTAATGCGCTGGTGTGTCATAAATCCGGTTGCAAATGAAGGAATGCGATAGATCACTTCTTCGATTCCGCATTCCTTGGGAAGCGTATGAATGGATTGTGACAGAGCTGTTACAATGCAATCACGTCCAACCGTCTCAAGCAGCGCCGGGAATTTGAATTTGCCGAGCAGTGCTTCTATAAGATCCGCCTCATTGGTGGCTGGGATCCACGGCGTAGTTTCTAAAGATTTTAAAGTATTTCGCAGTTCGACTGAGAGATTAGCAATGAATCCTGAGATTTCTCCTTGACCTGCCTTCTCGGAAAGCAAATCCACGAACCGTCGCAAACGGATCGAGTTAACTGTATTAGGCTTTGTTTGCAACTGCCCACACTCTGCACGCCGCTACGAATGCGTCAAAGAGTTTCTGCTGAACGGGATCGGTCGCAGCGCTCATTTCAGGATGCCATTGCAAAGCAAGGAACCATGGATGATCGCGAAGCTCCACCGCTTCTATTATTCCATCTTCTGCACGAGCCGTAACCACCAGACGATCGCCAAGGTTTCGCAGGGCTTGATGATGCCAGGACATAACGCTGCAACTTTCTCCCACGATCGTGCGCAGCAATGAATTGGGTGATATTGTTACCGGATGCGACATACCCACCTTCTTGTCTGGATCACGGTGGACCACGCCTTGGCCTACTTCATCTGGCAGATGTTCCATGAGAGTGCCCCCCAGGGCAACATTCAAAACCTGAATCCCCCGACATATTGGCATGCATGGTTTGCTTCCAGCAGCAGCTATGCGCGCCAGCTCGATTTCCTGGATATCGCGGTCCGCGCTCACTCCATAAATTTCGGCATGTGCTGCCCCGCCATAAAGGGCAGGATCGATATCTCCGCCACCCGATAGAATCAATCCATCCAGCCGCGCATATACGTCCTGGGGTGACGAATCACCAGGTGGAATCAGTACAGCAATTCCTCCTGCACGTCTGACTGCCTGGACGTATTCGGCAGAAAGGGCGTATCGGTCCTCTGCGTCGACAGGTCTGGTTGTAATCCCAATCAGGGGGCTCATGGTTTTCCACTTGCCCTCCGCTCGTCTGGAGTTCAAGCGTTCTCATGCTCCGCATTCTCGACTTTAACATGTGGTCCGGGCTTACGTATCTGGGGTTTCTGCGCATGGGCCAGTATGGCGACAATGCTCTAATAGCCAGGCGACGCCAGGCCATGCTCACTCTGATCGGCAAATACGATCCAGACGTAGTGTGCCTGCACGAAGTGAATGGACTGCCAACAGCCGCACATGAGATAGCAACTGCCTTGAATATGGACGTGTTCCATCACCCGCATCTAGGTGGAATTCGCGTTGGCCCTGTGGGAATTCCCTGGAACTTACGCGAAGGAGATGCCATATTTGCAAAGCCAGCTCTGAAGCTTAAGCCAATCGGTCGTGCCCGGCTGAGTGGCGGCTATGTGGGACGTTATGCGGCATTTCATTTTGATGATGCTACTCAAATTCTGGGCGTGACGATTGAGATAAAAGGCAGGCGCTTCCCAATATTTTCAACCCACTGGCATGCAGGTGTAACACCGGGTCCTGACATAATCAAGCGCGCAGAGAAAATCATAAAGGAAGAAGGAATCGATCGTTCTAGCATTGACGCTGCTC
>JAIOPQ010000074.1 GCA_021413825.1 Spirochaetia bacterium | reverse complement strand
AGGCATGATTAAGAACGGGGATGCTCTCACCTCCATTGACGATTTCCTGGCTCTGCGCCAGGCGGGCCAAATCACCGTAATCGTAGATCGCGGCGGGAAAGACATTAGTCTTGGATTGAACAACAATTCCCCTGGCGATCAATTGCGCGTTAGGTCAACCGGAGATCGTCGTGTTTTCTTCTACGGAGCTGGTCTGATTTTTCAAGAACTGGATTATGAAATCATTCACGATCACAAATCCGGAACAGATAGTCAGTTGCGCTACAGGTATGAGTCGAGATTTGAGGATCGCCTCAATCGCGAGACTGATCTGGATGTCGTGCTTACGAACGTATTTCCTGATTATGTGAATTTGGGTGCGGAAACCTTTTTGTCTGGTCCTCTGGAATCCATAAATGGGCAGCCGGTGCGCAGCCTTGTAGATTTACGCAACGCATGGAAGAATGCAGCGAATCAATATTTTGTTTTGAAATTTAGGAATCGTCCGGGCCTGCTCGTAATTCCCCGCGATGATCTAACGGTTGCCGAGAAGCGCATTCGTGAGAAGTACAATCTTTCTGAATCATCTCTTGCGGAGGGAACTCCATGAAATACATTCTGTTGCTGACGTTGATTCTCAGTGCACCGCTTCTTGCTCGGGATCTGGAATTGTTCAACGTTGAAACGACGTACCAATCTTCAGCAGTTTTACAACCCTGGAGAAAGCAAAATAAGAGCCAATCAGTGCTTGGTGTTCCGTTTGGTGGACGTTATTTGATCACCATTCTTCCTCTGGGAGATGGAAGATCGGCGCTGGTCAAGCCCGTGAATTCGACCAGAAGAGAAGTTGCAAGTCTCATCAAGCTGGATTCGGAACTGCGCCTGGCGGTCCTTCGTATTGGCGATATCAAGGAATCAAGTGATCCTGCAAATCCAGTCTTACCTCAGAAACTCTTCACCAATGACTTGCCGCCGCTGTTTTTGGATCTCAAGGCATTGCCTCTGAAGACTGCCCTCAGGACCAGTGGCCCCGGTGGAATAGGGCACACTGTGTTCTATGAAGGGACGGCTGCGTCCGATAGCCCTGCTGGAAATGCACAGATTCCGGTGATTCGGTTTAGTGGATTTCAAAAGAACATAGGACCCGGCCATGTTCTAATACACGACGGAGCCGTCGTGGGGTTGATTTCTGGCTTTGATATTGCAACAGGAATGGGAACTGCGATTCCGTCTGCGTTGATCGAACAGTTTCTAGCTGCATCCGGTTTTGACAAAAACTCACCTGTCAAGATTGAGCTGCAGGCGGTGGACCCGGATATTTTTGGACCGGACAGAGAAGGAACAATTGTGCGCAGCGCTGGATTCAGGGGCCGAGCTCAGAGTGAGCCTGCATTCCTGCGGTATGCCGGGCTAGTAAGTGAGCATCCAGCTGTGGCCGTTACGCAAACCGTTTTTGTACGCACCCAGGAACGCTCCCTGGTTCAGAATGATCTAATCCTTGCCGTGCCCGGGAATGAAATTTCTGTCAAGGGCTCCGTCATCGATGAATACTACGGCGAGCTCCCGCTGGCACTGGCGATGGTATTAAAGAACGGTCGTTTCACGACTGAGACTAGTGCCACTCTTTCGATTCTACGCGATCGTGAGAAACGCGAGGTCAGTCAGCCAATTCTTCCGGCTTCCGAATCGATGAATGTGGTGCCGCCGCGTTTTCGTACTCCATCGTATCTAATTGCAGGAGGGCTTGTGCTGCTTGAGCTGTCTGGTGCGGCCCTTCCAGCCATGGTAACACCACCCGCAAGGTTGGCCTTTGTTCGAGATCGGTATCTAGCCGGAGACAATCTATCGGGCGAGCGTGTAGTTTTTGTAAATGAGATCCTTCCCCTCGACCAGAACACCGGTTATTCAAACGGCAGAAGAGTTCTCACAGCCGTCAACGGCATCGGAATTCGGAACCTGAATCATGCCCATGGCCTGGTTAAGGACGCACGCAGGCGCGGAGTGGATGTTGTTTTCACCTTTGAAGGCAATGAAATCATGGTCTTTAGCGCCGAACGATTGGCGCAGGCCGATGAAATGTTGAGAAAGAAATACAGTATTCCGTTTCTATCGGGGGCGCCTCCGGAATGAGTAAGGCGCCGCCCTCGTTTGAGAACCGGCAGGCCAGGCGGAAATACGAAATTACGGAAACCCACGAAGCTGGTCTAGTACTGACGGGTACCGAGGTTAAGAGTCTACGTGGCGGCAAGTGTGAAATTGCTGATGCTCATGTCGTTGTAAAAGACGGCGAACTGTTCGTAATGAATCTCCGCATCGAACCCTATGAGCATGGCGGGGTATACAATCACGAAGAAAAACGGACGCGCAAGCTGCTGATGAAGCGCCTTGAAATCCAGCGCCTTGGCGCAAAAATTCGAGAAAAGCAGATGGCCGCCGTTCCATTAAAGATATACTTCAATGAGAAGGGCAAAGTGAAACTACTCCTGGGATTGGGCAAAGGCAAGAAGACGACGGACAGACGTCAGGATGAAAAGAAAGCCCAGGCAAAACGAGAGATGGATCGCGCGCTGAAGGCCAGACGCTAATGTCTTCCAAACGAAAGTTACCGATAGTCGCTATTGCGGGTAAGAGAAATGCAGGTAAGTCCACATTACTCAATGCGCTAATCGGAAAGAATCGCGCAATCACAGACGCGACGCCAGGACTAACGCGCGATATACTTCAGGAACTTGTAAAGAAGAACGGACTCGAATTCATACTCTGCGACACTCCAGGACTGGACATGGATGGCCACGAGGCACTCGAGGCTGCAATCCTTGAACGCACGCGTGAGTTTCTCTCAACTGTGGACGTAGTCCTCTTCCTGGTTGAACCTCCAGGACCAACGAAGTTTGATCTTTCACTGTTGGAATTCTTTCGTAAGAATCGTGATCTTGCGCGAATCGTATTTGTTTTAAACAAAATTGACAAGGAACGCGAAGGATTGGCCGAGGCAGAATTTTACGCTGTCGGTTTTCCCGAACTCATTCACATTTCTGCATTGGGTCGTAAGAATCTACCCGGACTCATGAAAGAAATTGGAAAACGCCTCCCCGATGCGCAAGTTCGATCAGAGATGGAAGGGCCTCCAGAAGATTGCAGCATTTGCATTGTAGGAAAGCCCAACGCTGGCAAATCTTCGCTCTTAAATCGCCTATCTGGAAAGGAACTGGCCCTGGTTTCAGAAGTTCCAGGAACTACGCGCGATTCCGTGGATTCTATTTTTACGTATTACGGAAAAACCATTCGTCTAACTGATACAGCCGGTCTGAAGAAGACAGGAAAGCTCAAAGACAATATTGAGTATTACTCAATGAATCGCACACGGCGTGCAATCGCAGACTCAGAAGTGGTCGTCCATCTCCTGGATGCCCAACAGGGCATTACAGATTTTGACAAAAAGATAGTTAGCGCCACAGAGGAATTGAACAAGCCTGCTGTGTTCGCCGTAAACAAATGGGATGCAGTAGAAGAGAAGAACATGAAGGACTTTCTTGATCGGATGTATTTCATGTTTCCGCATGCAAAGACTCGACCAATCATATTTATCTCAGCGTTAACCGGTGTTCGCATTGGAAAGGTAATTGAAGAGGCATTGAAGCTCAAGGAGCGGCTTTCGTTTCGCGTGCCCACTGCCAGGCTGAATCAGTGGCTTTCTGATTGGAACAAACGATTGGCGAGCGCGCCTAAAAAGGCCAAAATCTATTACGCTACTCAGGCTGGAACAAGTCCTCCCGAGTTTATCTTCTTTGTGAATCAGAAGGACAACTTTCGCCCAGACGTGCTTGCATACTTCGAAAATCGAATCCGCCAGGATTGTGATTTGCTTGGTGTCCCACTCCGGATAAAACTGAGGCAAAAGGAAACCACATGAACCTTCTGCAAATTTGCCTGTTTCCGCTGGCATTTCTGTTGGGCTCAATTCCGTTCGCTGTAATTATAGGTAGACTTGGTGGAGTGGATGTGCTTACCCAGGGTTCTAGAAATCCGGGGGCCTCAAACGTATATCGCCTGGCAGGTCCGGTGTATGGAATATGCGTTTTTGTAACAGATATAGGGAAGGGTGCGTTTCCAGCATTCCTTGGCAGCTATTTGGCAACGCATTTCGGAGATGCGGGTATGCCGGCTAACGTTCTTTCCATCTGGATGCAACTTGGGGCGGGTTTTTGCGCGGCGCTGGGTCATATCTTTTCTCCGTTTTTGAAATTCAAAGGCGGGAAGGGCGTGGCTACGTTCCTGGGTGTATTCATGTATGTCTTCCCACCAGGAGTTCTGCTTACCGGGATTGTGGCCGGGACTGTAATTCTGATCACCCGTTACTTTTCAGCCGGAAGCATTTGCGGCGCGATCGTGCTGCCAATTAGCTACTTTATTTTCAAGACTCCATATTTTTCCGATGAGAACTGGCCCATACTGCTAGTTACCCTGATAGCTTCTTTCTTGCTTCTGTTTTTGCATCGCGGGAATATTGTCCGATTGATGCGCGGCACGGAGCACAAAACCAGATCCAATGTTTGAGCACTTACAAGAAATTAGCGAGCACTTCAGCGTTGAGCAAATGACCTCAATCGCCGAGGAGTTTCTGGATCGGCATCCCCTTGCCAAGGCCCAGGATATCTATCGCTGGCTATGGGAAGGTGAGTTTGGTCCGGGAGATCGCAGCCAGGCGTCCAATCTGGACGAATTAACCACTGAAATTCGAAAAGCCCGGATGCACAAGACTGCAGGCACCCAGCCAATGTGGGAATACCTTGGGCTTACGCAGCGATTGCTCCATATAAACATTATTCCGTACTCAGACACTGGCTGTCCGCTAAAGCGAATCTTGATGCTTGCAGAACGGATCCGCGACTTTCGACCCGATCAACTTCGGTTCAAAATGCAGTGGGGGTTTTTGAAGACCCAGGTAGTTCCTGGAATGCGCGTAACCGTTGATGAGTTAAACTCATTTGAAAACGAAATCCCCTTCCACATGACACCGGAGATGCCTTACACAGAGGAATTTGTCCAGGAATACGGCACCGGTTATATGATCGTTCCTGCGGGACTATTTTTCGAGACGTTTCCCGAGCATAACCCACACGCAATAGAATCATGAATACGATATTAAAGATTCAGACAGGGGTTGAGTGGACGGGCGATCGCCTTTACTATATTGACCAGACTCGCATTCCGCTTGAAGTAATCAGAGAAGAAGTAGGCAGCCTGGAAGCGGCGGAAGAGGCCATTGTTTCCCTAAAAGTCCGTGGTGCCCCAGCCATCGCCACGTTTGCAAGTTTCGCTCTGGTTCTTTCTCTTCAAAAAGATTCTTCCGCCGGGTTGCCGTTAGGCGACTTTAGACGATCTGCTCTAAAGAATCTGGCGCGACTGATCTCTACACGGCCGACTGCCGTGAACTTGTCGCATGCAATGCAGCGTATGCGACAGGTCATCGAGGATCCGGCTGTATCTTCCTGTGATATATTGTTAGAATTACTTCAGAGGAAAGCAGAGGAGATTCAACAGGAAGACAAGGATCTATGCGCATCGCTTGGGCGGTTGGGGAACGAGCTGATAGGGGCAAATGCTCGAATCATGACCCATTGCAATACGGGAGCGCTCGCGACCGCTGGAATTGGAACTGCAATCGGAGCCTTCTACACCGCGCATGGTGCGAACAAGAATATTTCAGTTTTTGCCTGTGAGACAAGACCGCTCCTGCAGGGATCGCGACTTACTTCGTGGGAATTGGATCGGGCGGGAATTCGCACTGTCTTGATTACCGATAACATGGCAGCTCATATCATGAGGGACGAAAAAATTGACCTGGTGATGGTTGGCGCTGATCGAATTGCCAGAAATGGTGATACTGCAAATAAGATTGGCACGCTTGGTCTTGCAATACTTGCAAAATATTACGATATCCCGTTTTACGTTGTGGCCCCCTCCACATCCGTGGACCCTTCAATTGGGTCTGGAAGTGAAATCGAAATAGAAGAGAGAAATCCCGAAGAGGTCCGGCGGTTTAGGGCTGAACAGGCAAGCCCTCCTGGGATTCCGGTGCGAAATCCGGCGTTTGATGTGACACCTGGACAGCTGATTTCTGCCATTGTGACCGAGAACGGGATTCATCGCCCTCCGTACTCCTTCTGATCCGCTGACCCTATGTTCATGTCTGTATTTTGAATCGTAGAGAATACCGATACGTCGCCTAACGTCTGTCTTTGAATACAGATATCCGACTTTCAAAGGACGTTATCACGAAACCGCAAATGCAGAGGATAAAATTGACAAATTCTCAGGATGCGATAGAGTCGTCTGTCCCTTCACGCCACTCTCGCCTTTGAGGAGAAGGATGTCGACTCACCCCCAGAAACCACCCACACAGGGGGTGGGCAAACTATTGCCCAGGCGGCCCGGCAAGAACTGGGACGTGAGGATACCGCGAATCGCCCATTCGGTTGGATATGATGGGGTTTACGTCGCAGGTTTGGATTTTGTTGGGCCGATGAAATTGATGGCTTCCCTTGTTGATTACCGCGCAATTTCTTGCTGAAATGCAGGGGACACTGTGAATCCATCCAAACGCGCGCTGAGCGGTTATGCAATTGCTGAGGCTGGCATTGTAGCTGCTGAAGTCCTCATCCAGTTATATCTTTTGAAATTCTACACGGACGTTGTAGGACTGCGCTCAGATTTTGCAGGATACGCACTGGCACTTGCCGTTGTTTGGGATGCGGTATCAGATCCGTGGATGGGCGCGATTTCAGATCGAACGCGATTTGGATCAGGTCGCAGACGAATGTACATTCTAGCCGGCGGAATACTCCTGGGTCTAACTCTTCCGCTTTTGTTTAACCCACCTGAACTTGATTCGCAAGCAGCAAAATTCGGATTTCTTTTGTTCTCATATATTCTGGTTAATACAAGCACCACAATTCTTGCTGTTCCACATTCTGCGTTCGGCGGGGAGCTGAGCTCAGATTCCAAAACGCGAACGCTAATTGTAGGTTTCCGATTGCTGTTCGGAAATGTTGGCCTGCTTGCAGGGACATTGCTGCCGGGTTTAATTCTTGCGACAGGTAGAACACAACCCGATCCAAAGTCTCTGGCCGCCCTGTGGCTTGCCATTCCCGTTGGGCTTTCAGGGTTCATCACGTTTGTGTCGACAAGAGGGCTCGATCGACCGGGAAATAATTCTGGGGAATGGAATGTGCTCGGTGATGTAACCGGTTTGAGGAAGAATAGGCCTTTTCTGATTCTGTTCTGCGCCTTGCTCGTCGCAACAATTGGACGCACCGTAAATTCCTCCCTGGCCTTGTTCTATTATGACCGACGCTTGCATCTTTCCGAGCAGGATGTTGTGCTCTACGTTCTGGGGCTTTTTATCCTGACCATCAGCTTTTCCATACCCTTCTGGGTTTGGATGTCTGCAAAGATGGGAAAGATTCCCGCAGCGGCCGTGGGTATATTGCTGTTGGGTCTTATGACAACCATTGGGTATCCATTGTTTCCTGCCTACGACTTGCGAGGACCCCTGATGGCAGCTTTCATCGGAGGAATTGCCGTGGGCTCGATTGTGTTACTGGAATCGCTGCTTGCAGATATAGTAGACTTCGATAGACTCAAATCCGGAAAGCGCCGCGAAGGCCTATACTTTGGCGTATGGAAAATGGGAGCAAAAGCATCGCGCGCGATTGGACTTGCATTATCCGGGATACTCCTTCAGTGGACTGGAATTGATTCCGGATCAATCGGTGCGGCGATTGCTATTTCACCAGAGGAAACTGGATTTCGTCTGGCTCTGCTTTTTGGGCCATTTGTAGGGATGTTCTTCCTGGCCGGGGCGGCCTTGCTCTTGCTTTTGCCGTACGGAAGGGTAGTTCATGAGCGCGTGCAAGCATTGCTTGCCAGGCGAGAAACCCGTCGGGCGGCACCGTGATAGTGATTCAACTCGCAAACAAGCGATACATTGAATCAATACTCTCCGGGCCATAGGCTACAACGCCGACCGGCACTTTGTATTCAATAGCCTCGATGATTTTCCCAGCCCAAACCGGACTGAACCCACCGCAGAGTTCGATGAGCTGGATGCCTTCCTGAACCATTTGCTTTGCTACTTCGATTCCTTGTTCTGCTTTTTTTACGCCAACCACTTTCATGCGGAATGCTTCTGTTCCCTGCGTCTGGACGAAATTATCGCCTGTAACTATGAAGCCGAATTTTGTAAGTGCCATAGTTGAGTCCTGATCGGTTCGGCGGACAGTCAAACATAAATGCGAACAGCGCTGGCGAGATGCGGAACCACGCGCGACTTTACCCGTTAGGTTGAAAGTTGCTCTTAAGGTCTACGTTAGGATGGCACCATGGATTTTCCTGTCGTTGCAAGCTATGGGCGACGAGGCTCGCCCCGCTACAAGCGGGGTCATGATCTAACAAATATTAATACTCCTGCGACCTTAGTGCCGTGGAGTCTGGTTCTTTGCGGTTCTAATCTCCTGGGGCACTTCATCGGTGCAATTTCCGCGGATGCCAATGCCCTCGATACGGACAAAGCACATCTTGCCTGGTTTGACCTCGAACTTCGTGGAAATTTCATAACTGCCTCCGATGTGAACTGCATGCATTCCTGGGGGAACAACCGTAACAGCATACCCGTCAATATCAAGGTCAACGAAACCGCGACCATCTATCCAGACCCCCGCCGGGGCGGCTACACCCGCGAAATGAAATACTCGGTAAACATAGATCGCACCATCATTACCCGTTTCCTGCCGCGTAAAGGGATCGCCCGTAGCTCGACAGGCTGCAAAAAGGAGGAGGGGAATCAGTAGGTACTTGTGCATCGCCGACGATGCATCTCATTCAACATGGGTCAATAGCTTTTAAGGGGGTAACCAACCCGACTCCGAGCCATTCTGACCGCCTGCACCTGGTAGAATGTAGCGATGTCACAAAGTGGGAAGGTAACTCAATCTCAGGGAATTGCGACCCGCGCCAGCGCCGATTAGCCCGGGATTTTCCGGGCTAATCGTAGTTAGGTCTCAGCTGCAACCCGTAGTCGCGCCACATGAGTTGCACTTGAGGCATGCACCGTTACGAACCAGTGTAAACTGTCCGCATTCAGGGCATGGATCGCCTTCATAGCCTTTCAGTTTTGCAAGCGCTCCCAGGTTTGGTTCTGCAACGGCCGTCTGACTGCTGCCGCTACTGCGGCGGCTTAGAAAAGGGGGCATATCCTCCGCGTCTGAATGGTCTTCAGCGGAAGAAAGGGATTGTGACTCAGATTCAGGTTCGCCGCTGCCATGACCTACTGTGTCACCACGGAGATCTTCCGGGGATACCTGGGCTAAATCGTTTCTGCCGAGGTAGGTAATTGCGAGTTCACGGAACACATAGTCGATGATGGATGTGGACATCTTAATATGTGCATTTCCTTGAACCATTCCATTTGGCTCAAAGCGAGTGAATACGAAAGCTTCAACAAACTCTTCCAGTGGAACTCCATACTGCAGCCCAAGCGAGATTGCAATTGCAAACGAGTTCATGAGTGATCGGAATGCTGCGCCTTCTTTGTGCATATCAAGGAAGATCTCACCGAGCTGGCCATCCTGATAGTTTCCAGTTCGCAGGTAAATCTTATGTCCACCGACTGCTGCTTTCTGTGTGTATCCTGCACGACGCTCAGGCAGACGTCTGCGCGATGTCATGTTGCGATATACTACCTTCTCAACGATTTTCTCGATGATTTTGGTCTGCGGCTGCGACAGTAGTTCTTCTGATTCTTCATCGCTTTGAATGTTGAGCGGCTGAGAAAGCTTGGATCCATCGCGGTAGAGTGCGATTGCCTTTGTCATAAGTTCCCAGGACAATCTGTATGCGCGCTTAACGTCTGATACAGTGGCTTCCTGAGGCATGTTGATGGTCTTGGAAATTGCACCCGAGATGAAAGGCTGAGCTGCAGCCATCATACGAATGTGGGATTCAACAGAAAGGAAGCGCTTGCCGTAGCGGCCGCATTTGTTGGCGCAATCGAATACGCCGTAGTGTTCTTCTTGAAGAAATGGCGCGCCTTCGATTGTCATTGTGCCACAAACATAGTCGTTTGCCTGCCGGATCTGCTCTTTTGAGAATCCGAGCTTAGCTAGCAGATCAAATTCCATTGAATCGGCTTCTGCGCCAAAGCCCAGGGTGTTCTTCACAAAGTCTTCACCAAGGGTGAATTTATTGACAACGAATCCAAGTTCGAATGCAGCCCCGAGCGACTGTTCAAGTTTTGCAAGGACAGCATCCGTAAATCCACGGGCTTTGAGCGTTTCATGATTGATTTCCGGAGCACCTTTCAGCGTTCCATGTCCTATGCAATACTTAACAATTGCATCTGACTGCTCTGGGGTGTAACCCAGCTGTTTTAGCGCCGGAGGAATACTCTGGTTGATGATCTTGAAATATCCACCACCAGCAAGTTTCTTGAATTTAACCAGAGCAAAGTCCGGTTCGATTCCAGTTGTATCGCAATCCATTACAAGACCAATCGTGCCTGTAGGCGCAAGCACAGTCACTTGAGCGTTTCTGTAGCCATGTTTCTCGCCCAGTGCAAGGGCGCGGTCTGATTCTTCCTGCGCTGCCTTTAAGAGATATGGCGGGCAATACACAGGAGAAATTCCAACCGGAAGTACAGATAGTCCTTCATAATCTGAGGCTGGCGCATTGTATGCAGCGCGGCGATGGTTCCGAATTACGCGAAGCATGTTCCCCTTGTTTCTAGCATAGCCTTCGAATGGCCCCATGCGTTCTGCCAGTTCAGCAGACGTTGCATACGCATTCATATGAAGGATAGATGTAAGAGCCCCAGCGATTGCACGTGCCTTTTCCGAATCATACGAATGACCCATAACCATCAGCAGGCTTCCCAGGTTTGCATACCCAAGGCCCAGAGTTCTAAAGATATGTGAAAGCTTTGCAATTTCTTGTGATGGGTATTGAGCCATTGCAACAGAAATCTCAAGTACGATGGTCCAGAGCCTCGCCGTATGACGGTAGCCCAGATCGTCGAACTCACCTGTTTCTTGATTCAGAAGTTTAAGCAGATTAATGGACGCAAGGTTACATGCTGTATCATCCAGGAACATGTATTCAGAGCATGGGTTGGATGCGTTGATTCTTCCATCTTCTGGACATGTATGCCACTCATTGATGATTGAATCGAACTGAAGTCCTGGATCGGCGCAGGACCATGCAGCATAGGAGATCTGTTCCCAGAGTTCGCGTGCTTTGAGGGTTTTCATCGCCTTAGCTTCGCGATTTTGTTTTTTCGCGCGAGCCAGTTCTGTTCTCCAATAGAGTTTCCATGGTTGATCGCGTTCAACCGCGTCCATGAATTCATTTGTAATGCGAACCGAGTTATTTGAGTTTTGACCCGATGCTGTCTGATAGGCTCTGGACTGCCAGTCAGTTGTAAGCTCTTCAAACAGAATCGATTTGTATCCCTGGCCTGCCAGTTCAATGACGCGTTGAATGTAGTTTTCAGAGATCTGCGCCTGACGCGCTTCATGGATTGCTTTTTTTAGCGGAAGATTCTTCTTTCTGTCAAATTTAAGTTCAGGATTAGGTTCTGCATGTGCCGCTGCCATAACTGAATTCAGATGACGATTGGCAAGTCTTGAGCCTGTAACCATTGCCAGAACTTTTTGTTCTTCGATTACTTTCCAGCTGATGAATTCTTCAATGTCTGGATGATCCATATCGAGACAGACCATTTTGGCTGCGCGACGCGTAGTTCCGCCGGATTTAATAGCTCCAGCTGCGCGATCGCCGATTTTAAGGAAGCTCATCAGACCTGAGCTTTTCCCGCCGCCTGAGAGAGGCTCGCCTTCGCCGCGAAGGTTTGAGAAGTTTGTTCCAGTGCCTGAGCCGTATTTAAAGAGGCGCGCTTCACGCACCCAGAGATCCATGATTCCACCTTCGTTTACAAGATCATCGCTGATGGATTGAATAAAGCATGCATGAGGCTGTGGCCGTTCGTATGATGAGTTGGAGCGAACTAGATCCCCCGTTTTCATCTCTACGTAGTAGTGACCTTGTGATTTTCCATCGATTCCGTAGGCCCAGTTCAGACCTGTATTGAACCACTGCGGAGAGTTTGGTGCAGAAATCTGCGAAGCGAGCATGTAGCAATGTTCTTGATAAAAATGAAATGCATCTTCTTCTGATGTGAAGTAGCCGTACTTGTAACCCCAGTATGTCCAGCAACCTGCCAGGCGATGGAACACCTGCTTACCGGAAACTTCTCCTATATAACGCTGCGCTTCTGGAAGGGCTGCAAGTTTGTCCTGGTCTGGTTCGCGGCGTTGCAACCAGACTGGAATGCCTTCTTCATGGATTGGCTTTGTAAATGCAGCCACGCCTGCTTTGCGAAAATATTTCTGGGCGAGGATATCTACTGCAACTTGCGACCATTGCTCCGGAACTTCAACGGCTGGAGCTTCAAATACCACCGATCCATCCGGGTTTACAATGCGCGATACGCGAATGTCCCATTTGAGCTGCCCCCAGGCAGGGCTGAGCGATGCTGCTTCCGATGTTGCCTTTGAAAGTAGGGCGATTTGTTCGCTCGTATTGGCGTTGTTCTTGGTAAAATATCTGTGGATCCGCATGACTAACCTCTATGATGTCTTCCCCGGCGAATGTGCTGGGCGAACTTGCTAACCTGGATTTCCTGCCCTGGAACGAATGAACTCAGAAAACAGAAAAAAGGCAATCAGATTTTTAGTAAACAACCGACTGCTTATTCTGGCCTCAGAATTATGTCCCCTGACCGGAGGACGAATATGTGTGTTAGAAAAAACGGGTCAAATAAAAATCCCAGGATTAGGATAAAAAATGAAAATCGAATCGTTTGCTTATAAAAATGGCAACCTTGAATGGCAGGGTGCCAGCATTCGCCAATTGGCGGCAGAATTTGGCACTCCGCTCTACGTATACTCGGAAGCAGCCATACTCGATCGTATCGCAAGGCTGAGGTCTGCATTTGATAGCAGAAAAGCAGGCGTTTATTATTCGGTCAAAGCAAATTCTAATCTCTCAGTACTACGTATCATTTCTGGATCTGGATGCGGCGCAGATATTGTAAGCGGCGGGGAATTATTCCGCTGCCTGAAAGCAGGACTCACACCCGATAAAATTGTGTTCTCAGGTGTAGGCAAAAGCGCAGATGAAATACGTTATGCGATCACCACAGGCATTTTATTTTTGAGCGTTGAGTCGCGCGCCGAACTAGAAGCTATTTCAAAGATAGCACAGGAGCTGGGGAAAACAGCTAGGATCAGTGTGCGAGTGAATCCTGACGTCGATCCAAAGACTCATCCTTATATTTCAACCGGGCTAAAAGAAAATAAATTTGGAATCAGTCACAAAGAAGTAGTTTCTATCTATAAACTTGCAGCAAGTCTTCCGGGCATTGAACCGACAGGTCTTGGATTCCATATCGGATCGCAAATTACAGAACTTTCAGCGTTTAAAGAGGCAGGGCAGATTGCAGTTAAGCTTGTAAACGAGGTGCGCGCGGCCGGTGTGCAATTGCATCATCTGGATGTAGGCGGTGGCCTGGGCATACGTTATGCGGAAGAGCAAGCGCCAGCTCCCGAAGAGTATGTAAAACAGATCATTGATTCTGTGGGGCTACCCGAACTTGAACTTATGTTTGATCCAGGCCGGAGTATTGTTGGAAATGCAGGAATTCTAATCGCTCGTATGTTGTATTTGAAAGGTGCAGAGCATGCAGACAAATCAGTGGAAAAAGCAAATGATAGCAGAACTGAATCGGGCAAGACCTTCTTTATCTGTGATGCCGGCATGAATGATTTGATTCGACCCTCGCTCTATGAAGCCTATCACCATGTGCTTTCAGATCCGGAAAGGCCGTTAAGCGGTTTTGGTGACCTGGTTGGGCCAGTCTGTGAATCCGGTGACTTCTTTGCAAAGGATCGATCCCTGCCAGCATTTCAGGCAGGGGATCTGGTTGTTCTGGCTTCTGCGGGGGCGTATGGTTTTACGATGGCATCCAACTACAATTCCAGGCCCAGGCCTGCTGAGGTTCTGATTCGGAGCAATGGCCAGGCAGAAGTCATCCGTAAACGGGAGATTTTTGAGGATTTGATTCGAGGGGAGTAGGATTAGGCTCCGGCAACAGCCGGATTTTGCTCGAAATTCCAGCCAGCAGGCCGATACCTACTCCGTGAGAGTCTATTCTGCGTTCTTACTGCTATTCATTGCCCTGGGGGCTGGCCCGCTCGTAGCTGTTTCCCCGGATTACTCCAATATGGGAGACGTCCTGAACGATAACAGGCGCGCACTGATGTTCATGGATATCTGTGTGGTCAACCTGCGGGGACCTTCGGCAGAAGAAGATCCCAAAGGGATGCGCGCCGAGCTCGAAACGCTTTACAAGAGTGCCATCGAACATGATTTCTATGCCAATCTCTGGTATCTGCAGGGCAATTACTCCAAGGTTTACCAGGAGATGCGCCTTTCTCAAAAGGACCTGCAAGAATTGCACAGACGAATCCTGGACAACTATATTGAAGAGACTGTGGTTCTGCTCGAAGCCTCAGCGCCCATCATCGTTTTGACGCGCGATCAGACAGCAAAGAAGCTACTTGAGCTGGGTTTTCGGGATATTGAAAGCACTCGTCTATTTTACATGCGTGGTTTCAACAGCGGCCCGCAACTGTATGCTAACAAGATCAATTATTATACGGACGGGATTCTGCGAATTCGTCGAGGCAGACGTTATGCGCTCCTGGCACTCCTTGAGGCCAAGGTTCCTGTCCCAGAAAAGGCAAAATATCAACTGGTTACCCTTGACGATGTTAAAAATCTGATGGAGCAGCCAGAAGCGCAATCCAAGTTCAATGAAATTCTGAACCTGTTGATTAACATGACAGGTCGTAATCTTGTTCCCAAAATCATCTCCGATGATTTGAAGGGCAAACGAATTTCAGTCAATGTTCTGGAAGTTCATCAGGACAACTATGGTCGTATGTATTCAGATCGCCGCAGTGTGTTCCAGAAGATTTCCCTTGAACTGAATACTACAGCGTTTCACAAATCGGATGCGATGCCGCGTCGTAACACGGACAATCGCGATTCTGTTCCGGCGGCTGAATCCGATCCAGTAGAGCCATCAAAAGCCCCACCGGTCACTCAACCCACAGCCCCACAGACAACGCAGCCCTCGACTCAAACGCCCGCTCCAGCAACAAACTGACCCCGCACCCTTGCCCGGACAGAGCTTGCCCACCCCCTTGTGGGTGGTTTTCGAGGTGGCGGGCAAAGGATTCGGCAAGAAAGAAGCCAGGGCTCCTCGGTGGCGGCCAGCGTTAGCAGATAGGGAACGGGCGTCAAGCGGAGCATGTCACACTTGCGTGGTATGATAGAATGGGGGAGTGTGTTTGCATGATTGGGTATGCGGCTGGCGCAGATCAATCAGAGGGGCAGGCGACCGTTTCTGAGGGTGAGGGTTTCTGGCTGCCTTGAGTGCCCTGGTATTACTTGTTTGGTTCGTCCGGTCTGCCGATTAGAAAGCTCAGGCTGGATTCAACGATAGACGACATAGGTCGCGTAACATTCTCAAGTATCTGGCCACCCATAGCCGAGTTCAGGGCCTCTTTAAATCCTTCGCGCACTTCGGATCGGAACTTTGGAAGTAGTTCCATGGCCTCTTCCTTCATGCCTTCTTTGATTTTCTGTTTGGCGCGTTCCATGTTTTCGTCGAGCTTACGGTCAAGCGCGTCGCGCAGGTACATCCTATAGAAGACATACACAAACCCGAGCGTGAGGAGCGATGATACTATAGCCGTAATGAAGATTGAAAGCACGATTTGCATTATACACCGCCTGTTCGAAAGGAGTCTAGTCCGCTCAAAAGACCGGTCAATTCATTTTCCGGCTCTGGTCTCGGGGCGGACGGATGGCCTGTTTGCCAGATTAACGATTCATCTGGAATCTCGTCCAGGAAGCGCGAAGGTTCCATATCCAGAACCTCGCCAAACTTTTTTTTGGTGCGCGAAGCCGTCACGTAGAGCACGTCCATTGCGCGCGTCATTCCAACGTAGAACAATCGCCTTTCTTCTGCCACGGCAACCTCAACCGAAGCCGATTCTTCAAGCGATCGTTGCGGAGGGAAAAGTCCGTCCATCAGCCCGGAAAGAAAAACCACTGGAAATTCCAGGCCCTTTGAAACATGCACGGTCATGATCTGGGTTTTACCGCCCTGTTCTTCCTCCTCATCCGAGGTCAGAAGGGTCACTGCTTTTAGAAAATCAAACAGGCCAAAATCTTCGCCGTCTTCGCGGGCTTCCTGTTCCATATGTTGCATCATATTTAGCAGCTCAGAAACATTTTGCATACGCATTGCAATGGCCTTGTCTTCTTCGCCTTCTTTCCTGAATTGCGATTCGAGTTTAAGATCGAACACGAGCGCTCGGGCTGCATTGGTCAGGCCCCGGCCGAATGCTGGTTTATGCCGTTCAAGTAACTCCATAAGCTCTGCAATAAACGCAGACCCTTCGCGCTTCAATTGAACGAGTCCAGGTTCTGATTGCATTTTCAGAAGAAAATCGTATAGGCCGCTGCCAAGCGAGGAAGCTTCGCGCATGCGTTGAATCGAAACTTCACCAATTCCATTTCCGGGCCGCGATAGGATTCTGATCAGACTCAGTTCATCCTTAGGATTTGCCAGCACTCGCAAATAACTCATCACATCGCGAACTTCACGTCTGTCAAAGAATCTATATCCACCTGCAACACGATGGGGAATCCCGGCGAGTCGAAACGCATTCTCAAAAGCGCGGGACTGAAAATTCGTGCGAAGCAGTACCGCAAAATCTTCCGGTCTCCGCTTTTCGCGAACCATGCGACGGCGAATTTCTTCTGCTACAAGCACGGCTTCTTCCTCCTCGTCAGTTCCATACATTCCAAGTATCTTTTCACCGTGCGGTTTTACCCAGCGAAGTTGCTTGGGAGCGCGCGATGGATTGTTCTTGATTACAGCAGAAGCCGCTGTTACGATTTCCGCCTGTGATCTGTAGTTCTTTTCAAGCCTGTGAACTCCAGCCCCAGGAAAATCCTTGTGAAAGTTTAGGATCAGATTTACATCAGAGCCGCGGAAGCCGTAGATCGATTGGTCGTCATCGCCTACAGCAAATATATGGTGCGTTGGCTTTACCAGCAGCGAGAGAAACTCGTACTGCATTGGATTTGTATCCTGGAATTCGTCTACAAGGTAATGTGTACGATGCTTTCTGTAGTCTTCGAGGATTTCCTTCTCTTTCTTGAATAGCTTGATCGGCAGCAGAATCAAATCGTCAAAATCCAGGCTGTTTGTGCTTTGCAGTGCATGCTCATATTCATCAAAAAAGTCCATTGCGCCAGGATCGAGACCGTTGGACTCAAAGTAGCGTTCCGGGTCTGCCATTGAATTTTTGGCGCGCGAAAACCAGGAGAGTAGCCCATCCTTCTTTGCGTCCGATGGATCAAGCTTGTGTCTGGAATAGATTTCTGAAAGAATTCGAAGTCTATCGTCCTCGGACAAGATAGTAAATGGGTTGTGATAGCCCAGCTTCTCAATGTGACTTCTCAGGATTCTAACACCAAGGGAATGAAACGTACTTACGATGAGCCCTTTGCGCTGTTTGCGATCGATTTTGGACAATCGTTCACGCATCTCACGGGCACTTTTGTTTGTGAACGTTACTGCTGTAATTCTCGTTCCTGGAATTCCGGATTCAAGCATCCTGCGAATGCGTTCCGTTAGGACGCGTGTCTTACCGCTGCCGGCGCCGGCAAATATTAGCACGGGGCCGTTCAAGGTGCGAACGGCCCGTTCCTGTTCATCATTTAGCTTCAAAGATTAAAACTCGACGATTTTGACAGAGAGACATAATGCTGCCTATGCCTGCAATCGAAAGATTCCTTCAGATGAAGGATTCCGTTTTTCATTCCGGAAAGCTGGGGCTTTTGTGCAATCACACTTCCTTTGACTTTGTTTCTGGCCAGTACCTGTTTCAAATTCTTTCCAGACGCGGCTCCTTGCACAGACTCTTCCTCCCCGAACATGGCCTTTTTGCCGAGCTTCAGGATCAAATTGCACTTTCGGATACGGCAGTGTACTCGGGACTGGGATTGAACTGCCAGATCGTTTCCTTGTATGGAAATTCTGAAGAAACGCTGGCCGCGCAGGCCGGAGCGCTCAGGGATCTAGATGCAATCGTCATTGATATTCAGGACATAGGCGTTCGCTACTACACGTTTGCAACCACCATGCGCTATCTTTTTGAAACGATGGTTGAGCATAGTATTTCAATCCCTGTCTATGTAATCGGGAAACCCAATCCGTGCGGCATCAGCGTGGAGGGTACAGCGCTTTCACCGCTATTCGAATCATTTGTAGGCCCTGTGGGTTTACCGCACAGACACGGACTGACAGTCGGACAACTGGCACGATTTTTCTACGACGAGGCCAGCGCCAATTTTCCGCTTCAGGTAGTGGGTTTCTTGCCGGATGAAAAAATCCCAGCGTTTCGAATTCCTCCCTCGCCCAATATGCCAGGACCCCATACGCATCTGGTCTATACGGGGCAATGTTTGCTCGAAGGAACGAACTTGAGCGAAGGCCGCGGAACTACGCGACCATTTGAAATCTGGGGCGCGCCATACCTCTCTAAGCTGGAGGGGAAAAATCCGCCTCGGGTTACAGGAGCGGTGATCAGACCACTTCGTTTTATTCCAACCTTTCATAAGCATGCCGGGCAACTGTGCTCTGGATTCCAGATTCATCTCACAGGCGAGGCCTATCACTCGCTCGGGCATACATTGCAACTACTCCGCTGGATTAGAGAAGAATGTCCTGAGTTTGAATGGAACCAGGGCCCATACGAATTTCGCTCCGATCGACCTGCAATTGAACTTTTAGCGGGCGACAATACTCTAATCGCTTACTTAAATGGAAATGAAACGTGGCAGACAGCCCAGGATGCGTTGCGCGAAGGCGAGAACAGTTGGCGAAATCGCATGCGCCTGCTGCAGTAAGTTTCAGCCTGGCGGGAGCAAAAAACCGCCGTTATGCGGGATTGACAGGCATTTTGAAATAGAGTAGGGTATAAACTCATGTCTGAAACAAATCTGAGCAATATTCCAGATACGCGCAAATTATTCAGGGAATTAAGCGGTGATCTCGCGCATTTCTTACGCACACTCAGGCTGGCAGACTGGAACCGGAAGACAATCTCCGCAAAATGGACCGTGCGCGACATAGCAGCCCATTTGCTCGATGGATCTATGCGTCGTGTTTCAGTTCACAGAGACAATTTTGCGATGCCGCCGTACGATACTGAGCGTTTTCCGGTGTTGTTCAATTATCTGGACCATTTGAATTCAACCTGGGTTGAGGCAGCGCGGCGGCTCAGCCCGCAAGTGCTGCTTGAAATGATCGAACGGTTTGATTCGCAATATGCTTCGCTTATGGATGCGGCGGACCTGGAAGGACAAGCAGTGTTTCCTGTAGACTGGATGGGTGAGGCTACATCAACCAATCGTGCCGATTTTGCCCGTGACTACACGGAGAAATGGTATCATCAGCAGCAGATTCGTCACGCATTTGATTCGCATGCAATCGAATCACCCAGGTATTTGCGACCTGTTTACGATATTTTTGCGCTGGCTGTGCCAGTGGCCCTTGCAGAGCTCAATTCAACGTCAGGCGACACAGCGACCCTGATTATTTCCGGGCAATCTGGTGGAACCTGGAGTTTTGTGTACGATGGGAAGGCATGGAAATCCACCTCGGAAGTTTCAGCCAATTCAATCGAACTCGAAGCAAGGTATGCCTGGCGCTTTCTAACCAATCGTGCCTATAAGGCCGAGAAGCGCGCCAGCGTAGAAAAGCGGGGAAAACCCGATATTTGTGAGGCTTTGCTCAATACCCTGGCCATGATGGCCTGATGCATCCATCCCGAACGACTCTGTCAGGAGATTCGGGCAATCAGTAGCTCGAACCAGCGCCGCCGCCGCCAGAACTTCCACCACCAAAGGAACCACCGCTCGAACTTCCGCCGCTTGAGCTAGACGACGTTGAAATTCTTGGAATCGTTTGTCTGACGGTTTCACCGTGGCTGCAATTTGCACAGAGGTAGGTTACTTCGCGTAGCCCCTCCGATGAAGTGGTAGCTGCAGTAATCACAGTTGAGGATGTGAGCTGATACGTTTTAAAATGGCATTTCTCGCACTCGTCTGCAGGCGAGGTTCCCTTATACGCTTCGATGGAATGTTTGCCGCAAGTGCAAACCCAGACATCATAATCCATGGACAAGATCTTCTCTTCTACTACGTTACCTTTCTTTAAGTAGGAATCATCGTCCGATTCTGAAAGTTTGTGCATGGTCTTACCGCAATCGCATATGCGCGGCTCTTCTCGTAATGCTTTGAGCTTCTTGCCGCGTAACCAGCCTACTAGCATTGACAGGCCAATTAGAACGGGAGCCGGGGACCAGAACGTATCCGTTTTGGCGTATTCAAAGGCAAAGGCACTTCCTGAGCCAAGCAGCGCCGCGCCGTATTGAAATGGGAAGCCTGCTTTTTCAAATATCTTATAGCGGGTGTAGGGCTTTCTGCCAATGCCGAATAACGCGTAGATAATCCAGCTAAGGAGATACAGTCCAATTCCGCCGAGAGCTGCTCGCTTTGAAAAAGGGAACTCCGATTTCATCGAGTATCCATTTGCATTTAACGTCTGGAAGAGTGCCTTCCATTCCGTATCCAGTCTCGATTTCAACCCTGCGCTGATCCAGTATATGGAGGACCAGCAGTCCGTTGTCTTTATCTGCTTTGCCGATTTTCCAGGTGTTAAACAGGGCTACAGCAAATTCCTTGGGCACAAGTTTTCCAATGGTTGGGAGTACAACGACTGCAATTTCAGTTCCGTCTTTCGCTTCCTGTGCCGAGATGAGTGCGTTGATTTGAGCCGTGCGACTCTGGATCAAACCAGATGGATCCGCTACCCAGCCACCTGTTGGCCTGGGATTTGGCACAGCTCCGATTCTTTCGCGCAGTTCATCTGCATGCAGCAGTGAAACGGAACAAAGAAATGCCAGGAACAATTGGGTGAAGAATTTCATACGGCAAGCTCCAGTCCCTCGTAGGCCATTACGATTTCGAGTTTTGATTGTTTGTCCATCATTTCCCTGTACCTGAGCGCGCGCAGGTATACTTCATCGAGCTTTTCATCGTCGTAGCTTGGATCGTGATGAAACAATACCAGTTTTTTTACGCCTGCTCGCAGGGCTATGTCCGTCGCAATTGAGGCAGAGCTATGTCCCCAGTCAATTTTCTGAAGTTGTTCCTCGAACGTATATTGCGTATCAAAGATTAGAACATCAGCGTTGTGAAAGTACTCCATGTATTCGTCGATGCGATCCATGTCCTCAAGCTTGAATTCTGCATCGCTTCCAAAAATGATTGATTTGCCGTCTTCTTCGAAGCGATACGAGTACGAATTCCCAGGATGACGCATTCCTTTGGTTCGTACCTTTAAACCTTTTATATTCCATTCAGTGGTTTCAGGATGCTGAATGAATTCACGCGTTGCCTGCATTTCATCAAATCCAACAGGAAAATGCCGCGAGGAGTGTTGATACTTTAGGCGGTCTTCAATGTCTTCTGAGATTGCATGGATATGAAACTTATTTCCGGGAATATAGAACGGTGCAAAGAACGGTAACCCCTGGATATGATCCCAGTGCGTATGAGTAAATACCATATCGCATTCGCCCTTGCCCTGAAGAAATCCCTCTGCCAGCATTTTCATTCCGAGTTCGCGGATTCCAGTTCCGGCATCCACAATGACCAGATCGTTCTTAGCGGAGCGAATTTCAAGACAGGTGGTATTCCCGCCGTATGTTTGGAGCAAAGAGAACGGAAGCGCTTTTACGAAACGTTCGATTGCATCATCATCCAGGATATCTGCCGGGGACGCGTACTGCAAAATTCGTCTGACTTTCTCACGGATGCTATGCCCTTTAACGGGCGATCCGATGGAACCCCGGACTCCCCAGAATTTCACCTTCATATACAATCATGTGCGATTGGCTCTGCCGGAAGTCCAGCAAATAACCTAGAAGAAATTGACTGTTAGCCGCTCTAGAAATAGAATCTGCTGCTCATCTCGATTTGTTCCGGATCTAAAAGCAATGAATAGCGCATCGAGAGTCTGGTAGATCGAAAGTAACCTGTCGTGCGGGAAATTTTCGCATTCAAAACGCAGGCGCTGTAGAATCTTTTTTTGAACAAAGGGATGCTTGGTTGCATGTCCCGTCAAAACCATGACATCTCTATCAGACAGGCCTTGATCGAGAGCAACACGCGCGCGCCTGAGTTCATCCGTACGGTTTAAGATAGCTTTGAGGGGTCTTGCAAAATCTTCCATTGGGTCGCGCTTTGCGATTTCGGAAAAAAATCGATTGGGATCACCCTGAAAGAGCGCATCGATCATTACGCTAATATTCCAGCCCGGTGATGGAAACAGAACTTCCTCCACAAACTCAAGACTTGCCTGTTTCTGACCTGCTGGTAAATTGGCTTTGATTCGTTGCACTGCAGCTTCAAGGGCTCCAGGCCTCGGGATGATTCGATCGCGGATTTCTACGATTGCTTCTTCCGAGAGTTGAAGGCCAGCCTTACGTGCCGTGGTCCGCACAAACTCAATAATCTGTTCCGGGAAAAGATCTTTTGTAGGATAATGCGTGAGGCCCTCAGGCCAGACGGAAAGAAAATCAGCTCCGGGTTTGCCAGAGTATTGCATCACAATCCAGGTCCGGTCCGGTAAGCTGTGGGCCGCGCGTTTGAGCATCTCTCGTGTTTCACTGTTCTTTATGGTTCGGGATAAAACAGCCTGTGCGTCGCGTACAATGATTAGACGGTAGGGTGCAAAGAGGGGAACGTTTTCAATTTCAGTTACAAATCGAACGTCGTCGTCGGGTTCGTTTGCAAACACAGGCATGAGACAATCCTTATGCCTGGCTAGAATCCTGGCTTTAATCTGATTCAAAGCCACGTCAACAGTCTCAACGTCATCTCCAGAAATAATGAGCGGGCCTGGATGTTCCAGATCGGTCTGCTGTATGTAGCTTGTGAGAGCGTGCCCGTCTTTAAGTTCTTTTGGGCTTGTCATACAGGCCTGATTCGCATTTTATTGAAATATCCCCCGGAGAAACGTGCAATGAAGAAAAATGGATCTAAGCTGATGTTGGATTTGCTTCAATCGCATGGCGTGGACTTAGTCTTCGGCTACCCTGGTGGTGCCATACTTCCATTCTACGACGAACTCTACCATTCTAAAATCAAGCACGTCCTGGTGCGGCATGAGCAAGGTGCCGTGCACATGGCAGAGGGCTTTGCTCGGGTGACGGGCAAGCCCGGTGTAGTAATTGTTACAAGTGGCCCCGGAGCCACAAATACCATTACGGGTCTGTGCGATGCAAAGATGGATTCAATTCCATTGTTTGTAATCACCGGACAGGTGCCCACCAGTGCAATCGGCACGGATGCGTTTCAGGAAGCAGACATATTTGGAATTTCAATTCCGGTTACAAAGTACAATGCGCTCGTAAAATCCACGGATGATCTTGCACGCGTTTTTGAGGAGGCCTGGCTATTATGTAACACCGGTCGACCCGGTCCGGTACTGATCGATTTTCCTAAAGACGTGCAACAAAATGAAACGGAGGTCCTGAGTGCGGCACCGCAACTCTCGCCGCGCTTTATCAGAAAGAACGAAGTTCTCGGTGATGTTAAGGCATTGGCTGAGGCGCTAAATCGTGCAGAGCGGCCGTTACTCTATGTGGGTGGCGGTGCAATCAATGCAATGGCTTCGCGGGAGATTCGTACACTTGCAGAAACTTCCATGAGCGCGGTTACAACAACTCTCATGGGAATCGGAGCATTCCCTGGAACACATTTACTTGCAGTCGGAATGCTTGGAATGCATGGGACTGCCGCAGCCAACAAGGCTGTGCTTGAGTGCGATTTTTTACTTTCGCTCGGTGCCAGATATGATGATCGCGTAGCTGGTCAACCAAACGATTTTGCACGCGACGCAGTTCGCGCGCACGTTGATATTGATTCTTCTGAATTCAACAAACGAGTTAACGTGGATCATCTGGTTGCCGGTGATCTAAAGGACGTACTGCAGGCACTTCTTCCGTACGTGGAAAAGAAAGATCGCAGCCCATGGATCAATCACCTGGAGGAGTACAAACAAACCTTTCCCCTCGCATTTGAAGATTCAACAGAAGTAATCAAACCACAGCGCATTCTGCGACGCCTGTATGAAAGGTCCAGGGGTAAAGCAATTGTGGCGACTGACGTTGGTCAGCATCAAATGTGGGCTGCGCAGTACTATCTATTTGATGAACCCAATCGCTGGCTTACAAGTGGTGGCCTGGGCACCATGGGATACGGATTGCCCGCAGCTATTGGAGCAAAGTTTGCTAAACCTGATGATCTAGTAATCTGCGTGACCGGCGATGGTTCGTATCAAATGTGCATCCAGGAGCTTGCAACCATTCGCCAGTACAACCTTGGCGTTAAGATTCTTCTATTGAATAACAACTTCCTTGGGATGGTACGTCAATGGCAGGAACTCTTCTATGAGGAACGTTTTGCCGAATCTGAATGGTCGTATAACCCGGACTTCATCAAACTCGCAGAGGCGTATGGAATAAGTGGAATGCGCATCAGTTCGCCGGATGAGATTGAAGGCGGACTGGACTTCTTCTTGAAAGACGATGAGCCTGCGATTCTAGAAGTAATGATTCCGGCGGATGAGAAAGTGTTCCCGATGATTGCAGCCGGAAAAAGCCAGCGAGATCTGCTTCAATTCAGTGATCTGAAAAACCTGATTCGCAAAAAGTAATCGAGCAGAATCGTAGTCGTTCCAGTCGTTACCCATCGTCTCCAATTGCTTCTGTAGGGCATGCCTGCATTGCATTGGAGGCAAGTTTTGTTTCTTCGGCCGTTACTGGCTGCCTTTTGAAGAACACGTGGCTTTCATCTGTGGCGTAGGCCAACAGGCCTGGCGCCTCCTCCAGACAGACATGGCAGGGGACGCACGTTGAATCTACATACCATTTTCCCGGCGCATTTTCAGGTTGCTTGTATCTGTGATCTACCATTGCCCGGAAAAAACTTCAAATCTCTCTTCTGTCAAAACTAATTCGCCTGCGAGGCGTCCAAGATTTCGCCTTTGCGAATAAATTTAATTGCCGATTTGTTTGCAGGAAAATTTCTCACTCACGAGGTTCGTGCACAAAATGCCCAAAATTACACTAAAACATAAGTTCAAATACTATTTCGACAATATGATGTCAAAGGGTGCCATTGCCCTGATCCTGTACCTGTCTCTTTTGACGCTGCTGCTTATCCTTGGCATCGCAGCCGTAGACACACTGGCTGGCCTGGCTCCGGCAGACGACAAAGGGGAAACTCCGGGCTTCGGGGAATTACTCTGGATGAGTCTGATGCGCACACTGGATCCAGGAACCATGGGCGGGGATTCAGGAAGCTGGGTTTTTCTATTCTCAATGTTCACCGTTACGATTGGTGGAATCTTCATTGTAAGTACTCTGGTTGGTATTCTGTCCAGCGGGATTGATCAGAAATTGGAAGAAATGCGCAAGGGCAAATCCCTTGTAGTCGAAAAGGATCATACGTTGATCCTTGGCTGGTCAGAAAACATCTTCACCATCATCTCTGAAATCTGCGAAGCCAACAAATCCCGCGGTCGTGCCTGCATTGTCATCCTTGCAGAGAAAGACAAAGTGGAAATGGACGACGAGATTTCAGCGCGTATTGAAAATCGTGGCAAGACCAAGATCGTATGTCGCACGGGCAATCCAATTGACTTTGTGGACCTTGATATTGCAAATCCGCAAGCTTCGCGCAGTATTATCATTCTATCTGGAACGGGCGAGGATGCAGATGCGCAGGTAATCAAGAGTACGCTGGCAATCGTCAATAACCCTAACCGCAGGGCTGAGCCATACCACATTGTAGCTGAGCTGAAGGGTGCTGACTCAGTCGATATCTGCAAGATGATTGGCAAGGAAGAAGTTAAGACGGTTCTTTCTCCGGAAGTGATCGCGCGGATCATGGTTCAAACCTGTCGGCAGCCTGGGCTATCAGTCGTTTATACAGAGCTCCTGGATTTTGGCGGTGATGAAATCTATATCAAAGCTGAACCAAGCCTGACCGGATCGACGTATGCAGATCTAATCTTTAAGTATCCGGCCGCTGCTCTTATGGGAATCGTTAAGAAGAACGGAGCGATTCTACTCAATCCTAAGCCTGCTGAGAAGTTTGAAGACGGTGACAGAATCATTGCAATTGCAGAAGATGATGACAAGATCCTTCTTGGAAGCGGTTCAAATTATGGAATAAACACCTCTGTAATTCGCGCAGCTGCTTCATCGACGCCTAAGCCGGAAAGGACATTGCTGCTGGGCTGGAATAGCCGTGGATCTCTGATGGTCAATGAGCTGGATCAATACGTTGGGCCCGGTTCAACGTTGTGCATCGTAACAGACAATTCAGACGCCATAGGTGAAATTGAAACCATCAAGAGTGGTCTAAAAAATCAAAAGTTGGAATTGCGCAACGGTCATCCAACGGAACGGGCATTGCTTGACGATCTTCTGAAAGTCGATTACGATCACATCATCACAATCAGTGATTCAGAGCGCCTTGGTGTGCAGCATGCTGATGCAAACACGTTGATTAGCCTGTTGCATTTGCGCGATATGGAAACCAAATCCAACCGCAATTTCAGCATCGTAAGCGAAATGCTCGACAATCGAAATCGTGAACTGGCAGAAGTTACTGGAGCGGATGATTTTATTGTGAGCGATAAATTGATTAGCTTGATGATGTCTCAAATTTCTGAGAGCAAAGAGCTTTCGTCTGTGTTTGAAGAACTCTTCCAGCCAGAGGGTTCAGAAATTTATCTTAAACCCGCAACCGATTATGTTGAAACAGGAAAGGAAATCAATTTCTACACGGTGCTTGAGGCCGCAAAACAGCGCGGAGAAACTGCAATCGGCTATAGAAAAGACGCAGAATCAAGCCAGGCTGAAAAACAATATGGTGTGTACGTCAATCCCAAGAAAACCAATGCATTCACGCTTGGTCCAAAGGATAGGATTATTGTTCTGGCTGAGTCCTGAGATCTAACTGACGCAGTTTTGGAGCTGCGACCATCGTCATTGTAACGGTGACGATGGTCATAATTCCTCCAAATACAACAGAAGGCACAAGGCCCAGGAGCTTGGCTGCTAACCCGGATTCAAACGCACCTATTTCATTTGAAGATCCAATAAAGATGCTATTTACCGAGGAAACGCGCCCCCGCATATGCTCCGGGGTGTATCGCTGCATAATAGTTCCACGAATTACCACACTTACGCTATCAAACATGCCGCTGAAAATCAGGAAACCCATGGATAGATAGAGGGATTTGGAAAGTCCAAACCCAATCATGCAGACTCCGAATCCTAGCACGGCTATGATAAGTATCCAACCTGAATGTTTTCCAAGCGGAAAGAACACCAGAGCCAGTGCCATGGTTACAGCGCCAATTGCTGGCGAAGAAAGTAGAAGCCCCATGGTTTCTGGTCCAGACATCAGGACCTGATCTGCAAACATTGGAATGAGTGCCACCGCCCCACCAAACAACACAGCGAACAAGTCCAGCGACATTGCTCCGAGCATGATTTGATTCGAGAACACAAATCGGAGTCCAGCCGAAAGACTATTTCCAAGCGACTCCTGCGAGGGTGCCGGTGGTTCAAAACGAGGTGCATGTTTACTGGAGACCCATGCAAAGAAGATTGCAACCACGACAAGTGCAGCGTCCGTAAGATACGTAATCGATGCGTTCGAAGCGCCGTAAATGATTCCACCCAGGGCTGGCCCGGCAACCGCCGCCAGTTGCCAGCTTCCGCTGCTCCATGCAGATGAGTTAGCAAAATCTTTAGGTGGGATGAGGGCAGTCATATACGAGAACAGGGCAGGCGAAAGAAATCCGCGCGCAGCCCCACTCACTGCGATCACAGAATAAATCGGCCAAACTCCGCGGGCGAGGAGCGAAAGACTGCCCCCTGCGAGGAAGGCAAGAGCCAGCGAGCAGCTCAGCAGAATTAGTAAACAAACCAGAATGATTCGAGCTGGATTCAAACGATCGGCTAGATGCCCGCCCACAAGCGCGACTGCGATAAATGCGATGGCTTCTACAAGGCCAATCATCCCAAGTGCAAGCGGATCCTTTGTAAGACTGTACACCTGCCAGCGAACTGCTGCGATTTGAACCTGGGCTGCAATTACGAACAAAAGCTTTGCGAGTATATAATTTCTGAATGCCGGGATGCGAAGCGCACCGAGTGGATCATGGGCCATACGTCATAAAACAAAGGAAGCGCCTGGGGCCGAAGAATAAAATTCAGCAAATTGTCCCGTGAATCGAAAAATGAGTTGAAGGCACCGGGAATCTCTGGCTTTATCAAATGTCGAGGTTATCGCATGGAAGAACGCAGACGGTTTCATAGAGTTACATCCAGCTTTTCTCTGGAAGTACATCCATCTGAATCAGGTGAAGGCACAACTCAGAATGTGAGCATGACTGGCATACTCTTTGTCCAGCGCAGCCCTTCCTCTGCGGGAACTGTTTTGTATATTACTCTCCGGCAGCCAGGCTTATCCGGTGAAATCAGCGTTAAGGCTAAAGTGGTTCGCTGCGAACCTGTGGGTAGCCAGTACCAGATAGCAGCGCAATTCCTTGATATTGATAAGGAA
>JAIOPQ010000095.1 GCA_021413825.1 Spirochaetia bacterium | reverse complement strand
AACTCTGGTTTCCGTTCAAATTCCGCATGAACACACAGGAGGCAGCTTATGATAAGCGTAGTACTTGCAGACGACCACTCTTTGATCAGAGAAGGAATTAAGAAAGTCCTGATTCGCCAGCCCGACCTGGAAGTTGTGTGCGAAGCCGGAACGGCGCAGGAAGTCCTCGATTTTCTAGCCAGGAGCCAGGCCCATATAATTGTAATGGACATTAATTTGCCTGGGATGAGCGGCCTGGACGCATTAAAATTCGTTAAGAAGCTCTCACCGACAGTGCATGTTCTGATGCTCAGCATGTACCCAGAAGATCGTTTTGCAATTCGAGCTCTAAAAGCGGGAGCCGCGGGGTATATCACAAAGGGTAGCGCTGCAGAAGAATTGATTACAGCGATTAAGAAAGTGAGTGCCGGCAAGCGATATGTGAGTGCAGCCACAGCAGAGATGCTCGCGGAAGAATTGAGCGGACCCAGTGAAAAACTTCCCCATGAAACTCTTTCTGATCGTGAATTTCAAATCTTCATGATGATCGTTCAAGGAAAAACAATGAAGGAAGTTTCTCGAGAGCTTGTACTGAGCGTGAACACCGTTAATACATACCGGGCCAGAATTCTCGAAAAGATGAAGATGAGCTCTGTGCAGGATTTGATGCGATATGCATTCGACAACAAACTGATACAATAGAGGCCTGGGGCTTTACAAGTTATGTTTTGTCAATACGGCCGCAATTGTATCGCGGAGTTCTGGTGTTTCAAACGGTTTTAGAATGAACCCAGCGGGTTTGGTGGCTTTCGCGCGCGTAAGCGTTGCCTCATCGTTGGAAGCAGTTAGATAGATAATAGGCACATTCATGAAAGATTGAATTTGCTGTGCGGCCTCAATACCATCCATCATCCCCCTTGAAAGTATGATATCCATCAAGACTAAATCAGGCTTAGCCAGCCTGGCTTGATCCACAGCATCTTCTCCGGTAAAACAAATAATGGGCTGGGGATAGCCCAATCGAATCAATCGTGTTTTGATGTCTCTGGCCACAATACTCTCATCTTCTGCAATGAGTATTCTGGCAGCGAACATTACGGGTCTCCGACGCGGACGCTCTGTGCTTCTGCTCCATAAAGAGCATAGGTGTTTTTTCCTTTTCTCTTGGCCGCATACATTGCTGTGTCTGCTGCACGAATCAAATCATCAACGTTTACCCCATCCGTCGGGTATGTGGAAATTCCAATGCTAACAGTCTGATTCAGATGAATTGCATCTACGGTAAATCGCTCGCGGATTGCCGTCAGAATCTTATTCGCAACAAGTTCAATATCAGCCGTTTCGGCCACATCGTTCAAGACTACAATAAATTCATCGCCGCTCGACCTGACTACTATGTCATCTTCTCTGACCGTTGCAATAATGCGATCCGCAATTTTTCTAAGCATTGAATCACCAACCGAGTGTCCATGCGTATCATTGACTATCTTGAAATCGTCCAGATCTATAAACAAGAATGCCATCCGTCTGGAATGCCGGCGAGTCTGCGCCATTGCCATTCCAACTTTTTGAAACAACAAACTTCGATTGGGAAGTCCGGTCAGGACATCGTGATACGCCAGGTAGCGGACCCACTCCTCGGCCATTTTCCTTTCAGTAATGTCCCGAAACACAAGCACGGCCCCAGGGCTCTCACCTGTTTCAAAGACAATGCGTGAAGCGGTAGTTTCGACTGGCTTTTCACTGCTGTCGCGGCTAAACAGAACCATATCTCGCGCTTGCACCGGCTCTTCAGAAAGGAGCGCGCTGATTGGATCAACCCTTCGCTCTCGCGTTTCTTCATCTGCCACAAGAAATAGGTCACCGATGTGCATTCCCTTTGCCTCGTCGCCAAACCAACCAGTTAGCCGCTCTGCAACTCGATTGAGAAACGTAACTTTTCCGCTTGAATCGGTGGTAATCACTGCATCGCCAATACTTGACAGAGTTGTCGAAAGCAGTTGCTTGCTTTCCTTTAGCTGACGTTCAATGCGATGCTTATTTACTGCCATTTCAATCGTTATGTGTAACTCGCGAGTTTGAAATGGTTTCAGAATGTATCCATACGGTTCTGTAACTTTAGCGCGTGCAAGGGAATGTGCATCCGCATAGGCAGTTAAGTAAATTAGCGGAATGTCCGCTTTCCTGCGCAGTTCCATTGCGACATCGACTCCGTCCATGGTCCCGCGCGACAACATGATGTCCATCAGGACAATGTCCGGGCGAATTTGGAGTGCTTTTCTAAGGGCCTCGTCTCCGTTTGAGGCTATGATTGGTTCGCGATAACCCAGCTTCATCAGTCTGTGCTGAATATCCTTTGCTACGATGTTTTCATCTTCAACGATAAGGATCTTTACTGTTTCCACGCCTTATCTCCTTACAACACTTGCTTCTTCAAAGAAGAACGAAAAATTCGTTCCAGGTGAACCCTCCAGTTTCATTTCTGCTCCCATCTGATCTGCAAGGGTGCTCACAAGCTGGAGCCCAAGTGAATTGGTATTTCTAACGTCAATATCAGGCGCTATTCCAACTCCGTCGTCGCTTACAGTCAGGCGATATCCATCTCCGCTTGTGCGAAGAGCCACGTAAATATTCCCATCCAGTCGATCTATGAATCCGTATTTAAGCGAATTAGTGACGAGCTCTGTAATCATCAGGCCACAGTGAATTGCAGTATCCAGGCCGATGTGAACGTCTTCCGTGTCGATTTCATATTTGATTCCAGGCTGAACTGCATACGTTCGGAAGAGATTTGCAACCAGGTTCTCCAGGTAATCCCCCAAATGCATGGATGCAAGATCAGCCTGATAGAGCTGCTCATGCACGAGCGCTATTGCCTTAATCCTGGACTGCGACTCCTGAAACAATTGGAGCGTGTCCGGATCTTTTACATAGTTCCCCTGCAAGCTGAGGATGCTTGAAATAATCTGCAGGTTATTTTTTACACGATGATGAATTTCTTTTAAGAGTATTTCTTTTTCTTTAAGGGATTCTTTCAGTGCTGTTTCAGCCCGCGTGCGTTCCGCAACTTCTGTGGTTAGATCACGATTGACGCGGTTCAATTGCGCAGTGCGTTCCTGGACACGAGCCTCGAGACGCTCATGACTCTGCCTGAGCAGTTCCTCTTGTAACGTAAGGCGCTTATTCTTTTTGTGCAGGTCTACAAACACGGAGACCTTGGATTTCAAGACCTCCGGGGCAATGGGCTTGACGATAAAGTCGACGGCTCCCAGCGAATAACCACGAAATACTCCAGTTTCACTTTCCCCGTACGCGGTTAAAAAGATAATCGGGATCTGCGCGCATTTCTCACGCTGCCTGATTAATGCAGCGGCCTCAAAGCCATCCAGACCTGGCATTCGCACATCCATGAAGATAAGGGCAAAATCATCCGGCATCATGAGCGCCTTCAAGGCTTCCTCACCGGAGGAGGCTTTGATAATATTCAATTCCGGATTTTCCAGCATGAACTCCATGACACGCAAATTCTCGGGGTTATCATCGACGATCAAAATGCTCGTTTGAATTCGTTTATCTTCCATTCCAACTCCTATGAATTCAGCCAGACTCGTAACAACGAAAGTAGTTTGTCTATGCTTACTGGTTTTGTAATATAGTCTGTTGCCCCGGCCTCAATGCATTTCTCACGATCGCCTTTCATTGCTTTTGCAGTAAGAGCGATGATCGGCAATGCACGGAATTCTGGCATGGAGCGAATCAGGCGAGTCGCCTCATAGCCATCCATATCAGGCATCATCACATCCATCAGAACCATCTCAATATCAGGGATTTTTTTCAAGAGCTCAATTCCATCCCGTGCATTTTCCGCGTATGCGATCTCCATCTTCTCTCGTTCAAGCACACTGGTGAGCGCAAAGATATTTCTAACATCGTCGTCGATGATCAAGACCTTACGCCCCTTCAAAGGAGGAAACTTGCGAAGCTCCTCTTCGATTCGCTCTCTTTCACCAGGATTAATAGTTTGAACGGAACGGTGCAGGAACACGGCGGCTTCTTCTACAAGACCGGCAGCCGATCTGGCCTCGCGCAGGATGGTAGTTTTCTTGAGTATATGCAAACGTTCAGTTTCGCCAGCGTCCGGTTCTGATTCACTGTAAAGCACAATCGGAAGGTCTTCAAATCCCCCTTTGCGCAACTCTTCAATCAAATCCAGGCCCGACATGTCGGGCAATCGCAGAGCTGTGATCATGCAATCGTAGTGATCAAGTTGAACTGCATCCAGGGCCTCTTTACCTGATTTCACTTCCTGCGCAACAAGCCCCGAATCACCCATCAGATGCACCATGCTACGACGCGCATCCTCGCTCCCCTCAACTACAAGTAGCACGCGAATAGAGTGAGTGATGAAATTCTTGATTCGCGCAAAAGCACCATCTAGAGATTCGCGACTGACCGGCTTAGAGATGTGCGCGATTGCGCCCATTCGCAAACTCTTACGCCACTGGTTGTCCACGGAAATAATATGAACAGGAATGTGGCGCCTGTTTGCATCCCGCTTTAGATTATCCAGGAGCAGCCAACCATCCATATCAGGAAGTTTCAAGTCCAGCAAGATAGCGCGCACTGGAAATTCCTGCACAAGTTTCAATCCACTGTGTCCATCGAGCGCTACGATGCCTTTGAACCCATTTGTTCGCGTAATGTCCAGGAGCAATCGCGCGAACGGCTCATCGTCTTCAATGATGAGCACTGCTTCATCCGAGGGGGTTAACGATAGGCGATCATCATCGATGACATGGCGGTGCAGTTGTACCATTTCGTCCCCTTTGCCAAATACTCCCTGAATCATGGTTCCGCCGTTCTCGTCGATCGCTGGTGGTTGGGTCCAGGAAGGTAGTTCAACCGATTGTTCCTGAACCTCGACCGGTAAATAATCAATAGGCAGAAATAAGGTGAATGTACTTCCGCGACCTGCCTGGCTTTCCAGAGCCAGCTCACCACCCAGGAGGCGCGTGATTTCTTTGCTGATTGAAAGGCCGAGGCCCGTTCCGCCATACTTTCTGCTGGTGCTTCCATCTGCTTGCCTGAAAGCTTCGAAGATCACATGCTGTTTCTCTTCCGGAATCCCAATTCCAGAATCAATGACAGAAAATGCAATCACAGACGATGCACGATTCAGCACCGGATGGTCAGGACTCCAGCCACTCCGTGCCAGGGACATGCGCAACTTAACTGAGCCTTGATGCGTGAACTTAAATGCATTCGAAAGCAGATTCCTTAAAATTTGCTGCAGACGTTGCAAATCAGTGGTCATGCGAACGGGCAGTTCATTTGCAAGTTCTATGGTGAATCCAAGCGCCTTTGTTGCTGCCGTTTCACGGAAGGAACGTTCCAGGTACTCGCCCAGATCTCCAAATGCAATTGGATCCACATCCACGATCATCTTGCCAGATTCAATTTTGGAAAGATCTAGAATGTCATTGATCAGTTGGAGTAGATCATTTCCTGAACTGTGAATGGTTCTCGCATACTCGATTTGCTTACCTGAAAGATTCTGGTTTTCGTTGTCATAGAGTAGCCGAGATAGAATGAGCATGTTATTGAGCGGTGTTCGGAGTTCATGCGACATGTTGGCCAGGAATTCCGATTTATACCGCGACGTGAGGGCAAGTTGTCGCGCTTTCTCTTCCAGGGAACGCCGCGCCTCTTCCACTTCCATGTTCTTGCGTTCTACTTCGATGTTCTTCTTGGCAAGCAGACGCGCCTTCTCTTCGAGCTCGTCGTTTTTCTCCTGCAATTCTTCCCTTTGTTCTTTGAGCAGATCTTCCGATGCTTGCAGTGAATTTGCCTGTTCTTCGAGGCGCTGGTTAGTCTTGGTCAGTTCTTGCTGACGACCTTGTAGTTCTTCTGTCAGAGTCTGCGATTGTAGCAGGAGTTCTTCTGTCCGCATGCTCGCAGCAATCGTGTTCAAAACAATACCGATACTTTCTGTCAATTGATCCAGGAAGTTCAGGTGAATCGGCGTGAAACTCGGGAACGCTGCAAGTTCAATAATTGCTTTAACCTCACCCTCAAATAGAACCGGAAGTACAACTATATTAAATGGAACAGATTCACCCAGGGCAGAACTGATCTTGATATAGTCGTTTGGAACATTGGTCAGAAGGATTCGCTCTTTTTCAAGGAAACACTGGCCCACAAGACCCTCGCCAGGACTGAAACGATTTGATACGTTCTTCCTGTCCTGATACGCGTAGCTTGCCAGGAGCTTCAGGGCTGTTTCACCTTCTAGCTGTTCGGTGATGAAGAATGCCCCACGCTGTGCAGAAACAAGCGGGGCGAGTTCCGATAGAATCAGCTTACTCACGTTTACCAGGTTTCTTTGTCCTTGTAACAAACGGGTAAATTTCGCAAGGTTTGTTTTGAGCCAATCCTGCTCGGTGTTAATCCGCGTTGTTTCGCGCAGATTTCGAATCATTTCGTTGATGTTATCAGACAGGGCGGCAACCTCACCCGCAGCCTTAACCATTACAGTCCGAGTCAGATCTCCCTTGGTCACACCCGTTGCAACCTCTGCAATCGCACGCACCTGAGTAGTTAGGTTCGACGCAAGCTGGTTCACGTTATCGGTTAGATTCCTCCAGAGACCAGCAGCACCAGGTACACTGGCCTGACCGCCAAGCTTTCCTTCAATCCCCACTTCAGACGCAACCGTCGTTACCTGATCCCCAAAGAGACCGAGAGTATCAATCATATCATTGATTGTATCAGAGAGCTCTGCAATCTCTCCTTTGGCTTCAAGGTAGAGTTTCTTTTTCAAATCTCCATTTGCAACAGCCGTCACCACCTTTGCAATACCGCGCACCTGAGTTGTGAGATTATTCGCCATGAAGTTTACTGAGTCTGTCAAGTCCTTCCAGGTTCCGGCTACTCCGCGCACATCGGCCTGGCCACCAAGCTTCCCTTCTGTTCCTACTTCGCGCGCAACCCGCGTTACTTCCGAAGCAAATGAGTTCAACTGATCCACCATGGTGTTAATTGTATTTTTTAGTTCCAGGATTTCTCCTTTCACATCCACAGTAATCTTCTTACTCAAATCTCCGTTTGCAACGGCAGTTGTTACATCAGCAATGTTACGCACCTGGCCGGTAAGGTTACCCGCCATTGAGTTTACTGAATCGGTTAGATCCTTCCAGGTTCCGGCAACTCCGCGCACTTCAGCCTGACCACCAAGCTTTCCTTCCGTTCCCACCTCACGCGCAACCCGCGTTACTTCTGAGGCAAACGAGTTCAGTTGATCCACCATCGTGTTGATTGTATTTTTCAGTTCCAGGATCTCTCCTTTCACATCCACAGTAATCTTCTTGCTTAGATCTCCAGTTGCAACGGCAGTTGTTACCTCTGCAATGTTACGGACCTGGCCTGTAAGGTTAGACGCCATTGAGTTTACGTTGTCTGAGAGATCTTTCCAGATCCCGCTTACCCCCGTTACAACTGCCTGACCACCCAGCTTCCCTTCCGTTCCCACCTCACGCGCAACCCGCGTCACTTCCGAGGAGAAGGAGTTCAGCTGATCCACCATCGTGTTAATTGTATTTTTAAGTTCCAGGATTTCTCCCTTCACATCCACAGTAATCTTCTTACTTAAGTCACCCGTCGCAACTGCCTTTGTAACCTCAGCAATATCGCGCACCTGACCGGTCAGATTTCCGGCCATGAAGTTTACCGAATCGGTTAGATCTTTCCAGGTTCCAGCTACTCCGCGCACATCGGCCTGACCACCGAGCTTTCCTTCAGCACCCACTTCACGCGCAACCCGCGTTACTTCCGAAGCAAACGAGTTCAACTGATCCACCATCGTATTGATTGTGTTTTTGAGCTCCAGGATTTCTCCCTTTACATCCACAGTAATCTTCTTGGAAAGATTTCCATTGGCCACCGCAGTTGTTACCTCTGCAATGTTTCGCACCTGGCCTGTAAGGTTACCCGCCATTGAGTTCACTGAATCGGTTAGATCTTTCCAGGTTCCAGCTACTCCACGGACTTCAGCCTGACCACCGAGCTTTCCTTCTGTTCCTACCTCACGCGCAACCCGCGTTACTTCTGATGCAAATGAGTTCAGCTGATCCACCATCGTGTTGATGGTATCTTTGAGTTCAAGGATCTCTCCTTTTACATCCACTGTAATCTTCTTGGAAAGGTCCCCGCGCGCTACGGCTGTTGTTACCTCAGCAATGTTACGCACCTGGCCTGTAAGGTTAGACGCCATTGAGTTTACTGAATCGGTTAGATCCTTCCAGGTTCCGGCTACTCCACGCACATCGGCCTGACCACCCAGCTTTCCTTCTGTTCCTACTTCACGCGCAACCCGCGTTACTTCCGAAGCAAATGAGTTCAGTTGATCCACCATCGTGTTGATGGTATCTTTGAGCTCCAGGATTTCTCCTTTCACATCCACAGTAATCTTCTTACTCAGGTCTCCGTTTGCAACAGCAGTTGTTACATCGGCAATGTTACGCACCTGCCCGGTAAGGTTAGACGCCATTGAGTTTACTGAATCGGTCAGATCCTTCCAGGTTCCAGCTACTCCACGCACTTCAGCCTGGCCACCCAGCTTTCCTTCTGTTCCAACTTCTCGCGCAACCCGTGTAACTTCCGACGCAAACGAGTTCAACTGATCCACCATGGTGTTAATTGTATTTTTCAGCTCCAGGATTTCTCCCTTAACATCCACAGTAATCTTCTTACTCAAATCTCCAGTTGCAACCGCGGTTGTAACTTCTGCAATGTTACGCACCTGACCGGTAAGATTTCCGGCCATTGAGTTTACTGAATCGGTTAGATCTTTCCAGGTTCCGGCTACCCCCCGCACTTCGGCCTGGCCACCCAGCTTTCCTTCCGTTCCTACTTCGCGCGCTACCCGCGTTACTTCTGATGCAAATGAGTTCAACTGATCCACCATCGTGTTGATCGTGTCTTTGAGTTCAAGGATCTCTCCTTTCACATCCACAGTGATCTTCTTACTCAAATTCCCCGTGGCAACCGCAGTAGTAACTTCTGCAATGTTACGCACCTGGCCTGTAAGGTTAGACGCCATTGAGTTTACTGAGTCCGTTAGATCCTTCCAGGTTCCAGCTACTCCACGCACATCGGCCTGACCACCCAGTTTTCCTTCTGTTCCTACTTCGCGCGCAACCCGCGTTACTTCTGATGCAAACGAGTTCAATTGATCCACCATGGTGTTGATGGTATCTTTAAGTTCCAGGATCTCTCCTTTTACATCCACAGTAATCTTTTTGGAGAGATCGCCACGAGCTACGGCCGTTGTAACTTCAGCGATGTTACGCACCTGACCGGTAAGGTTACCCGCCATTGAGTTTACCGAATCTGTAAGATCTTTCCAGGTACCGGCAACGCCGCGCACCTCAGCCTGGCCACCTAGCTTTCCTTCCGTTCCTACTTCGCGCGCGACCCTGGTAACTTCTGAAGCAAATGAGTTCAGCTGATCCACCATTGTGTTTACAATCTTTGCAGTTCTAAGGAACTCCCCTTTCAAAGGACGCTCTTCAATTTCAAGCGACATGTTCTGTGAAAGGTCACCCCCGGCCACAGCCCCAATGACGCGCATAACCTCTGTGTTAGGTTGCACCAGGGTTCCAATTAGATCGTTCACAGCATCAATGCAGGCAGCCCAGTAACCACCTGGAGCCACGGAGTTGATCCGTTGCCCGATCTTTCCTTCCTTTCCGACTTCGCTTGATATCCGCTGGAACTCTTTGACCATCCGGTCGTTTTGATCTATAATATCGTTTATGATGTCTGAGATTTTGCCGGCCACCCCGGTATGATCCATGGGCATTCGTTGCGAAAGATCACCCCGCCTGAGCGAGGACAGAACCTCAAGCAACTGCCTGGTATTCAATGAATCGTTCTCTACTACCGGACTACCTGTTTCCATGACAATCCCTCGCGAATCTAGTAACTATTGAAAAATTCTCTCTCGTTTGGCATTTCCCGGCAAGAATAAATCTCTTGAGTATACCAATCCCATCCTCACGTAAATCGCTACAACTTTGTCACGCAAACAATGACAGGAGCAGCTATTGGAGCAACTTGCTCCAGGTTATCTCAAACGGGATCAGGGTGAACTCGTGACACGGTGGTTAACCTTTGCGGGACAATCCTTGTAACAGACTCGCGCAATCGTGATTCCTTTTCACAAAGCGTCCGGCAATTGACTTTTTTCAACCCGGATCATTTGCTTGAAGAGATGATTGATAACGATATGCGGCAACTATTTGGCGCCGTAATCTCAGACTCTTTTACTGCTCAACAACTTAATTCAATACTGCGGTCGTTGAACAGACAAGGCGTTTTTTCGGACAGCGCAGTCTTACAGGATTCGGAACGCGTACGTTCTTTCATCGATTCGCTTGGTTCAGAAGAATCCATCGTCGAATTATTCGCGGCGATGATGCACATTGAAAATAGAAATATATCCGGCGTCATATGCAAACTAATCCATAGGGATGAGTTTCTTTCTTACCTTTCTCATAATCATTGGATGTATGATGTTGACACGAGCAGATTTTTCCTGGATTATTTTCGAGAAAGAGAACCGAACTTGCTGCGCTCAGTCCAATTGATTGATCTGCGAAATCCCGATCTCCAGGAGTCTAATGGAATGGTCGAAGCAATGGATAATTACCTCAAAGAGTCTGAACATTTGTTGCAAGAGCATTCTTCATGGCAGGTAACCGTGCGAAGTGTGCATCTTTGCAAAGACATAGAAAGCGGAATTGCAAACATACTGGAACGAATCCTACGCAAACAAGGGATACAATCTCATCAAGGTCACATCTCAGGGGCATTGATTGACCTCGCTGCCCTTGTTTGCAATACAATGTATCGGTCCATATTTGAAAGGATTGTTCTAATGAATGTAAAAATGGATCCAATGGTCGAGTACGCGCGGATCAATGAGTTGTTCGAGCGCGAAATCAGTCGGCGCGGCGCTGCAAGCATGGCCCGTTACGCACGCGAAGATGGCCGATTTTTTGAAATTCATGTAAGAAATGCTTCAGACACGATTCTTTGCTGGGTAGTAAGTCCTTTTCCGCTGCGCGCAGTTGAGAAACAAAGCTGGCTCATAATTCTTGATGGAGAAGTTGAATCGCCTAAAGAATCGGCCTGGCCAGAATTACAGCGGGCGGTGCGCGCCCTGAGGCTAATTGGGTCGGACACTCGACCAATCAAACCTGTATTCTATCCGCATCAAACTTGCGCTGGATTCATCCTGAATCGGAAGGAACAAAATCGGGGACAAAGCAGAGGGACAAACTATGAGTGATAACAATTTGATTCTAGTCGTAGATGATAACAGAATTCTCTGCGCCGATGTTAAGGCCATTTTGAATGAGGCCGGTTACTCCGTTGAGGCCCGCCACGATGCAGCAAGTGCACAGGACTTCTTGCGAAATCATCCGCATTCTGTTTCACTTATGCTGCTTGACTGGATGCTCCCAGGCCAGAGCGGCTTGCAGCTATTGGAGCACGTTAAGCGACAATCTGAATTCAAATTCCTTCCGGTGATTATGCTGACCGGTCGTTCAACTCTAAAGGACATCACGGATGGAATTGCAGCAGGCGCATTGTACTATATCACAAAGCCGTTTGAAACCAGGACACTCAAGGCCCTGGTCACAGCGGCCCTTGCCGACTTTGATGTGACGCGCGAAGAGGATGAGGCTCCAAGAAATGCACTGTTACTCCTGGAGAACGGAACATTTGCCTTCAAGACCCTTGAGCAGGCAGGTGTTCTGGCCTTTGCAATGTCATTACTTTGCCCGGATCCCGGGGCTGCGCGGCTTGGGCTTCATGAATTGTTGGTCAATGCAGTGGAACACGGTAATCTTGAAATCACGCATGAAGAAAAAGGATCATTGCTCAGCCGGGGTGTACTAAAAAAGGAAATCGAGTCCAGGCTTGCCAATTCAAGTTTCGCCGATCGATTGGCCCATCTATCCGTTGAAGTCTTGCCAGGAAGGATTGAATTTCAAATCAGCGACCAGGGGCATGGATTTGATTACGGTTCATTTCTTTCTCTGACACCGGAACGTGCATTCCGCGAGCATGGCCGTGGCATTGCAATTGCGCGACAGTTGAGTTTTGACGGACTACAATATGCTCCTCCCGGAAACGCTGTGCGTGCAACCATACTCACCAGACCACAGATTGAACATCAAAACAAAAGAAGATACGATCCAGTTGAATTCGCTTGACTGCGACCTGTAGAATACGCAACAATTCTGCATTCTCGAATGATCCATAAGAATTCTGCAGATGAAACTTGCGCAAACTGGAAGCTCTTTTTTGAGGGTGACGATTACTATGCTGCATTGCGTCGGGACATAGCGCGGGCCACATCTAGCATCTCACTTGAATCGTATATTTTTCAAGATGATGAGATTGGCCTTGAGATAATCGATGCACTGATCCAGCGCGCAAAGAGCGGCCTGAACGTGCGCGTACTTGCGGATGGCGTGGGCTCTTATTCGCTCTCGCCTGAAGCTATTGCGCGCATGCAAATGGAAGGCGTAGAATTTGCAGTGTTTAGACCTATTCGCCTGTTTGCAATTTTCTCACCGCGAAGCCGGAGGAGAAACCATCGCAAACTAGTTGTGATTGATAATAAGATTTGCTATGTGGGAGGTATGAATATCGCCAGAGAGAACAGTCGTCGGGCTGTTGGTCGCGAATGCTGGCGCGATTCAATGATTCGCCTGGAAGGATCAATCGCTCGAGCTGCCTCACATTCTTTTCTGCGTATTTGGAACTATGTAAATCAAAGACGCTTCAGATTCCCACAGCGATTTGCAGAGATAAGAGGCCAGGTTGAACTCATAGAGAATTTTCCACGTTTCAGGCGAGCGTTCAGGAAAATCTATCGGAACTACATTCGTGGCGCCAGACAGCGTATCTGGATTGAGTCAGCGTATTTTATTCCCACTCGTTCGTTCAAAAAAGCCCTCATCCACAGCGCCAGACGAGGAGCAGATGTACGCATTCTGGTCAGTGCAAGGAGCGATGTTTTTGCCGCGCAGTTCGCCAGTCGGGCTCGTTATAAATCCTTTCTTTCTAATGGAATTCGCATCTTTGAGTACAGGCCACGATTCGTGCATTCGAAATCAATGATTGTAGACAATGAAATTTCAATCATTGGTTCCGCTAACCTTGATCATAGGAGTTTTCTACACGATCTTGAGATCAGCGTGGTTGCACACAGGTCTGACTTGAATCAGGCCCTGGCGCATCAGTTTGAAGCGGATCTCAAGGATGCGCATGAAATTACGCGCGAGGAATGGGAGAATCGATCCGTGATTCAGCGTATTGTGGAACGCTTCTTTTATTTGTTCAGATATTTTTTGTAAGTTAGACTCAGGAAATTACTCTCCCTTCAACCGAGATTAACCCGACTTCGTCGGGGCGAAACGTGTCTAAATTCCGACAAAGTGGATTCTCTGACTGTCTAATTTCAGACACACATCAGCCTCGCTGAACAGGTTGCAACTAAGGGGACTGACTTTTGAAAAGAATCCCGCTGTACGAACGGTTTCTTTGTTGCGATGCACAAGGATCAAACCCGTTGAATGCGAGAGGAAACGGAAACACAGCGAATTTCCTGTTGCACTGCAAAAGACGAAGTATCGGTTCGGCCCTTTGATTTTTGCCGGAGTCTGCACGGCATGTTCCTTGCTATTAGGGTCTTGCTCGGAAGGAGCAGGAGGTAAACTACGTGAATAAACTTTGCAACATTGTAACCGGGGGGAAGGACATATTGAAGGCGCTCTCGTTTCTTGCTCTAGTATTTCTGGTGATAGGTTGTGGTCGGGGCGAGAGCTCGTCGACCTCGGACATGGCTGGCATCCTTGCAGTCTCCGGAACCAATTCTTCTCCAGCCCCAGGTCCTAATCAATCATCGTCCATCGACCCCAATGCAGGCCGATGGGCTATATCAGCAGCTGAATCTGAAAGGAGAGCCGCTGAAGTAGAGAAGACCGGGATTCAACCATTGCCGTCCGATTTTGAGGGCCAGACAGAATTATCCCAACTTCAAGCGACTCGGGCTGAATCTGCGGCCAATGTTCAGGTCGCGGCTCGTCCGTACTCTCCGACCTTGGCTGAAACCATTGCCGCTGGATTGCCGGATGCCACGTTTGAAGACGGTAACGCGGTTGAGGTCGATGCGAATTATCCTTCGTTCCTTTCCGAGTTTCAGCGTCCCGATAGCATCAGCATCGACACCGTGGGCCAAAACAAAGGCGGGGGCAATCCCCCCCTGGATCCCATGAACGATTGCGGCTGGGGCCCTTGTTATGGTCCAGGCTCCCAATACGGAATCTGGGTTCCACCGCAACACTCCGGCCATCAAGATGTCTGGGTAAAGCTGCGACGGGTTGGCGTCAGGGAATGGTTCAATTGGACCTATCAAGATCCAGAGTACTATCCGTACTGGGATATGATGGGCGTTAACAACGGCCACACGGAAGACACTTATATTGGAACCATATGGAGCCCACCTGTTTCCCAGATCGAAAACATTGTGATTATCTTTGCCGGCCAGCAATCGCCTGGCGACGGCGTAGTTAACGTTTTGACGGGTCAGCAGGAAAATTTCAAGAACGGCTGCAGTCCGACATGTTGGAGACGCGTTGAAGTAGGTTCGATGGCCGATAAGGTTTTTAACAACGCAGGTTATTTCAACGGCTACAAGACCTACTTTGCTGTGGTGTTCGATACTAGATTCAACTGGCAAAATTCTCCTCAGGAGAGAGATGAAATGATCAACGCGTACAGCGCATGGATCCTGAGTCGGGCACCCGGTGCCAACCTGAAGAAAATCTACCTGGCTGGATCAAGCAGGGGTGGTGCTCTAGCTATGCATGTGGCGCGCAGGATGAAACAACAGGCTACCTTCCAACACGTTCCGATGGTAGTGCATACGTTGGACCCGGTCTTCAATGAACTCTATGGTGAGTTCAATGCACAATGGGGCGTGCAAAACCCCACGGCGTTGAATTTCTCCGATTTTTACGAGTATCGTGCGAATCGAATTCTGCTCGGGCCGGCAATGGGCTTTTCAACGAGCTTAATGATGAACACCAGATTTTTCAACGTAGTTGGAGGACATGCTGTCCTGTTCCCGAATTTGTTTCCGGGAATAGCTCACGGCACTACTTTCTATGGCGGGACTTCGCCGGCTGAGGAAAGCGTTTGGTATGCGCAACACTGGGTACCCTTACGCCATACACAAATAGGTCGGGAGTATCAGTTCTGGCAGTCGACGCTGGCTCCACTTGAATACGACTGGCAGTATTTCTTCTCGTCGCACCCTCACTAAGGTAATACACCAGAGAAGCGTCTCGGGCTTCTCTGGTTTTCTTATTCAACGGCGATCTGGAACGTTACGCGTACCTGACTTAGTTGAGGCGCAGTTCCTTCATTTGATAGATCAACTTACCTCTAGAAATATTAAGCATCCGAGCGGCCCTGGTTTGATTTCCGTTGCACGTACGCAGCGTATGAACAAGCAGCTCTCGGGCATAATCCTCGATCATACGCTCAAAATCGATTGAGGCCGGACTCACAGGGACTTTGAGCCTTTTGCTTGTTCGGCGATTGACTTTTGTTCGAATCGCCGCGGGAAGATCCGCCCGGGTAATCGTCGAGCTACTCGATTCGGTCAAACATCGGACAACGCAATTTTCCAATTCTCGGATGTTTCCCGGCCAGTCGTACATTCCCATGAGATCGAGTACTTCAGGGGTAATCTCTTTTCTTTCAATGTTAAACTCATCGGAATACTTATCGATTAAGAATTGCACCAGCGCCGCCAATTCCTTCCTGCGATCTCGCAAAGGAGGCAAGAGCAGTTGATGCACATTGATTCTATAATAGAGATCTTCTCGAAACTGGCCAGTTCGACACATGGCCTCCAAATCTCTGTGCGTTGCAAAGACAAGTCTGCAGTTAGCCTCAGAAGACTTGCGCGCACCGACCGGTTGATATGTTTTTTCCTGGATCAATCGCAAGATTTTCGGCTGCACGTCCAGCGGCATTTCACCGATTTCGTCGAAGAAAAGAACTCCGCCGTTCGCCTGTTCGACAAAACCGGCTTGATCCGTCTGAGCTCCAGTGAAAGCCCCCCGCTTGTGACCAAAGATCTGGCTCTCCCACAGTCCCGCGGGAATGGCCGCGCAGTTGACCGGAACAAAGGGCGTTGCTTGTCCGGAGCCTTCAACGTGTAAAAGGCGAGCCATCAATTCTTTGCCGGTGCCGGTTTCACCCTGGATGAGAACAGGCAGGGATAGCCCTGCAATCTGACGAGCTTTGTCAACGAGGGCTTTGAACTTGAGATCGGCGAAGATGAGAATCCTGTCGCCCAATTTGATGCTTTGTGTCTGACCATGGAAAACCGACTCCGAGGAAAGAGCAATTTTCCGTGCAGGATTCCATTCGTCTGTGCTTTGCGCCCTGAGATCCTCAATCACCGCGTGATTGCGCAATGCCATCGCGAAACCGGGGCGCGCCTTTTCTAGCAGTCGCAATTCTCCGTTGAAGTAGGGCAGCCCGCTTGCCTTCCGGCCAAGGAATATTAGACCCCATATTTCGTTCTTGAACAGCAGTGGCAAAAATAGTTCGCACCCTTCCCCCGCGATCGTACGGACGCCCTCTCGGATTCTGTCCGTGACTCGCCTAAATCTTTTTGTATTTTCTGTTATTGAAACAAACGGAAGAGGAAAATCCTCTTCCAATAGGTAAGTTCGATCAAGTTCTTCCGCAAAACCAGCCGGTAGTTTCATGCGCAAGAATGGAACTTTCCGTTTTATTGATTCAAGCTGCATTCTGTCCGAAGGAGGACCCAGTGTTCTTACACAGATACCGCGTGCGAGATCTGAGGTGACCAGGATGCTTTTCTCGAACGGAATCGCTCGGTAAATGTTCTGCAATATGATTTCAAGCAGACTGTCCTGGCTTTCGCGGGCATTTTCCATTGTTTGTACTTCTTGAATGAATTGACCCAGGATTTTTTCCTTCTGATACACCTCCCTATAAAACAGAAACGACAGAGGAAGGCGGATATACCGCAAATGCAGAAAGCTAAGAACGGTTATCGCAAAAACAATAACCAGAAATCCTACGTGGATTGAAGCAATGGAACCTTGAAGGCCTAACAGGCTCAAAAAATAAACACCGCATATCCCTGCTGCCACGAGAATCCAAAAATAGAGAAAAGCCCTGGTAATGATGCGACTTGTATGGACCAGCGGGTTTGCAGTTATTGCAAAACCAGCGCCAAGTGAAAACAGTGAAAGAGTTGGAGGCCAAATAAGCATGTCCTGGTTCCAATAAGCCAGTACACAACAGAACAACATCAAGGCTATGGATGCTGCGGTCCATTGAATGTATCCTTTCAGCAGGAGGCGAGACCTCCTACTCTTCCATCCACGGAGAATCCCGAACGAGAATGCACCGATGCCGAATAGCCCCATGCTCAAGGACCTCGCCATATCCGCGAAAGGATTTGAATGCGCCAGGAAGAAGTCGAGGCTGTACCACGCGAAAGCGATGAACGCAAAGACGGTAAATGGAAGGACAGATCTCTCCCCCATTCTCCTCCGCAATAGGATACAAAAGAATACGCACAGTAGCGCTGGTAATAAGTGTGATGCCAATAGAACCAGAAGCAGTTTCATCGCGGTAACTCTGTTAATTTTCCCAATTGGGATCAAGATTATTTTTTGTATTGCGATGATAATCGAAAACTTTTCACGATAATTCCCTTGCTATTCTTTGCACCGGGACACTCACGGCGAGACTGTTCTATCTGGTCAGACTTAACAATGTGTCTGAAATTTGACAGAGCGGAAGTTACAAGTGTCTAAATTCAGACACGTGTAACAAATGATCGATCGCCTACGGCTGTTGGGGTAGCGAAGGAGACGGACTGCGATGAAAGACTGTGATGCTTGTTTGCTCGACCTGCGATTCTTTTGCCTGTTCGTTACTTTCTGTAGACGATTTTTCTTTTCAGATTTAGCCTCATCCGCATCCTGCTTCAAATGCGATCCACTCTTGTTGTCCTTGGTCTATTTTGCGCCATCTCCTTGCAGGCTAAGACACTTTGTCTTGAAATTGCCCTGCGCGAAAATGGGGATCGCCTGAGCCTTGAATCGTCGGAAGGCAGTTCCAGGCCGTCGCTATCCAGAAAGGCAATTGCAGCTGACTTTCGAGTGATCTACGAAGCCCTTGAAAATCATTCAAAACTCAAAGGGAAAGTAGACGATCTAATTCAGAAACTCAGCAAAGAATTGCTCGCACCGCTTGCCGCGCAAATCCAGTCCGCTTCATGCGTTGTGTTTCAGATCAATCAATCGCAGAAATATTATGCGCTGGATCTGCTGTTCGCGGGACAGGACCCTTTGTTTGTAGAGAAACCTGTTGCATTTGCGTTTCGCAAGGATGTGGATTTTACAAAGAAGCTACGTCAGGATGCTAAAGGTCTAATTCTTCGTGACCCCGACGCTGATCCGGAAAACGGAACCGGCAAAGCCAATGAAATGTTTCCCGGGTCAAAGTTCAAGCTGATGAAGCAAACCAACCCTGGCATATTTTCCGGCAGTGTTGATTTTGTTCTAGTAAGCGGCCATGGCAGCGTAACACTTCCATGGGAAAACAGCGATGACGCAGACGATGATTCGATTGGTTTTAACGACGATGACTTAACGGCTGATATCCTGGGGAAAACAAAACATACTCTTACATATCTTGATTCATGTCAGTTGGGCATGAGCCAGGATTTCATCAGCGCCTCGCGTAAAGCCGGGAGCAGTTACTACCTGGCTCCAATCGTAAGCAATGAGGCTGGAAATTCCTCCACGCGGACAATTAAGTATTTTTTTGGAGCACTCCGCGACGGTCAGACACCGATGCTTGCACTTCACACTGCGCGCAAGAAACTATACAACGAGTTCAAAAACAAGGCTTCCCGCGAAAATCTGCTCTACTACGCGTATCCGTTCAGGCTATACGGCCTGTAAGACTCGGGTACATGTTATTTCATTTGGTCTTGAACTCATGGATTGTGATTCTTTCAAACCTATTGACCCCGGTTTGCTCAAGAGCCTGGAGAACACGTAAGTATTCCGGCATTTTGTCCTTACCGAACTCCGCTTCAAGTTCCTGAGCGGCGGGGGCGGCCGTCCAACCCGTGTACTCAATAAATGAAATGCGCCGGGGTCCCCTGGAACTGATTGATCGTATCAGATCTATCGCAAGCTCCGGGGATCTCACTACAAGCAACGGTTTCTTAAAATAATATTGGCCCGAGTAAGATGCAAGTAACTGCGATGGAAATATTACAAGGTCCCCCTCAGTTCGGTTCAATTCTGTTTGAAATGCTTTCAACTCTGAGCTAGCGCGCTTCTGGATTACAATCCCAATAAACGTGATCAAAACGGAGTAGGCAAAGAGTGCAAAATATGCCATGCGCCTTAGTCTCGAGAGATTCTGCACCTGCTCTCGATAGAATTGATCCAACAAAATCAACGCGGGATACAGCGATAGGTACAGATATCTGCTGCCCCAGTTAGCCACTCCGTCATTGGGTGCAGAGATTCCGGCCGCAACGACAAAACCCACCACAAACAATGCGAGTATTCGCAATTCATCCGTGCTCCTGCGAAAAAGAAAATACACCGCAGGCAACAAGAGCAAAGGTGAGTATCCAAACTGTCCTAGTTTGAATTTCCCACCAAAGGCCAGGGAAACCAGACGATTTAAATGATTCTGCAAATCGCCGTCAAAACTGCCTGGATTTCCAAGAAAGCGTGGTCCGAATAGATGACCGTAATGCAAGAAATTGAAGCATAGAAAAATACAGATAATCACGCCCGATCCCGCCCCGAACATGGCATAGCCTTTTAGCCTGGGCGTCCGCCATGTTACAACAATCCAGGCACCAAGCAGGCTCACAGTATACAGGATCGCTTCGAGCCTTAACCAGATGCCCACGACAGAAAGGATTCCCGCCAACAATGGATCGATCAAGTTTTCGGAACTCAGTGACCGCCGGAAGAAATACAATCCGCCAAGGGATGAAAGTAGGAGAAATGGGTGTTCGGATAATTCCATTCCAAGGGCGACTAACGGAGTAGCAAAGGCAGCATATGTTAGCGTTGCGGCTGTGGGCTGAAACAACTTCCAAAAGAGAAACAAAGTGAACAGTGCAAAGCCCAGACAAATAAATGGAATCGCCGCGGCAGGAAGATATGCGACCGGCCCGGCCATGATTGCCGAAAGCATCACAGGATATGTCCCAATCTGCGATCCCTTTGACTCAATCAAGTACGGGAAACGGAATGGGAATGCTTTCAGTTCAGGATCAAACACTCTGCCTGGATAATAGAGTTCTTCGGATTGGAAATGGGCCTTCGCCAGGGACACCGCCTGCAAGTACTTGAAAAAGTTGTCACTCGTATACGTGTTGGCCGGTCCGATTCGCACGAGCGCAACGATGAACAATAACAATGCAAGCGCCAGTACGATGGTCTGGTTTCGGCTGTGTTTGATTTCCACGGCCCAGCGAAAGGTCTTATGAAATTCATGCAACCCGGATTAAAGCGGATACGGCCTCAGGATGCCGGAATGAAACGCACTCCCCAATCCCGGCAGTTACTTGTCGACCTGCATCACGTTTCCTGGTTCATTGAATCTGTGAACCCACCGCACGTGCAGCCAAATGAACGCGTTGTCCTGTTCGATGGTGTATGCAATCTCTGCACCGCCTGGACTAGATTCTTGATTAAATACGATGCGCAGGCAAGAGTCCGCATGTGCAGCATTCAGAGCACTCCAGGACAGGACTTACTGCTCTGGGCCGGTGTTCCTGTGGATAACGTCAATACTATGGTCTATGTGCGAAACAATCAAGCCCTCATTCGTAGCGATGCTTTCCTGTTCGTTATGTGGGACCTGGGTTTCCCCTGGTCAATACTAACGATAGCCCGCGTGATTCCCCGCTTCATCCGGGATTTTTTCTATAAACGAATTGCTCACAATCGTTATCTGTTATTTGGAAAAAACGAACAGTGCTTCCTTGCAACTCCAGAGCAGAAGCGGAGATTCCTGGAATAACAACTACCTTCGATTCAGAGCCTTACGATCACTGCCCACCCTTTCGGGTGAGCAGATACGTGAGGTTACTGCTGCACGCAGATGATTCGTAAGGTCGTATTGCAACCAACGTTCGTGTTACTGATGATATTCCCGGTAGTGCCTGCACTCCACGATTGACCATAGTAAAGAGGCGACGGGCTTTCAGGCGCATTCTTGTACGTCCAACCAGCACAGTTGTCCCTGTAATCCGGATCGGACAAAACCTTGGCCGGCGTGTTCGACTGGGTTGCTGCTGTCATGTTTCCGTTCATTCCAGTCCAAACGGTTGATGCCGAGAAATCCCTGTCCATTGGGAACGGAATCAAGGCAGCAGAATTGGCCTGGAACATATGCTTAAACTCATCGCTGCAATTTGCAGCACCGGAGCCGGTGCACAAATAGTAGTTGTAGTTGGCAGTAAGCACCCAACCGGTTTGCCCCGTTGAATCCGTGCCCGTAGTGGTGGCCATACGTCTGTCCGTCGCATCATCACGGATCATAAGCGCCTTGTAGGTTCCGGACGGCAACCCTGCTGGCTTTTCACCGGCGTTTCCGCAAAGTACATCGGCTCCGCCACCAATACCGGACATTTCTCCCTGATACGCATTGGCGGTTACAAAGATCGCTTTTCCAGGCTGCTCATCATCCACGTTCGTAATTGATTGCGAGGATGGATTGTTTCCAAGGAAAACACCATCGCTTCCCGCATCAACAGTGAAGGTCACGTTGAAGTTCTGATTTCCGTCGGCAAACGTGTCATCTTTTCCTGTGACCGTGATGGTCTTTTCAAAGCCAGAACCGCTTTCATTTGCATTCCAGGTAATAGATGTCGGACTTACACTCTTGCACTCGTCAGCGAGCAAGGAACAGCCTACTGTCATTGTTACCTGAGTCGCATTATCAGCTGCGAGGTAGATCTTCACTTCAGCGGTAGTAGTCTCATTCTCATGAGTGTTTCCGGTTTTAGTGATCGTATAACGTTGTTCATCGTCGGTTGTTGTCGCGAATATGTCAATTGGGTCGTACGCCAGCCCACCACTGGAAGTTCCTGTTGTGACGGTCCAGTTTACGCTGTTATCGAGCAGAATGTCATCTACATGGGTGAGCACGACGCGATTGGCTCCTCCGGTCGTCAAAGTATTGTAGTTACTGGAATCAATGCTCACGCTTGCAGGCACGGTTCCCTCTGTGGTATCGCCGCTTGTTAATCCAACTGTAACTGCCGAACCCGGACTGGCCTTCGTGATCAACCAGATTGCCGTAGTGGCAGACGGCTCAGCTCCTGAGAGCCTGCTTCCCGCTGTTCCGAATGGGGAACCGGAGAAGTTACATGGTTGGATTACGCGATTGAAGTCGTTATCGCAGGAGCGCATTACGAAGGTAGGCCTGGCCACTGTCCCTGCATTATTGTAATTCGTATCAGCAGAGGTTACGGTGAAGGATATGGTGAAATCTGTGTTTGCACCATCCGAACCGTTTGGCTTACCTTCAACGAACACCCACTGAGCCGTATTCCAATCGCTTGGCGTAAACGTCAGGGTAGTAGTAATCAGGTTACTGACAGTTGCATCACTAGTCGCAAAATTGAGTTGAACGTTTGCCGAAGGTTTCGACCGCAATCTTAACTGGAATTTTGAATACGTTGATCCCATGTTGTTCATCTGATCAGTTGCAAAACCATTTACTGTAGCGCCTGTGGCTTTGTTTGTTTGGCCACCCGTTGCGTCGAACAGTGTGTAAACATAGCCCGGAATACTCTGATCCTGGTTAATGATCACAACGTCACGTGGCTTGAGACCGTTGTACGTCGTGTCCGCACTCGTTGCATTTTGCATTTGAATTGTGTACTGAACTGTGCCATCTATCTGTAGATCATCTACGGACGTTACAGTAACCAGTTGATCGACGTTGAAGTTACCTGGAGTAAACACCAGACTGGTCTTATTAACAGTTCCTTCCCGATGACCTGCATTTTTGGAATCATATAATTCGTTGATTGGAACCGTTACATTCTGAGTTGGTGCTGTTCGGAGGCGAACACTGAATGTGCCGCTTGTTAAACCACTTCCTCCACCTGGCTCTTCCATAATATTAGAAATGTTGGATACACGAACACCCGGAGTTTCATCATCCTCTAGAGTGACGCTAATGTCGCACGGATTCTTGCTGGTATAAAGATTGCCATCGTCGCCTGACGTGATTTTTCCGAGTGTAATTACACGCGCAGACTCGCTGGCGTTCTGTGCGCCGTCATTGATGCGCGCCACTGTGAAACATTGCCGTGAGGCAGTCCCGTGGCCAACAATTCCGTTTCCAACGAAACGCAAAGTGCTGGGGAGGTTTTGTGTCGCCCCGGGCCAAGTGGGAGAAACGTGAAACGAACTAACCTGCGGATCCGCTGCGGCAGGAAATGAAGTCTTCACATCCAGGCGCCCTGCATATGTTCCGTTTGAGGAAACCGGAATTTCAACCGTTCCGGTGAAAGCATCATTCAAGTAAACACAGGTCTCGACTTGTCTGAATCCCCATTTCGTACCGCCATCCGCATCAACGTCGGTATAGTACGGATCAGTCGTTGAATATGACCGGGTTACATCCCCGTCTTCGACCATATCCATCTGAGTCGTTGTGACTGTGATCTCAGACGCGCAGGATTCTGCGGGTGAAACCGATTCTGCCCCATCCCGAACGCTTATTCCAAAAAGAATATGATCCGCAGCATCGGTAATACCACTGCAATTGGTTCCCGCGATGAACGAAATTGAGAGAAGGGAGATCAGTGCCAGTTTCCGCATAGTAACGCAAATATTACCGGAAAAGTAGCTTTCGCGCAATACGAGAAACCACCACACTTTCGCGTTTTTTTTCTAATGCAAAGGGCGTAGGCCCGATCGGGCCAAAATCGCCGAATTCTCGGCATTCGCAGGCCACAGCAGACTTCAATTTGATCTTGTAAAATTTTTCAAGAATCCGTAAACATTCACATGCAACGGCTACAGAACTGGCTTCAAATTATCTCCGGTCATCCGGCAGAATACACCCTGGAACATCGAATTTTCAACGGCATATTGTTTCTGATCTCGAGTGCGAACATTCTTGGCCTGCCATTTCAATTGATCCTCGCAAACGCAGCTCTTCTGATTCAAATGCAGACGATCGGGACGCTTGCTTTGATTGTTCCCCTCTATTACCTCTCGCGCTTTCGCCGTATGCACAGGCTGCCTTATGCCCTGGCTACCTTTGCAACACCCATAAGCATGCTGATCAATTCCATTGTGAATGCAGGAACAATGGGCGGCGCACAGTATTATTTTATTCCAGTCACAGTCATACTCATGGCAGCAGCTCCAGCTGGCGGTCTTCGCATTCTTGCAGTCATCACAACGGCCAGCTGCGTTGCAGCGCTCGTCTGGATTGAGAAAGCAAATCCGGAATGGATCGTTCCGTATACGACCGTGCAGGAGAGAATGCTTGATGTTCCCATAAACCTCCTGGGTGCAATGCTATTTTCCGGAGTCGTAGTGCTCATACTCCTGCGCAGCTATACAGAAGAACGTAGCAGGTCCGACCGCCTGCTTCACAGTATCTTTCCTGACGAAGTGATTAACGAACTTGCACATACTGGTAAGAGCGACCCGCGTGAATATGCAGAAGCCTCCGTCTTGTTTGCAGATTTCGTGGGGTTTACTCAGGTTGCAGCAAAGCTCTCCGCGGCAGACCTGGTACAGAGACTTGATAGCTGTTTTACGGCATTCGACTCAATTATGGCCACACATGGTCTTGAAAAAATCAAAACAATCGGCGATGCCTATATGGCCGTGGCCGGCGTTCCTGTTCCGTTAGGCGATCATACTGCACGTTCCGTGAGAGCAGCGCTCGACATAATCGAATGGATGCAGGAGAATCACAGCTCCCACGGCTTCACGCTCAGAGTAGGAATACATAGCGGCCCTCTCGTTGCCGGCGTAATTGGGAAGCAAAAGCTGGCGTATGATGTCTGGGGAGACACTGTAAATACGGCAAGCAGAATGGAATCCGCCGGACTTCCGGGCCGGGTAAACATTTCTGAAGAAACCAGAAGAGGACTGAGTGAATCGTTTCATCTGGAAGAACGTGGCTCGGTAGATGTCCGGGGAAAAGGTCAGCTAACCATGTATTTTGTGACGAGCCTGCCCGCTTGAAAGCGAGTTTACCTCAACTGGACGGCTGTGTAGCAAGGTAGGCGTTCAGTAGTTCTGATTGCTGTGCCGACTCGTCAAACTGAACCCCAATTCTGTAGGCCTTTTCAAGCGTCCGAATATTGCGAATAATGCCGCGTAACGTCTCTCTGTTTCCTCCGGGAAACTCCATGTCAAAAATTACCTGCTGGCCAGCCATGAAGTTCTTAAGGACCGGCGAATTTGGCGGATGCAGCAACCCCACGCCGGATCGGTTGATGTCAAGGATGGGGCAGCGATCTTTGTTTTCGGGCAAGCAGCCCCGTTTTTCAAATTCCTGGCTCAAGCTGCGGGCTGCAGTTGCAATCGTTACGTATTGCTTTGGCGTTAACTCTTTGTCAGAGAGAACTTGAACGTAACCGTAGAGATAATAGTCTCTGTACAAAAGCGGAATACAAGCCTCCGAAACGATTGTGTCCGCCAGCTTATCATAATTTCTGATTTCTTCATATTCCTGAAACGTAACGAGCCTGTCGTTTGAACCCTCCGGGGTATCTCCCCAGACCGTAGGATCTGCACGGTTTGGAGCAAAAATGCATTTTCCACTCTGATTCATCAGACGCATGCGCACGTCCATGCGCACAGTTTTTCTGAGTACTATGTTTGCTTCAGAAAAGATTTTGCGAATTCTCTCATTGTAAATTTTTACAAGCATGTCCCGGGTGTTATTTGACTGTGAAAGATTTTCAGCAAACATCCCAATCGACAGAAACCCTTTAATTACCGGGGCCTGTGCATCTTCCGGAATTTCAGTTCGCGCTTCGCGGCGCACCTGACGATGCAGATGCAAGCAAACGGGTTCAATCAGCTCGTTTCCAGCTTCACTTTTGCGTACTACGCGGCATTCCAGGTAGAGCAATTGATCATTCTGCCGAACTCCCAGGATTCTTGCATTGCTGTCCGGACGTTCATGCGAGATTTCAATAAGAGCATCCTCGTATTTTAGAACACTCACCGGACTTTCACCGGTTTTTTCCATGAGGGTAACTGGAACGCGCACGAACAAGCGCTGGACGATCTGCCGCAGCTGATCCGGATCATTGACTCGCTGCTTGTCGGCTGACATTGGATCAGTAGGTTTTTATATGCCCGTCATTCTTGACAGAAAAAAAAATCTAATCCATTCAAATACGAATCAAACGAACGCCGAAAGAAATACTGCGAACGGTCTATCTGCCTTCTACTGCTTTTACTTCAACGCCACGCCAGAAGGCGATCCTTCCTTTGATCTCTTTTGCAGCGTCCTTTGGCGCGGCGTAATACCAGGCCGCATCTTTGTTCAGCTTCTCACCTATCTTTAGGCTATAGTAACTTGCTTCACCCTTCCAACCGCAAACGGTTTTAGTTTCACTTCCCACAAGCGCATCTGCGATCACCGATGCCGCCGGGAAATAGTGATTCCCTTCCACAACGATTGTTTGATCCGATTCAGCTATCGTAGCACCGTTCCAGGTTGCGCGCACAAGTCCGCCGGTCTTCTTTACCTTACTGTCCTGTGGAGCTTCGCACGCGTCGGTTTGATCTTTGATTTTGTCGTTCATAGTATTCTCCTCTTTCCTTTGATTTTACACTGGAGCTGCATCCGGAATCTTCCAGAGGCTCGTTGTAAAATAATTCCGCGTATCAAAGAAATGCTCAATGGGAACAAACCCGGCCCTGCTTGCCATGCTTTCTATGCCGTCTAACGTGAACTTATGCGAGTTCTCAGTATGGATTTCTTCCGCCTGTTCAAAAACCAGATCCAGCCCCATTGCTTCTATATTGACTTTTTGCCTCTTCTGGCTAACCAGAAAACTTTGCATAGCCCCGGCTTCTACATTGTATCGTGCTTCATGCTCGAACTCATTTACATCAAAATCAGCTCCCAGTTCACGATTCAGCCTCTTTAGTAGATTGAGATTAAATTCGCGTGTCACTCCCTTTGAATCGCTGTAGGCTGGAATTAGGATTTCCTGTTCCTTTTCCAGATCAAATCCAATCAAGACAAAATCACCTGGGAAAAGCGCCTCTCGAATAACGCTCAATAAGCGTGCAGCGCCATCACTTGCATAGTTTCCAATATTGGATCCAAGAAATAGAAAGAGTCTGCTGCCGGTTGCCGTGCTCACAAGGTCCGGCAGGCTATGCAACGTATCCCCAATCACTGAATGGGTTTGAATGTCCATGTCCTGGGACACTCTTTGGAGTGCAACATCGAGCGCCTCCGGCGAAATGTCGATTGCCCCATAAGAAACAGAATCAAACAGGTTTGCAAACGATCGCGTAATGATTTGCGTCTTTCTTCCGTCACCCGGGCCGGCCTCAAGGATCGAAACTGCTGTATTTCCCCTTGATCCAGCCACGATTTTCCCTATGCGACTTGCATTCTGATGCAGAATTTCAAATTCACATGCAGTTAGATAGTATTCTTCCAGCTCAGTAATCTGGCAGAACAAGTCGCTTCCACGGTCATCATAGAAGAACTTGGAAGAAATTCTGCGCGGCAAACCCAGCAGGCCCTGGCGAAGCTCGCGCAGGTTTTCTGGATGCGTTAGCTGTGCCTGTGTTAGCGTGCCAGACGTATTCCGGTGAATTGCCATCGCTTATCTCCCTGGAACAAATGTCTGTACGTAGATCTAAAAGGGCTACTGGATGTTACGCAGGATCCACCGCGAAGGACGCGTTGATCGTTCATAAACTTTCCATTGTACTCCCCGAGCGCACCGGCCAGCGGTTGGAACCCAGGATACGGCAAATAGGCGCTGCTTGTCCATTCCCAGACGTCGCCAAACATCTGACGAATTCCCTGACCGGAAGCGATTTGTGGATGAAGCTTGCCCGTATCGAGAAAGTTCGCAATCACCCCAGCCATGCTCGATGCATGTTCCCATTCAAACTCTGTGGGCAATCTGGCATCCGACCAGGCCGCAAATGCATTGGCCTCATGAAAACTCACATGCGTTACAGGAGCGTTCAGCTCAAGTGGTCTAAATCCTCCGAGCGTGTATTCAAACCAATCACCGTTCTTCTTAATCCAATAAAGAGGCGCATCCCATTCATTTTTTTTAACAAGATCCCAGCCGTCAGAAAGCCAGTATTGAAACTTCGCATAGCCCCCCTCTTCCATAAATGCCAGAAACTCAGAGTTTGTTACGAGCCTATCAGCAAGGGAAAAATCTTCCAGGAATACGCGGTGAGCCGGGCATTCATTGTCATATGCAAAACCCGAACGCGCGCCAATCTCCACAACGCCACCGGAAATACTCTGCCAGTTCATGCTGGAAACCTGGCCCTGAGTTTGCTTTAAAGTTGTGTAACCCGGTGGATTGTAATTTTGAAACAGATTGTATTTGAGATCTGTGTAGAGTAACTCCTGGTGTTGCTGCTCATGATGAATTCCAATTTCAATTCGTGTCAGGATTGATTCAGTATTTGCATCGATTGGCTTTTGTAACAACTCCAGAACACCTTCTGTAACCCGGCGCCGATATTCCAGAATCTCACGGACGGTTGGCCGCGAAAGATGACCACGTGCCACGCGTGCTACCCGGCTTCCCACACTTTCATAGTACGAATTAAATATTTGCGAGCTTCCTGACAGGAACGGTTCATACCTTGTGAATGGAGCCAGAACAAACTCGTCAAAGAACCAGGTAGTGTGCCCCAGATGCCATTTAGGGGGACTAACGTCTGCCATGGCCTGAATTGTCAGATCTTCTGTTTCAAGTGATTCAACAATCGATTCGGACAAACGCCGGACCGCTGCAAATCGATCGGCTAACATAGCCTGCGATTCCCTGGATTCAATGATTGGATACATGCGCGGAATGTATCATTAAATGGGCTGCAGATGGACTCGTCGTTAGTTTTTTTGGACTGACACGCACATTTTTCTGAATCACACATGGCAAAAATGCACTGCACCAGGCTTTTACGATTGCGGGCATTCGTGCGAATAAAAGACTCTGTGCGATGTTTGCATTAGAGAACGTGACTGTGCAATTTGGGCAGACAGTTGCACTGCACAACGTGACCATCTCATTTCCAGAAACGTCAACCACCGTACTACTTGGAACAAGCGGCTCCGGAAAATCTACAATCCTGCGACTTCTATTAGGATTGATCCGGGCATCCACAGGGACTGTAACCTACAAACATCGTGACCTTTCACAGTTTGATCAAATAGCTTTGCGGCGCGAAATTGGATTTATGACCCAGGATGGTGGCTTGTTCCCGCATCTAACTCTGGCAGAAAATATTGCGCTCATGCCCGATTGTCTCAAGTGGAAGCAAAGGCAAACCAATGGTAGAATTGATGAGTTGCTTCTACTTACAAGAATGGATCCGGCTTTACTTACGAACTATCCCACTCAGATTTCCGGCGGACAACGCCAACGCGCCGCACTCATGCGCGCCTTAATGCTAGATCCTGCATGTATTCTGCTTGATGAGCCGTTAGGCGCTCTTGATCCAATCACCAGGTACGACTTACAGAACGATCTAAAAGAAATATTTCGGTCAACAAATAAGACTGTTATTCTTGTAACCCATGACTTGCGCGAGGCTGCATTCCTGGGCGAACGCATTCACATTCTAGATCAAGGCCGCGTAGTCCAATCCGGTACGTATACTGAAATGCGAAACGCGCCAGCCAATGAGTTTGTCGCCCGCTTTTTCTCCGCGCAAAGACTTGAGGCTAAACCTTGATTCGCGCGCGTTTTATGCTACTCTTGTCTTGCGCTGTGTTTACTGGTGCAATCGAAGCTCGCACTGTAATTGGTTCAAAGAAATTCACAGAGGGGATCATCCTCGGAGAGATACTACAGCAACTGGTTGCAGCACGGGGCATCGATTCTGAGCACAGACGAGAACTTGGGGGGACACGCATTCTCTGGGAAGCAATGCTCAGAAAAGATATCGATGCGTACGTAGAATACACTGGAACCTTGCGGTTTGAAATCCTCAGGGATTCCAATCTAAAAACCTGGGACGATTTAAAGCTGGCCCTGGCACAAAGGGGAATCGGAATCACAAAATCGCTGGGCTTCGAGGACACCTATTCTCTTGGAATAACCCGCAAGCGCGCCAGGGAACTGGGAATTGAAACCATGTCTGATCTGACCAGGCATCAAGAACTCACATACGGGCTCAGCCATGAATTCCTTGAAAGGCAGGATGGCTGGCCAGGCCTGAGCATGCGTTATGGAATCCGCGGAAAATCGGTGCGCGGTGTGGACCATGATATTGGCTATCGTGGAATCCAATCTGGCGCAATCGATGTGATTGATCTTTATACAACGGATGCAGAGATTTCTTATTATGATCTTGTGGCGCTAAAGGATGATCTGAACTATTTTCCTGGATATGAAGCGGTAGTCGTCTATCGTCTAGATTCTGACCCCGGGTTTGCTTCACTCCTGGATGAACTTACAGGAAAGATACATGCAGATCAAATGATTGAAATGAACGCAGACGTTAAACTACACGGAAAATCCGTGCAAATTGTCGCGCAGACCTTCCTGGGAAAACATTTGAAAATCCAGAGCGCCATTCAGCAAGAGAGCCTGATGCAATCGATTCTAAACCGGACATGGGAACATTTGTTGCTTGTTGTAATTCCTCTTTTATGCGGAATCCTGTTCAGTGTGCCACTGGGTTATTTCGCATCAAAAAATACTGCGCGCGGTGGCATCATTCTTTCAATCGTTGGAGTTATCCAAACAATCCCTTCCCTTGCTTTGCTTGTGTTTATGATTCCGCTTCTTGGTATAGGAACTCTGCCCGCCCTTGTTGCTCTCTTCCTCTATAGTTTGCTGCCTATTGTGCGCGGAACGTTTCTGGGTTTCTCAAGTATTCCAGAATGGGTTCATGAATCTGCAGAATCGCTTGGAATGACTCCCTGGTTTAAATTGCGAAAGATTGATTGGCCTCTGGCACTCAGATCCGTTCTCAGCGGCATTAAAACGTCAGCCGTAATAGGTGTGGGTGTTGCAACCCTCGGTGCATTGATTGGTGCGGGTGGGTACGGCCAAACAATTCTAAAGGGCATTCGTCTGGACGATACTACGTTGATTCTATCTGGAGCAATCCCGGCTGCTCTCATGGCGCTCGTTGTTCAGGGGCTATTTGACGTGTTAGAGCGCCTTCTGGTTTCAAAAGGATTGCAGTCCCAGAAATCCTGAGGCCACATTAGACCACCCGGGAGCCAAAGGGCAACAAACACAAAAAAACCTGCCCTTGTGAGGCAGGTTTCCCGGCTAACGGACGTGTGAGCCATCAATTCAATAAATCGATGGTTCGTCTGTTAGACTAGTTGAACCAGCGTTTAATTGCTTCTGCTGGCAGATTCTGGCCTGACAGACGTGCGCGCTGAACCAGACTCCAGAATCCACGGTAGGTTGCACGATCGTGTAGTTCGCCGTCATGCTGGATTGGACCCCAGTTAGCATCCTGCGCTGCTATGAGAACAGCGCATCCCTTTTCTACTTCTGAATGATCCGGTTGCATTGCTTGAACAATTGCATCGATCTGTGTAGGATAGATGGACCACATACGGAGGAATCCAAAATCGTAACGAGCACGCGTTGCATCTGCTTTGGTTTGATCAAAGTTTTTAAGATCAAGAGTAACGTTATGAGCTGGAACAACGCCGTTTGCAAGTGCAGCCGCTACAACATTTGCTTTTGCGCGCGAAAGGAGGCGATGATCGAACTGACCAGGGCTTTTCATGTTGGACAGAGGGATTGCTCCGGCGTGACCGGAAATAAAGTCCATTAACCCA
>JAIOPQ010000072.1 GCA_021413825.1 Spirochaetia bacterium | reverse complement strand
CTTTACGCCCAATAATTCCGGATAACGCTTGCACCCTACGTATTACCGCGGCTGCTGGCACGTAGTTAGCCGGTGCTTTCAACAGGTACCGTCACTTTCTTCTTCCCTGTCTATTGCGCTTTACAACCCGAAGGCCTTCATCGCGCACGCGGCGTCGCTGCGTCAGGCTTGCGCCCATTGCGCAAGATTCTTAACTGCTGCCTCCCGTAGGAGTCTGGGCCGTGTCTCAGTCCCAGTGTGGCCGTACACCCTCTCAGGCCGGCTACCAATCGTCGCCTTGGTGGGCCATTACCCCGCCAACTAGCTAATTGGGCGCAGGTTCATCTCTCAGCGTATTACTACTTTCATCCAGAAATCCGTGGAAAACTGGATAATATGCGGTATTAGCCTGCCTTTCGGCAGGTTGTCCCCCACTGAGAGGAAAATTACCTACGTGTTACTCACCCGTTTGCCGCTCGAGTACCCTTGCGGGCCTTTCCGCTCGACTTGCATGTTTAAGACGCGCCGCCAGCGTTAGTTCTGAGCCAGGATCAAACTCTTCGTTATGTAATCCGTATTGCTACGGATTGCAAATTTTGTGTTACGCAACTTTCGTTGCGTATACCCACCAATTGTTTAAGTAGGTGATCTCGAATAAATCCGAGATCGTTCACGCTTGTCCCGACTGACTAGATCACTGCACAAAGATTGCTCTTTGATTTGTTGTTCTATGCTCCATTAATTAAACGGAGTCCGCATCTGTTCAGCTGTTAAAGATCCAGATCACCAAAAAACCGAAGTTTCGTGGCCCTCAGCTTTTCTGAGGAGGGACCACCATTTCCGAGGATGCTTGGGGAGTCAAACTCAAATTAGAATTTTTTTCCCGTTTCCTCGAAGTTTTTTTCCAGCGATGCTGGGAAAAATTTTCCTGCAAAACAGCGAATTTGCAAACGCGTTTCGCAATCGGCCCTTCCGTAATGATTAGTATGGCGCCAATTTCAGAAACCTGCAAGGGAAAAAAGACATAACACTGAGAATTTTCATTCAATCATGGAGAACCCTGGTGATGAACCAGGGATTTGTACGCATAGAAATTCATGCGAAGACGCGCGGATTATGTCGCATGCATTTTTGTGCCGCTGATTGTGCTTTCGGGTGCAGCTTTATGCGGCTGAGGACCGAATCATGACCACGTCGATTAGCCAGTTGCCAGAAAGCGTATTGCAGTCCATTTTTGCGAGACCAGGAGGACGACCTTCGGATAAAGCGGAATGTCAGACTCTCCCTCACAGGCCCTTGCATTCATCTCAAACAATAGAGCGAGGGGAAGAAGGGAATCGCATCGCCTGGCGGGCTCGCCTTGTGCAACACAGCTTGCGTAAGCGACCAGAATTGTAGCTTCTGCTCCGCGATTGAACTCGGGATCATCCTTCTCCCATGAACAAATCTGCCTATCGGACACACAGGCAGAAATCATTAGGAACACGGAAAGAACACCAATCCCCGTTCTGCGCACGGCGATGCCTTGATGTCCCGGCGGCCCGTCCGTGTTCCTCTCTGTTTGCACTTTTCCAAACTCCATCTGATCCTCCGCTCCTTTATTGAAGCCGGGGTAAGAATACGCTGATTTCTACGATTGTGCAATTCACCCTGGGTGAATTGCATTCTGCCGGGGCGATTCTTATTTGAAGGAGGATAATAGCAATGATGCAGCCGCTCGAATATGGGCCGGTGACGAAATTCAAGCGGTGGCAAGGAGGTGAACCATTTGGCCCAACTCGCCGACTCCGGGTAGTTGCAATAATTCCAGATTGCTGAGGAGCAATTGACGGAACGGAGCTCCCTAACATGGCTGGAATATGATCCGTCATTTAGTATTCCGATTGGCCTCTGTAGCAAGCCTCCTTGCACCAATGGCATGCGGTGCTTTGCTGGTAAACGATAAGAGCGCGGAAACGACTTCCCCCCTCCTTTCTCTACTACTGTTAGCCCGCGCAGCAAGTAGTACAGGGGCCACGGCACCCGTTTTCAGTTTTTCGGAAGCAACCCTTACGCCAACATCTTCAATCGCCAATTACTATGGCGCAGGACTCACGGGATACTCCGCAAACCTGGTCACAACAAGCGTCGGGCCGAACAATCCTACGCTGATTGTACAGGCCGAACAGAACCATGCAGTGGCGAGTACGTACGTCGATTTTCAACAGAGCATCTCTGGTTTCTATCTCACGCGAAATGTTTCGGGCACTTCCTCCAATCAAGTTGGGTCCATGACACACTTTTACGGCCGAAGCGCTGCGAATTACACCTGGAATGGGGCTGCAGGCGATTCTGCTCCCAATCCGGCTGCAACTCAGAACATGACTGTAGCCGTCATAGCACCAAGCAATGCTCTGACTCTAACATACCGCATCATCAAATCGGGGATCGCCGCATCTACGGAGGAATCTGCCTTCACGGCTGATTCAAGCACCGCTAACTTCGCCCTGCGCGGAATGAGCAAATCATGGGGTACAGAAAAGAAACTGAACGTGAATCTGATTTTTGTTTCAGGCTGCAATCCGGCCGGTTCCGAATCGGGAATCTCTACGGCTATTAGTCGTATGACAACGCTCTACACACAGCAAACGGTTCGCGTTCGTCCCGTGATCACATCTTCGACAGTCACCCTTGCTGCGAGCTACCTCACGCTTAGCAGTACCGCACAAAACTCTACAGCAGTGGGAAGTCTCGGCGGTTTACTTGCAGCAACTATTAGTGCGCAAAGAACCGACGCTCTCAATATCATCTTTATCAAAAATGAAACGATAGGCGGTCTGCTGGGAATCTCTTCCGGAATCGTTGGTTTACCCGGAAAAGCAGGAACCCGATCATCAGGAATGGTTGTGGTTTTTGATACTCACCTGGGAACGCCAGGGACAACGCCAAACGCATCCGAACAGCAGTTGATTGGAGAAACGATGGCGCACGAGGGCGGTCACTGGCTTGGACTCTGGCATACAGTAGAGAGCAATTATGGCACTACACAGAACATCTGGAACCGCGATGCAATTTCGGAAACTCCGTTTTGCCAGCAGACTCCGGCGAGTCTTGCGAATTGCGACTTCACAGCATCGAACAACTCTGGAGCGCGGAACGTCATGTTCTGGGCGGGCGCAACCGGGTTCAGTCAACCGGATTTTACGGGTGAACAGGGTTGGGTTTTGAGAAGGCACCCGCTGGTTTACTAACCAAGGAATTTCGAAAATGAAAAAGACAATTTTTACTCTGATCCTGGGAATCGTTCCTGTTTGCATTTCCGCACAGGTGCTCGATCCTACCATCTACAACAACTTACGCGATTTTCTCGCGCAGATCCGCCATCCGGAGGAAGTTGATATGATAGGTGGGGCACGTGCGATAGCCCCGGTGAACACGGAGGCGTATCTAATAGCCATAGCCGACTCCACAGTCCTTCCAGCAGCTCCTAAGCTGCGAGCGTTTGCTCTCTTGAGTAATTTTCCCGGCAGCCCCGTCGTTCGCAACTTTCTGGATGCGCGAATGGGAGATGGCTCAGTCAATGAAACGTACAGACAGATGGCCATGACCAGTTTTGTGCGCGGTTTCTATTCCGCAGATCCGACGGGTGTGCAAACCTCTCTTCAGCGCTGTGCGAACGATAAATCCACTTTTGTGCGCGAGCATGCAAGAGGAATCTTATCTCGAGCGAAATCGGGTGTCCAGAATCCGGCTGGCGAGAATCCCGGTAAAAAAACCAGATCCCACAAGCGGGGCGAATCGAATTCCTGAGTCGAGTAGCGAGATGCGCGGATTCTTGTTGAATACATACTGACTAAAATTGCGCCATTCGCATACAAAGCTGGGCTAACATACTGGACTAAGGAAAAGAAATGAGGGTATCGCTATGTTCAAATACTTCTGGTTCTTTCTGGCTTTTGCCACTGCTGCCTATGCGATGTACGGAATTATCTCAGGCGAGGTGACGATCGGTTCTACGTCAAAAATCAACGGAAAAGAAATCAAGCTCACTGGCATGGCTGCTCTTGCCTACTCGCTTTGCGCGCTGTCCGCAGCAGCTGCATTCGCAGGTCTAGGTGCATCGCAAATCTACACAGAGCATGCCGCATTGTTTGATCGCATCACAAAGATTGGCCTGTTTGCGACAGTTGCATGCTTTTTGGGAACTGTAGTCATAGTCGTTTTGAAATAGTATGCACACAGGAATGCGCGCCGTCCGTGTCGCTAGTTTGCACGAGTCCTTGCAACTCTAACTAACTTACGTTGAACATCGCGCGCATCCTCTCCCAGAATTCCTTGAACTTGTTCCTGCGCCTTGCTCCAGAGCGGACCACATTCTTCAAGCAGAGTATACCCTGCTTTTGTTAGAATGAGCGCCTTCTTGCGCCTATCTTCCATTGGTCCAAGCTGGATAAGTCTTCGTTTCACCATTGGTCTGAGATTCTTTGATAGAGTAGTACGATCCAGACCAAGCCCCGCCGCCAATTCGTTAATAGTCAGACTTCCGTATCCGGCAAGAACTACCATCAAACTGTACTGCGTGGAGCGAATACCGGCCGACGAAAGTGCACGATCGTACAAAAGGGTTACCGTGCGCGCCGCGTTCCTGAAACTGAAATTAAAACAGCTCAGTGCAGCGCGCTTGTAATCAGCCTGTTCAAGCGACTTCGCTTTCAACAATCTCCGTCCGCCTGCCATGACTCGAAACTACCTGAGCGACTCGCTTTGCAAAGTCAAAACGCTCTATGTCTGCATCTTTATCTGCGATCCGTTCCACAAACTCGACTAACTCCGGGCTGTGGCGCACTGGCCGCCCTGTTTTTAGATCAACATAAGCCAAATCGATCCAGAGCACGGCATGCGGCCTACCCGTCACCGGATCGCGCATAATTGCTTCTGGATAGAGACGATGTTTTTCAGAGCGCAGCAAACGGGTCTCGATCTCTACGATCTGGTTTAGAAGCGCCGGGTATAAGTATCGCACCGTTGTGCCCTGCACGACCCAATTCTTGCCAGTTTTCTTGGCATCCTCATAGGCATCGTAGCCGTAAAAATCGCGAAGATGATCGGTGCGAGCATCAATGAAATGAGAAATATAGCGAGCATTGTTCAGATGCCCAAATGGATCACAATCGTGAAAACTCACCCGAAACCTTGATTTAGGGATAATTTGCTCTTCAAGCAGCATAGAGACCTCCGAAACGTGGATATACACTTATTATCGGAGCCGGGCAGCCTGATGTCCAGTAAAAAAAGGTGCATATACACATATTTATCTAAACAGACTATCCGTAGAAGGTTTCTCTGATGAGGCCGCGCTCAAAGGTCGACTTTTGTCATAACGGACCTCCATGAAAAGGATTCCCACAATGATATCCGCGTCCAACCTGGCCCCTTGAAAAACAAATCAATTGCTATGATCGGTCTTTGTCTCGCGTTCTGCTCCGGAGTATTCGCGGAAGAAAAACCGACTCTGCCCCTGGTAATCAAAGACTCCGGCATCCCGCGAAATGTTGATCAGCGGAAAGGTACCTGGAGTTTTCAATGGGGTTACAACCGCGAAGCGTTTACGCAAAGCGACATTAACTTCCGCGGTCCAGGCTATCGATTTACTCTAAAAGAGGTAGTGGCTAAAGACAAACCAGAGCGAGTCGGTGGCGCATACGTCGATCCGAGTAAATTTGATATTCCTCAATTCAGCTGGCGCCTGACTCGTTTCATAACAGATCGCTTCAGCATTTCGTTTGGCCAGGATCACATGAAGTATGTAGTTACCCGCGGCCAGGCTTCAAACATTTACGGTTACATTGATCCGTTAGCAATTCAGCGCGCACACCTCAGAACTTCAGTGGAATCCGCACCCTATCTGTATGTGTTTCCAGCACAGTACAAACAGTACGAGGGATACCACATAGGCGAGCCATTCAACATTACCCCGGACTTCTTGAAATTCGATCATACCGATGGACTGAACTATCTTGCAGTTGAAGCTGGCTTTACCGAACAGATCTGGATGTCAGACAGCGGGGAACAGGGGTTAAGTTTCGTCTCAGCTCTGGGTGCAGGGCCAATCGTCTGTAAAAGCGATGTACGGCTGTTTGGAGAGGGACGGAACAATGCATTCCACATTTCAGGGTACGGCCTTTCCGCAAGAGTGGGTTTGAAATTCGAGTTTCTTCGTTCTTTCTTCTTTGAAGCAACGGCAAGGCAGGGATACGCTGATCTGACAAGCATCCTGACAACGGGCAGAAGTAAAGATCGGGCAAGCCAGAATTTTGGATTCCTTGAAAAGGTAATCTACTTTGGCTATACGCGCTAACAGCGGCTAACGTCCATCGCGCAAGAAGGCCACTTGCAAATCCCTTGTGTTCAGCGTAAGCCAGGCCTACCTACGGCTTCTGATGATTGCAATAGGCGTTTGCGAATTGTTGGAATGTATGCAGTTCTTCCGGAGAGATCTGTGTGAGCTTGTATGCCTGATATTCGCGTAGATTAAAATCAAGAATCTTATTCAAAGCGAAAGGTCGCTTTAGATGCGTCCCCTCTTCTGTGACAATGTCTCCGTACTTGCCAAAGGCTTCTGCCAGGAGTTGGGTAGGTAACACAACTGGCGTGCCATCAGACAATTTCGTATACGCTCCCGAAGGTCTTCCCGTACAGAACGGGCTGTATTTGCCCCTAAAGAAATCAGAACCAGAATTACTTTCAAATCCCCAGAAATATCCGGGGCCTGGATGTGGGGGATTCTGTTCCTGCATCTCGCGCATTAACCGTGGCCATTCGCTAACATTATCAAACGAATTTCCGAACAGATACGAATAATCGGGATAACTCTTTTGGTCTTTGTAATAACGGATCGTGTTGACCTTTGTCGAAAGATAATCGACATTGAATATGCTGGCAAATGCAACCGTGAACAATAGGAACAATATTTGGTATCTGAATCCAGGAAGTTGACCGCCTGGGCGCGCCGTTTTCCAGGCAAGCAGGGCAAGCGAGAAGAAAGCAAATAGTACGCCCAGACTGGCAAGGATGCGCTGGTCCTTTAAACCAAAGACGGATTGCAGTACAATTAGTTTGTGCGCAGAAAAGAATGAGGCTAACAGCAGTTCAGCTAGAAACGCAAAAATCAAAATCACGAGTCCTACGGATCGAGATTGAGGTCTTTCACTGCTCTGAATTGCGAGCAACGCTATGCAATACCCGAGCATCAAAGCAACGATCAGCTGCCTAAATCCTTGCTGCGTATACTGTGACAATTCCGTGAACTTCAGCTCCGGAGCATCGATCAAAATGAATCGCGTCTGGAAATAACTAAATACGCCAGTCACTACAACCACAGCAACAAGAACCACTACTGCTGATAGCGCGGGCAAGGTGTAAGAATTGTCAATCCGTGACTCAAACCTTTTTCCAGTGAGTAGAATGAAGATGAGATAGGCATGTATCACTGTAAAACTCAAATTCTTAAAGAAGACCGACCATAGCCATTGCACTATGGGATTCATAAATTTACTATACTCAACATTTATTTCCGAGAACAGAAAATGGAAAATATAGAAAAGTATGATGCCACCAATGACAGATCCAAACATCAGAGGCCATCGTCTGGGATTTTGAGTTCTTTCCCCACTTTGACTTCCCGGCGAACTAAAATTGAAAAATTCAAGGAAGGGTTCGGGCGAAAAGAAACGCCGCAGAATTACACTTATCAACGAGCCGAAGCTACGAATAAAACCTGCAAAGCTGGAATAGCGCTCAGAAGCATACCACCGCAAAAGGAAATCTGCCAGCAGAAACCAGATACTTGCATGAAGCGCAAATACCAACAATCCGTTAGTTGTGATTGCCAGCAGAACTGAAAACACCAGTCCAGCAAGGAGATACAACAGCGCACTATCAAAGCTAGAAGAACGTAAATGCCGAATGCGCATCCAGGTTAAGATAAGCGTCAGCCCATATACTATAGTTCCTTGAAGGTTCGTTGGAATACTGAACAACCCTGAGCAAAAAACGGAAATAAATCCCAGAATCCAGGCACTGTTCCGTGCAAAATTCTTCTCATCCATCAAAACACGCCCCATTTCTCAAATCTATGTGCAGACTATGTAGGCCATGCAGCCCGCAAACTCTCCAGGTCATCAGTGAAAATCAGAATGGAAGCGACATTGTTCTTGTCGCGCGACGCAGCTACGGGCTCGAGCTTCAGACATGGTTTGTCATTCTGCGTTCCGAAGTCGACGGCCGAGCGATCTGCCTGAAGCAACAAGTAGCCACGGGGATAAAATATCTCCGGCGATTGCTTTGCGGTTTGTGCATCAAACGCAACCTCAAACTGAATCATCCTTTTAGAAACAAATAGAGCCTTCTGTCCAACAATGATCCTCCGATTCGTAAGGATCACGGTAAAACGTTTCATGCGCGCGTATGAATTTACAAGAGCTCGACCAAAGACGGGAACCAGGTACGAATCTGCCTTATCGTCGCGCCAGCGCACGGATTCCCCAGATTCTGGAACGAAATCCTCTATGTAGTGAGCCTTTGTGCCGGTAACGCTGTTCACAACTTTCGCAATGATTACGATCAAGAGCAAACATACTGCAAAAATCAGAATTGAGTTCATCAAGCATTGTGACCCTGTCCTTAGAATTGGTCAAGCCATGCACTGGCCAAACATCTATTTTAGGCGAGCTGGGCCCTTGACCCAAACATAGCCACCGGCCCGCCAGACCGGCTCGCATAAGCCAATATTTGCACAATGCCACGCAATTTGTGTCTCATGCAGCAATGCAAAATCTATCTTGCTTTCATCCAGTATGCGACGAATTTCTGAACGACTTTGATTTTGCAGATTAAAGAAAAACAGATTCCCCTTGAACTCTCTACCTAGATATACAAAGCCGCCTGACGTTGCAAAAACTTCCGTATATCCAATCAATAGATTTCCATGAATGCCGGCTTTGTGCGCCTGAAAATGGGCTTGCATAACCTCCTCTCCCATGTTCCACGGGATTTTCTTACGCAGCAGTTGCGTCTGGTGTGCCACTACACCCAGAAGCACAATCGACAAAAAAGCCATGGCCCATCTGTCTGACCAGCGAATCCGTATGAACTGGTAGGAAGCCAGAATCCCTACTGCAATGCAATAGAGTAAAATCGGAAACGTAAAAAACAAATACCGCAAGTCCTTATGGGCAATACATGCATGCACTAACACGAAAGCGCTTACGGCAAACAGTACAGGCCACCACCTTCGTAGCTTAATAGAACCCGGGATCAGAAATATTAACATGAATCCCAGGTATCGATCGTACATTTGAAAATAGAATCCGAACGGACTAGTGCCGTACTTATTTCCAACCTCATCAATGACTGTTGCCTTAAAATAGTTGATGGAAGAAATGAAAGGAATGCCGTAATAGACGTAGTCTGACACTGCGTACAATGCAAGAGAAACAAAAATCCCGAAACCCAGGGCAAACGCCGACAAGATCTTTTTTTCTGACAGCCACATCTGTAACGCGTACGCGGGTGCCCAGAATGCCAGGAACAACCCCGTTTGAAATCGGATCCCGTAGCTTAAACCCAGCAGAACACCGAGCAAGAAATGCAAAAGGAGTCGTGGTCTGGCGCGCGAGTCCGGAAGTGCAAATAGAGCGACTAACGTCAGAGTCCCCGCAATACTATCCGTTAAAGTTCTAAATCCAAAATAGTAAATCAGCGGGAAGCAAACCAGCACGGCAGAAAAAACCAGGTTCCAGATCCACGGGCTAATCGATGCACTAAATCCATCCGAATCGATCATGGTTCGTTTGAAACGAAACCAGATTGTGCCGACGGCCCACAGGAAGAACAATGCCAGCATTGCTCTTGAGGCAACGTAGAGCGTTGCAGGTTCATTGCTAAATAGAAAGACCGCACGCATCCAGACTGAAAGCAGGAAAGGATAGAGCATGCCGCGCGCTTTTGTTGTGAATTCCCATGAAAGAACGCCTTTACCTGTGACGATGGAGAACGCCGGCTCCATGGTCTGGAATATTTCGTCAGGAAACCAGAATCCGCCTGAAAAGCGCAGGGTAAGAATGCAGAAGATTCCTGAAAGAAGCAGGGTTACTGCGATCCAGATTGAATGATTCGCTCGATATATTGAGTCGCCTTTCATTGCGCAACATTCCAGGATAGAGGTTTGCCAAGTCAAGCGCCGCAGCAAATCCAGATACAAAAAGGTTGAGTCTTTCGGGCCTAAACTGAGGCTGCACACAACTCCTGAAGTCAGGCAAATAGAGCAACTCTTGAAACGTTTTTCACAGATTCCAGTGGGTCAGCCGATTCCGAACAGTTTGCATGCGGTTTCACTGAGCCTTCCAACGATGGAGCATGTACGCGGCTATGAAGAGAAGAATCCAAACACGATGCAGCACATCCATGCAGGCTATCCAAGGTTCGTAACGCATCACTTGATTGAAGATTGCAAGGCGTGGTTTCGCAACCACGCGCGCTGGACAGATTACGATATCTTTTGTCTGAATTCACAGAAAGCAACAAAGGAGTTGATCGCATTCACAAAAGGAGACCCTGCGATCCAAATTGAATCGGGCATTGCCTTTGTGGGCTACGCGAAGAATTCAGAGGAATCACGGCGCGCTCATCAGTTTTTGCAACATACGGGTACTTGTATTTCTTCACGCCGCGCTGAAGATTTTCTGAATATTGCACTGCAAAGGACGCAGGAAGGCTCTCAGGCGGATTTGGCCACGAATTCATCGAACATTTTAAAAATTCTTGGTGATGCTCACCGCACGACAGCGGACAATGTTTATCTGACGACGAGCGGGATGAACGCTTTCTTCAGCGTTTTCCGAGCGTTCCAGGAGATTCAGGCGCGTCGCGGCAGAACCCTGTGGATTCAATTGGGCTGGCTATACGTGGATACAGCCGAGATCTTAAAGAAATTCAATGCTCCGGAGAATTTTGTATTCTTACCCAATGCCTTTGACCTGGAGGGCATTCGCAAGTTCGTCGAGGCAAATCGAGACCGTTTGGCAGGGATCATAACCGAATCACCTACTAATCCGTTAGTTGAAATGATGGACATTGAATCCTTGCATTCGATTACTCGGGATGCTGATGCAGCTTTGATCCTGGACCCAACGCTTGTAACTCCTTTAAATATCCACGTGCTGAAACACAGTGATGCGGTAATAAACAGCCTTACAAAATACGCTTCGCATGAAGGCGACGTAATGATAGGCTCTGCGGTATTGAACTCCGAGTCACCGTTTTATCATGAACTTCAGAGTCTGGTTCCGGAACTGATCGAAACGCCCTATTACCGCGATCTGAATCGCCTCGCAGAACAGATAGGAAACTACGCATCTGTCATGAAGCAGATCAACTCAAACGTTATGCGCCTTGCTGAGTTTCTCTCCAATCACAAATCCATCCGGCGGGTCTTCTGGGCTTACGCGGACGCCTCGCGAAAAAACTTTGAAAAATTCCAGCGCCAGAGTGACTCGCCTGGTGGTGTAATTACAATTGAACTGAATATACCTCTCGAACGATTCTATGATCGAATAACGGTAGCCAAGGGGCCAAGCTTCGGCAGTGTTTTCACCATCCTCTGCCCTTTCATGTATCTAGCGCATTATGATCTCGTAAATTCAACAGAGGGGAAGAAATATTTGCGCAACCTTAATCTTGATCCGGATCTGGTTCGCATCTCTGTTGGAATTGAACCCATTGAAGAAATCATCCAGGCGTTTGCGGAAGCCCTGGAATGAGCGATTCCATATTCGACCGCGTCTGGAAACTGGGAGGAGCTGCAGGTCGAATCGCCTTCTCACTTGCAGGGGCAGCCGGAGATGCTGCCATCAATGCCACCAAACTCGCCTCCCTTACTAAAGCCGTGCAATCGCTTGCTGAACTGAAGGGCGCGCCCATGAAACTGGGGCAAATGCTTTCCTTACAGGAAGGGATGTTTCCACCCGAGGTTCAAAAAGCTTTTGCTCAGCTTCGCAAAGATGCCGATCCAATACCATTTGACCAGGTCAGGGAAATCATTCGCAATGAACTTGGTGAAAAGAGTGAGCAGCTTCTTGAAATAGAGGAAAAACCGCTTGGCTCAGCTTCGCTTGGCCAGGTGCATGCGGCAAGGCTATCAGATGGAACAGAAGTCGTCGTCAAAGTCCAATACCCGGACATGCGCCGCGCACTGGGTACTGACCTGGCAGTCCTACGGACAATCCTTGGTGCCCTTTCACCGATCATGAATGTTCCCATGGGCCCCGTGCTCAAAGAAATCCGAACTCGCTTGCTTGAGGAAATTGATTACGCGCATGAAGCTGAAAACGTCCGGCGCATGCGCGAACAATTTGCCGATCTCGATTGGCTGCTTATGCCTGAAGTTGTTTCTGAACTCTCAACAGATCGCCTGATTACGCTGACTCGCCTGCGCGGACTAACGCATCAAGAAGCCACAGCCCAGGAACAGTCCATGCGTGATATTTGGGGCAAGCGACTACTTGAGTTTATGGTGCGTTCTGTTTTTCAAAAGCACGTGCTGCACGCTGATCCAAATGCAGCGAATCTGGCTTTCGCACCGGATGGAAAGATCATCGTGTATGACTTTGGATGCATTAAGCACGTGCCGGAATCAATTGCAGCAAATTATTTTGCAATCGTAAGAGACGTACTCGCAAACCGGACGGAAACAATTCCCGATCATTTGAAGCGGGCCGGCATTCATCTAAAAAATGGAAATCCAGTTTCGCATACTTTCCTTGAATCAATCCTGGTTTTCCATCAAGATACATTTCCTGATCGGGAACTCGGGTTCGCTGAAAGCCCTGATGTATACACGAGACTCTGGGAAATTGGTTCACGCGATTTCTTTGAATCACGCAACATTGTCTTTCCACCGGATATCCTTTTTATTCATCGCACGTTTGGCGGACATTTCGGAAATCTCCGCGGGCTCGCACCTAGAGCAAACTGGCATCAGTTCCTGGCCTCCCTTCTAAGAGAAATCGCCCACATCGCCCCTGGAAATTTCGCCCAGGACGCGTAAAGTTTTTCTAAGCCAGTCCGAACTGTTGTACACGATGACAACTGCACTACTGAGCCCGGCTTCATTACTCCCAATGCTTTCCTTGAGCGATGATTTTCCCGGTGCAAACTTTGAAACGTTCGAGGCAGAAGCTCGCTGCCCTGGCTGCAGGAATGAACTATCGTTTAGAGTGGAGCCCAAACACTTGCAAACACGTTCATTCTGTCCACATTGCTCACGTCCTTTGACAGGGCTTGTGCATCGACTAGTTATGGAACGAGTTGCTTGATCCTGCGCTATCGTTTTGCGGACGGCGTGCGCGGGTGAACAATTTCAAACCGGGCCTTGCTAAGGATTTTCTGTTGGAGCCGGGTTGGGAGCAGGTTCCTCTGGAGCCGGTTCAGAGCCTGGAGTTTTCCGAGCAAGTTCATCCATCATCAGAGTAGTGATCAATCCGGCGCGTTCGCGTGGTAACTTGGTTAAGAGGAACGGCACAATCGATTGCCGACCTTCTGCCTCTGCATCGCGTTCCATTTGTAAAAAGACATCGACTGCATCTGAATTGCTCCAGTTTGCAAGAATTGCAACGGCATCATCGGGTGGCATATTCAAGATACGAGTTGCCATTTCTTTAACTGTTTTTTGTCGTTTGAATGCTGCCTGCTTTTGTTCTTCCAGTCTGCGGCGCTCTTCTTCGAGGCCTTTACGCATTAATTCAATTTCTTCGCTTTGCTTTTTGACAGTAGCATTCTCTTCACCAAGCTTTGCTTCCGTTTCTTTCAGCTTGATTTCCAGTTCTTTGAGACGTTCTTCTTCCTTACGCAACCGATCCTCTTCGATTCTTGAAGGATCGTCTGCTTCATCCCCAACAATCGGTGGCTCCTTCTTTAAGAATGGAATATGGTCGCGTAACGTGATTACGTTCCAGGTATCGAGTAAGTACACGAATACGCCCAGAGAAAACAGAATCACCAGGGTCAGATAGACGATCTTGATTTTTTCTGAAAGTCTACTCATGCCTGTCTGTCAAGCGCCTCGCCGCGATCCTTCCACTTGTTAGCTATTTTTTCCATCTTTTCAATCTTGCGGTTCAGATCAGCAATCGTGGATCCAAACTCTTCGAGGTCCAGACGAGTTTTTTGAATATCAAGTTGTCTTTCTCGAATTGGATCTTTTGAGAAAAGCTTCGTTAGAAAGCCATCGGATGTGATTTGCTTTTCATCGCTTTTTCCTTGGGTCATCGATACCGAATTTTCTAAAGTAGTCTGAAAGGATGTCGTCGGTTCGTTTTTCTGGTTCCATTTCTGAGTCAGGTTCTTCAACAGGCCTGCGCCTTTCTTCAACAGTTCTACTTTCTCCATATTGTGCCTCCATGGCAACTCTGGTCGCATTTATCTCAAACAATTCGTCTCGTTCCGCTTTACGAACGCTGGCATCGTAAGTTTTCTTATAACGTTCTTTCAGTAATTCTATTATGCGCTTGTTGCGCCTGGCGAGCATAACCTTTTCACGCTCTCGATCAAGCTCAGGGCGCATGTCTTCCATTTTCTGGACAGCGTCCGCAACCTCAGCTTCCAACCGCTCCAGGTATTTGTCATACATCTGAAACAAATCCAGTTCAAACTCTTCACGATATTTCTTTTCAAAAAGGTTGGTCTCTTCTTGCAACAGGCGAGACGCTTCCGTTCTATTCGAATCAAATTCGTTGTACCGGGCCAGAACAAGCGACAGCTCCTTAAGAGCACGATCCTGCTCCATTTTGCGCATCTTGAGCATGCCTTCCAGGGGGAACTTAAACTTCTTAATAAGTTTCCTCCTGCACCGGCGGATGAATCATGCGCGCAAGCTGTGATACAGTATCTTCCATGCGCACGCCAACTTCAATACGCTGTTTTAGAAATGAAAGAATGCCAGGCATTTTTTCCAGAGCCTCGTCTACGTCCGGATTTGAGCCACGCGCGTATCCACCGAGGGTAATGATTTCTTCGTTTTCGCGATAGGCCGCAAGCATTGCGCGCAGGTGATTTGCGTTTTCCAAATGGTCCGGGGTAATTACTTTGTCCATCAAACGAGAGATGGATTCTGTAACTTCAATGGCTGGATAATGCCCGCGCTGCGCCAATCTGCGCGAAAGCACAATGTGTCCGTCAAGCATACCCCTGGCATGATCGGCTACAGGGTCGTTCATATCGTCGCCTTCCACAAGGACGGAATAGAATCCTGTAATACTTCCAGTTTGGAGAGCCCCTGCGCGCTCCACCAGGCGGCTGAGTCTAAACCAGACGTTAGGCGGAAATCCACCTGGTCCCAGCATTTCTCCAGTAGAAGTCCCGATGTCGCGCAGTGCCCAGCAATAACGTGTAAGCGAATCCATAATCAGATTCACATGCTTGCCCTGATCTCTAAAATATTCAGCAATGCTTGTAGCAAATCCGGCACAGTACACTTTTTCAATCGCGGTGCGGTGGCTTTCTGCGACCAGAACAACTGACTTCTCAAGGCCTTCACCCAGATCGGTTTCAATAAATTCCCGCACTTCCCTACCGCGCTCACCCACAAGACAAATAACGTTAACATCTGCGCGCGTGTAGCGGCAGATCATTCCAAGCAGGGTCGACTTACCTACACCGGTACCCGCAAAAATGCCGATCCTTTGACCGCGCCCAATTGTCAGAAGTGAATCGATCGCTTTTACTCCGGTTTCCAGTGGAGTCCGGATTGGTTCACGCAAATGCGGAGGTGGAGGCTCTGCGTCTGGCAGGCGCTCCTGCGTAGAGGTGATGCTCTCTTTCAAATCCAGGGGATGACCAAGTGCGTCAAACACTCGGCCCAGCAGACGATCGCTTACAGAAATTTGCATTCTACGGCCCGTTGCCAGTACATCGGCACCCGGGGAAATTCCAGAAGTGCTGCCCAGGGGCATGAGAATGAGCTTTTCTTTCTGAAATCCGACTACTTCAGCTTTGATAAATGCGCCGGATTTGATCTCAATGCGGCAAATATCGCCAATACTGGCGTCCGGTGGACCGTCAGAAACCAGTGAAAGGCCACGAACCTCAGTGACCCGACCCATTGGGCGCAGAGGGTCCAGGCGATCGATTATGTGCTGGTATTTATCCAGCCTGGTCAGATCTTTCGCGTCGAGAATTGCCATGTTATAGGCTACCCATTGTATTCTTGGATACGCGGAGCCGATTTTGTGTACAATCGTTTTTTAGTATCCGGGCGAAAAATTATGTCCGCACTGGTCAGAGGCATGGAAGAGGAATATCTACTCAATTTGCTCGCTGAGTATGGCCTCGTTTCCGGGGCCGATGCTGAGCGCGTGGTCAAGTTACGCGAATCCACCAACCAGCCTACTGGTGCCGTCCTTGTGAGCCAGGGAATACTGGAGGAGAAACGCCTTTATCAGTTCATCTGCAACGAGCTGGGGATGAATCCTGAGCAAATCTTTAATAATCGATTCTACGACATTGCAGGCCTGACCATTCCAAAGTTCGAAGTGAGCGGAGATTTCTATGGATCCTTCATGCTCGACGGGGGGAGAATCGCAATTACTCTGAGCGACGTTTCAGGAAAGGGCCTTGAGGCTGGACTCCTTGCAATCCTACTCGCCAATATTCTAAAAACGGGCATTCGCATGCAGAACACAATCCCCTCTATGATTCTGCGAAAGATCAACTCTGCTACAAAACGATTTTTTGGTGAAGAGCAATTTGCAACGTTCATCGTTTTGATCCTGGACACGGACAGCGGAGTGGTGGAATTCTGCTGTGCTGGCAGTCCGCCAATCCTGGCATACAGGCGGAAGAACCACCAGGTAGAACAGCTTGAAGTAAAAGGAATTCCCGTGGGCATCTACGACGATTTTCTTTTTAATGGGAGCAGAACTACCATGGATAAGGGAGATGTACTGTTGCTTTATACCGACGGTGCATACGAAAATCAAAATATCCGTGACGAATACTACGGTTTGCGTCGCGTTCAGGAAAGCTTAAGGAAGCACGCGGGCAAAACACCCCAAAAGATGCTGCGGGCTATGAAACGTGAAATACAATGGTTCTCCCTGTTTCGCGGCTTCAACGATGATACTACATTCGTAACAATAAAACGTTCAGATCGCGGGGGATCTTGAATAAGCTTATTGGTATTACTGCTGCCCGCGGGATTGCTCGAGGTCGCGTACGCATATTACCCACACTGTCGCATGCCGTTCCGAACCTTCCAGTACCTCCGGACAAAGTAACCGAGGAACTTGCGGCACTCGAAAAAGCCCGCAGGCAAAGCATTCATCAAATCCAGGAACTACTGGATGAGACAGATTTACCAGCAGAGCATCGTGAGATTTTTGAAAGTCAAATCCTCCTGCTCGATGATCCTATGCTCTTTGAAGCGACTCGGTCCAAGATCGTGCAGGAAACCAGGAATGCCGCCGGCTCGCTTACTGAAGTACTGGAAGAATTAAAACAACAGTTCTCTCGAGTGGCAGATTCACTTTTTCGCGAGCGAATTGCTGACCTCGAAGACATTGCGCAGCGCGTCCTGTCAAATCTGCTCGGACTCTCGTCTGGAGATCCGCGCCTTCCGTTCTTGAAGAGCCTGACCAGCGATGCAATCCTTGTCGCAGATGACATTCCTCCATCCCTCATGCTACATATTCGTAACATAGCAGGGATTGTTGTGCATCAGGGCGGCGTTACAGGTCATATGGCAATCCTTGCGCGCGATCGAGGAATTCCGGCTATCGTTTCTGTTGACGAACTCATGGAAACGGCGCGCGACGGAATGCCTGCAATCCTAAATGCAACGGATGCGTTCATTCTGCTTGAACCCGATGCTGCAGCTCTGCGTAAATATAGAGATGCAATCCGCACGGAAGATACCGGCATTGTAACATCACCAGTCTCTTTGCCTAACGGTCACCAGGCTAGAATCTGGGTGAACCTCGACGACCCGGAAGATGCCCTGTCGCAACGTATCTGCGGAATCCATGGAATTGGATTATTCAGAACTGAGTTTATTTTCTACAAATACCCGGAACTCTTTGATTCACCGGATGATCACTGCGACGTGTATCGGAAAGTATTTGGTGCACTCTCTGGAAAACCCGTAACTTGCAGGCTACTCGACGTAGGGGATGACAAGGCGTTGCCCGCGAGTATGAATCGCTACCTGGATGCCGATAAGCAAGACGCCATACTGCGCGGAATAAAGTTTTTACTGAGTCACCCAGGCCTGCTCACTTTACAACTTCGCGCGCTCATTGAGGCTGCGCTCGACATCAAAATGCCTACAGAGAATCTCAGAATTCTGTTGCCACTTGTTTCAACGCGCGGCGAGATTCTCGCATTCCGTCAGTTCTATGACGAAGTCCGAGCTGAAATTGAAAAAGAACGCGGCGTGCCAGTCCCTCAGTATCCGGTAGGAATCATGATGGAAACACCTGCTGCTTGCATTATGGCAGACGTTCTTTCACGGTATGTTGAATTTTTCAGCCTCGGCACAAATGACCTCGCCGGGCTTACGCTTGCATTTCACCGGTCAGGGCCATCAGAAGATCCATTCTTTCAACCCTCTATGTTCCGGATGATTCAGATTGGGCTCAGTAAGAGCACCGTTCCAGTTTCAATTTGCGGCGAAATGGGCGGGATTCCGGAAATAGTTCCGGTTTTGCTGGGGCTTGGAGTATACGATTTCAGCGTCTCCATTTCAAGCTTGCAGGACGTTGAACGGGCTTTACTTCAGTACGATCCGGAAAAAACTGCAGACAAACTCGCCCGAATCTTGCGCGCTCAAAACCGCGAAGAGGTCCGGGTAATTCTGCAATCATGAAAGTAGTCTGCCTCCAGCATGTACCATTTGAAGAACCTGGTTTAATTTCGCGCTGGGGAGAGACCAACAATCATTCCATTTCCACAATTCATGTCTATCGGGAGCCCCTCCCGCTAACTCTGGATTTTGATCGCCTTGTGATCATGGGCGGCCCCATGAGTGCAAACGACGAACGTACGTTAGCCTGGTTAAAACCGGAAAAGGATTTTATTGCGCGGGCAATTGAATCCGGGAAATCAGTAATCGGTGTGTGTCTCGGCGCTCAGTTGATTGCTTCCGTTTCTGGTGCGCAGGTCTACAGAAATCCTGAAAAGGAAATCGGCTGGTATCCAGTTCGATTCAATGAAGAGGCTACCAAACGATTCAAAGGTTTGCCGGTAGAGCTAAACGTGCTACACTGGCACGGTGAAACATTTGATCTGCCTGTGGGCGCCATCCACCTGGCAAGCTCAACAGCTTGTGAAAACCAGGCCTTCCTTATGGAGGACAGGGTACTTGGGCTCCAATTTCACCTTGAGGCAATGGCGGATAACGTTGAACAGCTCCTGTGGAATTGTCCGGAAGATATCACGCGCGACCCCTGGGTGCAAAACGCTTCGCAGATTCAATCCGGCCTGGTGCACACGACAGGATGCGCACGCGCGCTGAATGTGATTTTGCAGGAACTAAGATGAAATACGGTTGGATTTACTACTGGGGCGTTGCTGCGGCATTCTTGTTCTTTGTACTCACTATTGCAGCAATGCTTGCTTATCCAGGTGGACGCATTGGTCATCCAGAGTCTGTTGGCTATTCTTTCTGGCTAAACTTCTTTAGCGATCTTGGCCGCGCGCGAACGTTTGCAGGCGGGCCAAAGCTCCTTTCTTACATGCTCTTTTCATTTGCAGTTATTTGCGCCGGGGTTACAGGTGTTTTGTACTTTGCGGCGTTTCCTGAATTTTTCAAACGCAGTAACGATCGCAAACTGGTGCAAATTGGATCTCTGGCGGGAATCGTATCAAGTTTTTGTTTCGTTGGAATTGGAATGACTCCGTGGGATATTTATCAGAAGACACATTTGGCCTGCGTGTACTCTGGATTTACAAGTCTGCTTATTACTGTACTGTGCTATGTCCCAGCCATGTTAAGAACAAACATACTTCCAAATTTTTATGCGTACACCTACGCATCCTTCGCCATTGTCCTGGCGGGATATCTTGGGATACTATTTTTTGGCCCAAGAGCTGCTGATTCAGGCCTTGCTATTCAGGCTACAGGTCAAAAAATCGTGGTGTATTCGCAGATTGTTTGCATGCTGATACAGAGTGCGGGCATAATTCGAATTCTTAGGAACCGCGCATAGCCGCAAGAGCCTGCTCCATATCGTCTGGCATGGGGGCACAGGCAATTTGTTGCTTACCTTCTGATTCAAACTCAAGTAAGTTACTGTGCAATGCAGTGCGGTCCATGCCGAGTCTTGCAACGTCTTCTGGAGTTTCCTGGTCATGCACCAATTTCAAATAGAGCGAATCGTCCACGCCGTATAGCCTGTCTCCCACAAGTGGAAATCCAAGCGAGCAAAGAGTAGCTCTAATCTGGTGCATTCGCCCCGAATGCAATCTGGCTCGAATGAGTGAAGCCTGACCTGCTTTTGCGACGCGTGTAAATTCAGTTCTTGCGGAGAGCGAACCGGGACTCGATTCATACGTAAATTTAAGTTTCTTACGCACGGGCCTCCCCGCAGGCGAAAGAAAACCACTGGCGTCGAGGTAATCCGGAAAGTCGCCAAAGACAATTACAAGATACTCTTTGCGTATCTTACCCGAAAGAAACTGTTTTTGCAACCGGGCCGCGCCAGAACTACTCTTAGCCAGCAACATGCACCCGCTCGTTTCGCGATCCAGTCTATGCACCATGCGCGGTGGATTTGAAGGCCACAAATCGCGCAAAACTGAAACCAGTGTGTTCTTAAAATAGATTCCGGACGGATGGACAGGTAGATTGGGTGGTTTGCTAATTACGACTGCCTCGTCATTCTCAAAAATGACACTGACATTGCGATTAACCTCAGGCTCGGGTCTGCGAGTGAAGGTAAACCTCACTTCGTCTCCCGTGGCTGGGCGCGCTGACGGTCGAGCTGCCTGGCCACGCAATAGCACAAATCCTTCACGGATTCGTTCCTGCCAGTCTTCGCGATTCATTACCGGAAATCTCCTGGCCAGAATGCTGTCGAGGCGCACGCCCGATTCTCCCGGCTGAATGCGAATTGTTTGCTCTACCTGCACATGCGAGCCTTCCTCTGCGTTCTTTTCTAACAAGGAATTTTCAGCACTGAAGATGACGGGGGTATCCGACCGAAAATGGAAACAGCGCCCATGGCAGAGAATAGAGATAAAATCCGCGACGCGTACGTAAAAGTCCTTTTGCGTATTGAAGAAGATAAGGGAGAGCGCATTATCAATGCTGCACGTTTCTTGCTCTCGCTCTTGTACACTGTCCTGGCTTTCGGATTGAAAAGCGAAATGCCCCTGCCTTCATTCATAATGATACTGGGTGCCGGGATAGTCTCTCTGCTGTTTGCAGGCTACACACACTATGCTATTTACTATGGCACCATCCGACCCTGGCTGAAAACATTCGCAAGTGTGTTCGACATCGTAATCGTAAGCGCTGCTCTATTCCAATTTGGTGGCTATAGGACGTTCAAGAACGAAGCTTTCTTTCTATATTTTATTTGGATTGCTCTTGTAAACCTCAGATTCTCCGCATTGCTCACAATCCTGGCCAGCGCAACTACATTCGTGCTCTACGTAGCTCTAGCAGTAACTGCATTCATCCGCGGCACAATTCAAATTGGGACGATAGCTGAATCATATGTCACGGAAGTTGTAAGCATTGAGAATATTATACTCAAATCGATTTTTCTCGGATCGTTCTGCGTTGTTTCCGTCTACATCGCGCGTGTTCATCGCAGACTGATCAATAAGAGCGTAGAGACTGAGCTAGAAGCAGCCAGGCAATTCGAAGATAGGATTCGCGCGCAAACAAAATCGCTTCAGGCCACAGAAGCTATGCTTAAGTCTTTTTCACGCTTTGTTCCAGCGCGACTACTTGAGTACTTGAAAGCAGAAGATATTACGCATATCAACCTGGGTGATGCAGTAGAAAAGGATCTGTCGATTCTATTCGTAGATATCAGAAATTTCACAGGTATGTCTGAGAAAATGACAGTGTCTGAGAATTTCAGATTCATGAATGCGTACCTGAAACGGATGAGTCCAGTCATTGAAGCACACGGAGGAATCGTAGATAAATTCATTGGCGATGAAATTATGTCACTTTTCCCGGACTCTGCGGAGAATGCCCTGAAGGCCGCCATCGAAATGCGACACGAACTCTCAATCTACAACACTGATCGCAGAAAGATCGGCTACGTCCCAATCGATATTGGAGCCGGACTCCACACTGGAAACGTAATGCTTGGAACCGTTGGTTCGGAAAATAGAATCAACACTACCATTATCGGCGACAATGTAAATCTTGCAGCAAGGTTGCAGACCCTGACCAAATCGTTTGGAACAAAGATAATCCTTTCAGATTTCGTGTATCGCAAACTGCCAGACACGTCGCTTTTCTGTTTGCGTGAAATCGATTCTGTTCTGGTCAAGGGGAAGGAAAAACCCGTAGTATTGTACGAATGCTTTGATGCAGATCCGGCGGAGCTACGCGAAGTGAAACAGGAACTGTATGGGGATCTGCAACTGGCACTGTTTCAATATAAGGCAGGTAACTTTGGCGAATGCAAAGCAATCCTGACCGAGTACACCCGAAAATGCCCGAACGATACCATTCCTGCGATTTATCTGAAGCGCCTTGAGATTCTTACAAATCGAAAAATTGGTCCGAACTGGACTGGCGTTAGCCGGATGAAATAAGATTTCAGTTGCGGCTCAACCACCTCTCACTATCTTTCAGCCGTGCACCGTCTATTCCACCTGGCGTTTGCATTTGCAATCGCAACTACTGCTGTCCAGGCTGAACCTCCTGACATAGAAATTCTTCAGAATGGCCAGTGGTCGCTTAGCCATGCGTCCGTTCCAAATTTCGGTCTGTCTAATTCCCAGGTCAAAGTTCGATTTAACATTCTCAATCCGTCGTCACAACCTGTTACTCGAATCGTGGAGGTGGAAACACCCTGGATGGATTCGATCGAAATGCAGACAGAAGAGAATGGTCCCGCTCAGCGCGCAGGTGACTCAATCGATTTCAAAACACGCAGCGTCTTTCACCGCAATCCAGCATTTATTGTTAGTCTTGAACCGCTGGAAACAAAAAGAATCTACCTCACGATTAAATCTCGCGGACCGATTGTACTGCCCGTTTCAGTTTGGGCGCCCGAGGAGTTTGCAACCAAAACGCAAATCGAATACGGAATACTCGGGTTCTATTTTGGAGCCATCCTTTCACTTTTGATTTATAACCTGGTTCTATTTTCAATCGGTCGCGATCTTAGCTATTTCTATTATTGCGTTTACCTCGTTTCTGTTCTCTTTTCCTATTTGCTTATGACTGGATTCATCATGCAATTCTGGAAGCACGATGGTTACTGGCTAAATAACCAGGGATTAATGGTTCTGACCAGTATAGGATTTGCCGGTATGTGCGGATTCAATCGACGCTTTCTTGATAGCCGGACAGTTAACCCACGATTGGATTCCTGGATTAAACTCCTGGCGTATGCATCTGTTCTCCAGGCGATGCTAAGTATTCTTATACCATATCAATTGAGTGTCCGAATCATTAACGTCCTCCTACCCCTTGTGATAATTTCCTTAACAATCAACGCTTTGCTCTGCGCGCTTCGCGGAGTCACGCTGGCCGGATACTTCCTTTTTGCATGGCTTACACTGATTGCAGGCTCAATGGTTGAATTTGCAACTAACGTTGGGCTCATTCCTGTCTGGCTGGTTGGAAGATTCGGAATACAATTGGGTACATTCGTTGAGGTAATCCTATTTTCAGCAGCACTCGGTAAACGAATCCGAACCATTTCTATTGAAAGAACAAGGGCTAACCTTCGTTTGAAAGAGATAGCGCATGATTTGGAGCTGGCTCGTCATATTCAGAACGGGATTCTTCCTGCTCAACCACCCGCGCTGGATTCGGCCACGGTTGCATCAGCCTATTTGCCGTTGCGGGCCGTAGGCGGAGATTTCTATGACTTCCACTATGAGGATGAACGACATTTTGGCGTTCTGGTCGCGGACGTGACCGGCCATGGCATCCCCGCTGCCCTTGACTCGTCCACTGTCAAGATTGCGTTCCGGAACGAAAGACACAATATGATGTCGCCTAACGTTTTACTCACCAATATGAGTCGGTTTTTGAAACGGTTTCTTGATTTTAGGTTTGTATCCGCCTGCTATCTGTACTTTGACCTGGATCTGGGTTGCGTAATGCTCGGAAGCGCAGGCCATCCAGCACCCATTCTTCATCGCAATGGCGAACTTTCAACTCTGGAAGCAGACGGACCACTCCTTGGATTGGAGACTGGGGATCCTTACGCAACTCAAACTTTCAATCTGCGTGAAGGCGATCGAATCGTAATTTACACGGATGGAGTGTATGAGGATTGGCCGGAGCTTGACGATTCGGAGGAAACACGGGCTCGCTACCAGGCGGTTGTAGGTCAAATCAAAGCAGATTCTGCCAATTTTCCTCTAGCTCTGATTGAGGCCATCCGGCGCCTGCGGCGGAATCATCCTTTTTCAGATGATGTTACCGTGCTTAGTGTTGATATAGTTTCTTCTTTAACGCCAGGAGTTCCATTGCCGAAAGTTGGCCAGGAGCATTAGGCGACGTCAAATAGCCGTATGTAAAAAGGGAGCCGAGCATCCCTGCAGAAACTCGCGTGATCATCCCCACCTCCCCCATTGCAAAAATTGAGAGAGGAATCCCATCAGAAACATGATCGAGCAGAAACCTCATCAGACTTTTAACCTGGTCATCATCTTGAGCTGCAATGGCAAACTTGATGAAATCTGGATTCAATTGGCGCGCTTTTTCTAAAGTCTGGTTCAACTCTTCGCGCGACGGGACTTTCGTAAAATCATGATGCGAAATCATGAGCTGTTTGGATGCGTTTCTCACAATGGACACAAGAGCGGATCTCAGAGGCTCTGTAGTTGCGATCTCTATATCCACGCAATCCACAACGTCAATGAACTCTGCGTAAGATTCTTTAAGATTCCCGCGATTGGTTTCTGTTTCCCGCATAGTGCCTAGAATCGCGAAAGTCGATCTGGCCTGCCGCGCGAAAGCGATTACTTCACCGGGTGGCTCTTTAAAAGAATCAAACCTGAATTCAAGGACACGCAAGCCAGAGGCCGAAAGGCTCTTGAGATCGTCCCGGGGCAAAACTCGATCCACGACTCCAACCACTTCTGGAGGAAATACTTCAATCGATCCCAGCCGCGCCATCCTGCCTAATTCAAGTTTGCACAGTCAAAGCCAAGAAAAAATGATTTCAAAATCCCAGATTGTTACTTGATTAAGTGTATGTTCGACCTCGTTGCGTATCTTAAAACAAATCCGCGCATTGCGCTTGTTGGTGCCACGAATGATGCAAGTAAGTTTGGCAACATCATCCTGCGCGATATGGTGTCCAAAGGCTATTCAATTGTTCCTGTTAATCCGCGCGCAACTGCCGTGGAAGGGATTCCGGCAGTGCCTGACCTTGCGGCCGCACAGAAAGGCGGAGAAGTGGGTTTAGTCGTTTATGTAGTTCCGCCTGCTCTTACTCGCAAGAGCCTGGAAGAGGCGGATAAGCTTGGCCTAAAGAAAGTCTGGATTCAACCAGGCGCCGGAGACCAGGGCACTCGCGAGTTTCTCGATGAGCACAATTTCGATTACCTGATGGACGCATGCGTCATGGTGGAAACCAGAAACTGATTTTCGCTTGAACCCGAGTCTACCCGGTCAATGACCGGGCGACGGAATAGTCTAGTTACAATATGAATCGTTCTTACGCAAGATCGCTTTGCAAGCACTGGTTGAACAATAAGAATCGTTTTTTCTGAGAAATGCTTTGCAGTCATCGGTTTTGCAATAGGAATCATTCTTGCGAATCAACGCTTTGCAATCATCGCTTTTGCAATAGGAATCGTTGTTCCGAATTACCGCTTTGCAATCGTCCGTTTCACAATAAGAATCATTGGCGCGAAGGAGTGCCTTGCAATCTCCGCTGGTGCAATACGAATCATTTTTCCTGAGTAACCCCTTGCAATCTCCGGCAGACCATGCGCGAAATCCTGCATCCGTTTCGGAAAATGAGTACGCAAAAAGTCCGGCCACTACCGTGACAGACATGACAAGTAGTATAGTCTTGAATTTCATCTTCCACCCCTGGAACCTGACGTTCGGCTTGTTAGACGAAGAAAAGTGCTCCTTGTTGGTTCCATTGTTTGAAATTTTTCCCGGAACCTGATAGGCTTTGGGATTGAGATCTGGATCGATGGGACAGGCCTACTAGGGCAACTGCATGATCTGAACGAAATTGCCACAGGTATCATCGAATATTGCTTCCGTGCCCCATTCCGTTTTGGTAGGTGGTTTTTTGAAATTTACGCGAGCTATCTTCAGGCGCTCGTATTCCTTTTGAATATCTGCGACACTAAACACAATCAACGGAAGTCCTGCCTTGTAGACTCCTTGCTGGAATGTACTGGAAAGTGGATTGCTATTGGGTTCAAGCAACAAACCTGTTCCATCGGGTTCTTCTGGTGAAGCGACTATTGCAAGAAATGCCTCCGGAATAAACAGACGATTTACGAAACCCAATGTCTCTGTATAAAACTTAAAAGCTTCGATGGGATTGTTAACCGGAATACTTGTAAGTGCGATCTTCATGATTCTATCCTCTCTACTTTCTCAACATACTTCTTCAGCAAGTCATCGATCAGGCTGGTCCAGCCCTGCTCAAAGTTACCGCGTGCTAGATCAGGATTGTTTTCAGGGAATGTTTCTAGACCGGAATGGGTAAGCCTGACTCGTGTCGATGTTCCTTCCGGCAAAAGCTCAAACGTGACAAAGGAGTTTCCGGCGTAACCATCATAGCGCCAGCTGTAGGTGATCCTTTTCTCCGCAATCACTTCAGTCACCTTACAGAGATGAATGTACTCTTTATCCTTGTGACAAACATCAAATCGGAACTCAAAACCCATGCGAGGTTCAAATTCCGCCAGGTCAAAGTACCACTGTTTCATTTCGTTTTTGTCAGTGATTGCCTTCCAGATTCTGGCGGGCGATGCATGAATCACAACTTCCCTCACAACCGATTTATTCATGGATTCTCCTCCACAAAGCGCTTGAGTGCTCCCAGCTTCTTATCCCAGAATACACGATAGTAATTGGCCCATTGCGCAACTTCCCGAAGGCCGCGCAGGCGCGCTGTGCAATAGCGCTCACGCCCTTGCCGCTTAACGGAAATAAGTCCGCATTCGCGGAGAATGCGAACGTGCTTGGATACAGACGGTCTGGCCATTTCAAAATTTGAAGCAACTCCATTCAAGGTCAGTGGACCCTTCGCCAGCATATCTATGATCCTACGGCGGGTTGGATCCGCTATTGCCTGGAAAACATCACGTCTCATAATAGGTAGCCGTTCGGCTACCTATTATTTATGAATAGGATGTACTACAACAATTATTTCAAAATAAATCGAGCTGCGATTTGAGTTTGGGAGGCGGTTCTACCTTGATCGCCTTCATTCTATTAGAAGGATATGGAACTGCGAGCCTGAAGGCCTCAGCGCTGTTTACATCCTTATTGAGCCAGGTTTTGAAATCACGGGGATGAACCAGAACAGGCATGCGGTTTTTTGCATGGATGGGCTTTACAACATCATTGGCTTCCGTCGTTAGAATTGTGCAGGAGTAAATAGTTTCACCTTTAATGGTGGCCTTGTCCCAAAGCCCCGCAAGCGCCATGACGGGGCTATCAGTGGTTTCAAAGGAGTATTTGATCTTGTTTTTACCTTCATGCTTCCATTCAAAGAAACTTGAAGCCGGAATTAAACAGCGTTGCGCGCGTCTGAACGCATCTCTGAAAAAGGGTTTTTGGTCCACTTCCTCTGATTTAGCATTAAACGACGATACTTGTTTTGGAATTTCTCGTGCCCAGTTTGGAACCAGCTGCCAGCGCATCAACTGCGCCTTCTCATGAAACACCAGAATAGAGTCAGTTGGGCGGAATGCCGGGTTGTTCATGAATTCGAACTCAATTTGCCTTGAGAACATTTCTTCGAGTATTTGTTTTAATTCGTTGAGGCTGAACTGGCCGCACATTGCTAGAAATTGAGCGACTGAATCCGGTTGTCAAGTTACAGAGTCGCGCAAGGACTCCCATGCATGACTTTTTTGATTGCACCTCAATCTCGTAAGGAGTTCGCTGGAGTATGAAATATCTTGCAGCAATGGTGATTTTCTTGCTAAGCCTGGCCGCCTGCGGCCAGACCAGGTCTTCGGGTGAATATTGCGATACGACTGCCGGGCGCAGTGCATGCGATGGGAAAAACGTGCGCATCATTTCGGACGGTCCTGCGCCCATGATGCAGCACCCAAGGATTTCTATGGATAAATCAGAAAGCTATTGGATGGTAAAAGACTCTGCCTGGATTCTTGTGTCTGACAGTCCCATCCGTTGCGAACAGAAGCTGGAAGCAACTGGCAGACTGAAGACGAATGTTGGACCATGCGACCCGTCGGCCCAGAATAAAAACATGTACTGTGGAACGGCGCTCTATGTAAGTTCCTGGCGTTGTTTGTGAAGCTACTGCAAGGCAACCTTGTCAAGGATCTGAACCTTGTCTCCCACGCGTAATACGCGCCCCTGCTCTGAGTCTGGAATGAAAGTATTAACGGTAAGATGATACATGTTTCCGTGCAGTGGAAGCATACTATCCGCCGGTAAAGTTTGTGTTCGCGAAGTCATCATTGATTTAACAAATAGTTTATCCGTAGCACCCGTCAGCGGATGGCGCGGTGGAACATTGCATCTTGCGCGAGGGTTTATCCCAATCATAGTTACTTCACCGATTCGAAAACGCATGCCTACGCCAGGTTCAAGAAAAAGACGTTCTTCCCAGAAAGGAGGGACGTTCTGCAGCTCCAGATTCGCCCTGAATCGCAGATCTAAGTGAAACTGATGTAACTCCCCTGTTTGCCGCGCAGTCAGAAACACAAGTCGTTTCACTAAATCATACTCAGCGTGAAGTTCGCAGACACGACCCGTGCGCTTACCATTCACAAATTGCCCATCCGAATCCACCATGGCGAATTCACGATCTCCCTTCAGCGATTGGTAACCGACGTTCACCTCACGAAGTTCCATATGGTCCAGGGATTTTATGGGATAAATACGAATCCTTCCCAATGAAGGCATTGATTCGGTATCCATCAGCGTTTCTGGACCGGCCATGTTGCTACTTGTCCTTTGCTACGTTAATCGCCAAACGAATTGAGTCAGCTACCTGGTCCGGAGCATCCTCCTGTAGAAAATGGCCTGCCTGCTTTATGGTAACATGATCCGTACGATTTCTTGCACCGACAATGGTCCGTTGTAGCAAGAGGTCTCCTCCTGCCGTAATAGGATCAGAATCGGAGAAAGCAGTAATAAATGGGCGGTCAAACTTTCGAAGTCCCTCGAGGGCCGCCTGGTTTACTATTGCCTCAGCGTCCTCGGGTTGAAGTGGAATGAGACTGGGGAATGCCCGTACTCCTGCACAGTAAGAGGAGTCCGGATATGGCGCGGCGTAGGCCTGCTTGACTTCACTGCTCATCTCACGGACGCAACCCTGGGCAATCATTCTTCCAACGGGCAGTCTTTTTGCCTCCATGCAAAACTTTTTGAAATCGTACCAGACCTGCGGCATTTTTTGATGACCTGTTGCAAGTCCGGTGTTCCCAGCAACGATAGCTCTGAATAGTTCCGGTTTGAATCCTGCGATTCTAAGTCCAATCATGCCACCCCAATCCTGACAGTACATCAAGATGTCTCGTAGGTCCAGGGCCGTGAGAAAATTCTCAATCCACCTTGTGTGCCTCTCGTAGGTATAATCCTCGACCTGTGATGGTTTGTCTGAGCGGCCAAACCCAATCAAGTCTGGCGCGATCACACGCACTCCATCCCCCAGTAGGTTCTTAATAACTTTTCTATATAGATAAGACCAGCTAGGCTGCCCATGGAGCAATAACAGGACGGGTCCCTTTCCAACGTCTATGTAATGCATCCGAACGCGATCCTCATTCGATCCAACCTCGACGTAGTTTGGCACAAAATCGTAATCAGGAAGGTTTTCAAAAGCGGCTTCCGGTGTTCGCAGTATTTTCACAATATTTATGATGTCGCGCTGTGATCAGGGTTGGTCAACCGATTTGCAAACCAACGAAGCGAGGAATCTTGTCTATTTCTTGCAAGGAACGACACGCGCTGCAATTGACTTTCCCATCTCTGGCCCTAGAAGATTGGCAACTGCAACGGGCGAATGACTGGGTCCATCCCACGACGCTACCAGAACAACCTGGCCTGTGGAAACTTCTACGAGGCGCATGGTTGTATTCGCAAGAAACGTGGATTGCCCTGAAAATCTGACCTCACCAACGCCAGTGAGAATATAATCTGCATTTACCAGATGCCCAATTTCTGAGATTTTAGATGATTCAATAAGTCCAGTCTGGTTGAGTTTCATTTCGCTCAGCAGTCGCGCCAGTTTTTCGCGCTCAACAATATTAAGACCAGATTCGAGCATATGCCCAGCCAGAGCATTTGCAAATGCCCGACCAATCTGGGGTATTGCTTCTGTTTTCTGGCTTTCAGTAATGAAGACATCCGCTACAGCGAGTGTGGCATCTTTGCAGACTGTGTAGTCCTTTCGAATTGAAACGTGCGACGAGCAGGCGCAGATCAAAAGTAGGAACAGAGCAGGAAGAAATTTCATTTGATAGCAGTTTCCATTGCGGCAGGCAATTAGGAAGAATAAAATCAGTCCCCGGAGACTCGCATTTTTGAGCGCAAGAACTCAAGAGCAAGTTCTGGTTTGGGCCAGAATAGCTGGATTGAAGCGGGACATTGCGAACTGCGATGATTAATTTTGAAAATATTTCGGAAGAACAATTTCTTTTTCTCAACAGAAATGATTTCGAAAAACGGCAAGTGATATGGTTTTGCACAACACACGACCATGAAATCGTCATAGATTGCAGTGCGTATGAACGGACCACGGTACCAGATCCATCCAATCTGTCCCGCTCCGACACAGGAGAATTTTGGGGTCTTGCCTTCTTCTGCCGGGTGTTTCTTGCCAGTGCGAACAAATATCCAAATGAAAAAGGAAATCAACAGCAGCGGAATCGGAAAGGCAAGTAACACGATGAGGGATGAATCCATGTGCTTGTGGGTATTATGTCTGCGTAAGGTTGCAACCCAAATTACTATTGAGACGGGTTCGACTTACCACTCTCTATGCGCGCTTTGAGCGCCTCGTTCACCCGCACGTATGCTGCTTCGACCCAGTCCATATTGAAAAATACAAGACCAATCCCTCTGAATTCCTCTGTATGCGTAAACCTGGTGCCACCATTGCTGGGTTCGAGCCGAAAGGTATGATTAAACGTGAAAACCCCGGGGGTTCCGCCGCCCTGATTCAACAAAGACTCTGGCACCAAATGATACACGGTCGCTCCAAATGCTGTGATCTTTCCATCAGGCTGCTTCAGATGAATTTTAATGGCCGATCCTTCTTTGAATTCGCCGTCAATCTTGACGTGCACAGGATTCCATTCCGGGAAACGCGGGGCATCTGAAATTACTTTCCAAACCTCGGCTGGACTGGCGTTGATCTGAATTTCAGTGTGAACTGTCTTGCATCCTATCGGCGCCAGGGCAGAAAATCCCGCCGCAATCCACGCCCATGCTGGCTGTTTGTTTTTGTGTGGCATTCTATTTCCTCAACTTTTCCTGATTTTCAACAGTGAATGAACGTTCATTCACTTTGTCAAGAATATAGTCCTGGATTGGATTGATCGTCTCAGGTCGAAATTGCCAGCCAGGCGGCCCGTTCTGCCTGCGCCAGACCGGCATGCAGATTCTTTATCTCCCCGCCAGTTGAGGACCGAAAATACGCCAGATAGACATGCAATACAATGGAGATTGCAAGCGCAGGTTCCATTTTTCTGATTTCTCCAGCCTTCTGACCTTCCTTGATATATGCATCGAGGACCGCAGTTAGCTCTGCGTCCGCGCTTAGGCTCTTCTTATTGAGGTACGTGTCATGATTGTGGAGTTCCAGGAAAACGAATTCATCGGAATACTCCACAGCGAATTTGTGCATGCGTTGCCAGAGATGATGGAATCTTTCCTGAATGCTGGAACTGGCCCGGAACTCGCTCAATAGAAACTCGGAACAAAGTTTCATGGCGCGCTGATAGACTGCATTCGCCAGTAGCTCCTTGCTCGGAAAATAACGATAGAGCCCGCCCACAGCAACACCAAGCTCACCTGCAATCAGAGGTACAGGAGTAGCTGCATATCCCTGTTTTGAAAATAACCTCAGGGCCGCGGCCATGATTTGATCGCGCCGGTCCGCCTTTGATTCTGTTCTGCTTCTGGCCATAGGAGAACCCTGTTGACTCCGGTTGCCTTGACCAGTAATTATCGTCCCAAAGTCTTGCAGGAGAAAATACCGTTCGATTCTAAACACATGGAGAAGCAAAACATCCCAACTGAAATTGAATTCAGAATGATCAAACCGGATCCTTCGTTATCAGAATTTGTGGAAAGCTTTTGGATGCTGAAGAGTCGTTCTGACCAGGCCAGAGACGTAGTGGTTTTACCGGACGGCAGGATCGATCTTTTTTTCCTTACCTCACCTCTTCAAACACCGCGAATCCTCCTCGTTGGTCTTGAGAGTGAACCGCAAAGAAATACAATTCTGCCAGGCAGCACAATGTTTGCGGTAAGTTTCAAATTGCTTGCAGTTGAATATGTGCTGGATACGAGCGTCGCCTCGATTTTGAACAACGTTCGAGAATTGGCCCCTGATTTTTGGAATATCGAAGCCAGTCTCTTGGAGAATTTTGACGACTTTTGCAAGGTTGTTTCCAGGCAAATTGAATGCCTGGTTCAAAAGGGAATCGATGATCGAAAGCGGAAGTTGTTTAAGTTGCTCTACTCTTTTAATGGCGCGCTTACAGTACAAGAAATATCAGAACAAGTAGCGTGGAGCCGGAGACAAATGAACCGCTACTTCCAGGATCGTTTTGGTATTTCCTTGAAAGCCTATTCCAATATCCTGCGATTCAGAGCTTCCTTCCCGCAAATCAAGGATGGCAAGCTATTTCCCGAGCAAAACTTTACGGACCAGTCGCATTTTATTAAAGAAGTGAAACGATACTCAGGAGTTGCGCCCGGTGAGCTGAACAAAAACACAGATCAGCGCTTCATTCACTTCTTGCTCCTGCCGCCGACTTAGTTCTGGATTTCTATTCGGTGACCGATTTTTACAATTCTACTTCACTCCGGTTTGATTGGTTGTTTCATGCTGATCAAGGGAAAGAAAATCGCAATCATCGGAGGTGGTCCTGGCGGATTGACGCTTGCGCGGCTTCTGCAACTGAAGGGTGTCGATGTGGTCGTCTATGAAAGGGACGCGAGCAAAAATATACGCACGCAGGGCGGTGCGCTCGATCTGCACAAAGAATCCGGATTGGCTGCGCTGACCAAAGCAGGCTTGCTTGAAGCATTCAAAGCGAACTTCAGACCTGGCGCGGACAAAATCAGAATCGTCGATAACCGCGCCAATCTCCGCTACGATGAGCACGAAGCAGAAAAGAGTCAGAGTTTTGGAGATAAACACTTTAGACCAGAAATCGATCGTGGACCACTGCGGGACATTTTGTTGGACTCATTGAAGTCGGGCACCGTTGTATACGCCAGCCACCTGGTATCCCTTGAAGCCAACGGCAATTCCTGGAGACTTGATTTCCGGAATGGAAATTCAACCAATGCTGACATCGTAATAGGCGCCGACGGGGCGGACTCCAGGGTCCGAGCATTCGTTACGGACATCAGGCCATTCTATTCTGGCCTCACAATGGTCGAAGGCTCCGTGTACAATTCGGAAAAAACAGCGCCAGTCATCCATGCCTTACTCAAGGGCGGAAAAATATTCGCATTTGGAAACGAAAAGACGCTTATCGTTAGTTCAAAAGGAGATGGATCGCTTGGCTTTGCGACAGGTTGTAAAACAGACGAATCCTGGTCTAGCGCAAGCGGAATAGACTTCAAAGATCACTCTCAACTGCTTGCCTGGTTCAAGAATGAATTTTCAGAATGGAACAGCCTCTGGCACGAATTATTCGAGAGTGAGACGACTATTTTCACTCCCAGGCCGCAGTACTGTATGCCGCTGGATCAAACGTGGAAGAGCAAGTCCAATATTACTGTGATTGGTGACGCGGCACATTTGATGCCGCCGTATGCCGGTGAAGGCGTGAACATGGCAATGCTCGATGCTCTTGAGTTAAGCGAATTTCTCACGAGCGACAGGTTTAAGGATACGCGCGCAGCAATTTCTAAATACGAAACGCGAATGCAGAAACGATTTTCTAAAGTCGGAGAACATACTTTATTCAATACTCACTGGATGCACTCGGCTAAAGCACTTGAGAAAATGCTCGGAATGTTTGGAGACAGTATCTGGAAGAAGCTAATTTTTATTTCAGGAATGTGGTTCAACGTGACTCTAAAACCGTTTCTGCGCAGGGCCATGCGGTTCGATGTTTCTCAACTCCTGTATATCCTTTGAGGGCGAAAGACCAAACAGCCTGGAGTATTCTCGACTGAACTGCGAAGGACTTTCATAACCCACGGAGTAGGCCACGGATGTGACATCTTCGCTTTCTGTTGCGAGCAGCTTTCTTGCCTCCTGGAGTCTAACCTGTTTTTGAAACTGAATGGGGCTAAGTGCGGTTATCTTCTTGAAAGTCTCGTAAAACGAGGATGGACTCATGTCGACCATGCGCGCCAATGCTTCCACTTTCAGTGGCTGCGCGAAATCGCGTCGTATCTTCTGGATACTCCTTGAAATACGTCCGACTCCGCTCCCTTTGATTCCAAGTTCATAGATTACTCGCGAAAACCGCGATTGCATGAGATAGTAAGTTATTTCTTTGATGATCAGTGGCGCGATTATTCGGCGATCTCCTTCAAGGCGAAGAGTCCTCATGAGTCTCAAAAAGGCGTTCGTCATCGCATCAGTAACATTGTCCGTGAACACTCCAGCATTCTCTGAATCCGCATCGGGTTTCTCAAAATCCATCCCATTGGCGATCTCATAAATCACTCCAGGGTCCAGGTCTAGAATGAGAGCGAGATAGGGTGCTGCTGCAGACGCCTGGATCACTTCTCCCACTACGGGAAGATTAGCCGATGAAGCAAAGAATCTCGCAGGTTCGCAGCGATGCACTTTGTTTCCCACTGTGGCTTTCTTCGCTCCCTGCACAACAAAGCAAACGCAAGGCTCGTATATGGAATGAAGGGCGCCCGTCACGACATCGCTGCGGATCACTTTTAAGCCAGCCAGAGGTGTTTCCACCAGGGCGCCAGCCCGCGAATGTTCGAGCGCCAGAGTGATGAGCTCCTCTGGCATTCGACTGTCAAGTTGCATGCAACAACTCCAAAACCTTTCCTTTAACGTTAACCGCCATTAAGCTGTGCATAGAAGCGCTCATACTCCTCCGGGCCTTTACCTGCGGCAAAGCGCAAAGGTCGAACTCGATTGACCAATATCTCAGCGGCATCGGGATTTTTCTTGATTAAGTCCATGACCTCTAGTATGAATTCATCCAGGGGCATGGCTGTTGGATCGTTTTCTTGTTCCGCACCCGTTAAGCGCGTTTGCACATATGGAGGAGCTAGCTCTGTCACCTGGATGGAAGTTCCCTTTAGCTGAGTTCGCAGACTCTCAGTATACGAATGCAAGGCAGCCTTGGAAGCACAATAGGTGGGAAACATCGCCATAGGAATAAAAGCCAGGCCCGATGTAACTGTCATGATAAACGCCGATGACTGTTTTTGGAGTTCCGGTATCACAATATTGTTCAGGAGCATGGGCCCCAGTAAATTGGTCGCGATGGTTTCAGTCTGCGTTTCCGGTGATGCTCCAGACGTCAGACTCTCCGCGCGCATGATTCCGGCGTTGTGGATCACTCCGTTCAGACCTGGGAAGTCGGTCAGAATTTTTCGCGCCGTGGATTCGATATCGGCTGCGTCTGCCATATTCATGCGGTATGTCTTGAATCCCAATTGGGAGGCCTTCTTCAGCTTGTCCTCTGAGCGATTGGCTACGACAACTGTATCTCCCCTCTTCTTGAACGCCTCAGCAAGGGCCAGTCCAATGCCCGATCCTCCACCTGTTATTAAAATTGTATTTCCCTGTGATTTCATATTTCTCTCCGTTTGATACTCTATTCACGGCAAACCCGGCCAAAACGGCCATGAGGATACTCCGTGATTCTTGCCTGATCCTCCAGATTTCATTCTCTCATCTCTAAACAGTCCGAGTCGATGCATAAGAACGGCGGATTTCGTTTGACTTTCTTCGGGCACATAATACTTAAGCAAATACTTAAGTATTGATACTCAGCCAGGGAATGCCGATGAAACAATTTTCCGTTATTCATAACACGTTCGTAATTGAAAGACATTACCCAACAACAGCCGCTCGGGTATTTGCAGCTTTTTCCAATAAGGAAAAGAAACGCCGGTGGCACGTTGATGGCAAGGGATTCGCAATCGATGAATTTGAGATGGATTTTCGCGTCGGAGGCAAGGAAATCGCTCGTTTTCGTTATGAGAATGGCCCGCAAATTACCGTGGATACAGTTTACCAGGATATCATCCTGGACAATCGGATTGTCTTTGTTTATTCCATGAGGGTAGGTGATAAAACCATGTCCTCGTCCTTAACTACGGTCGAGTTCTTACAGGCCAAAAATGGAACCGATTTAATTTTCACAGAACAGGATGCCTTCTTCGACGGTATAGATAATGTAAAAGGAAGGGAAGAAGGGACACGTGCGGCGCTCGAACAACTCGGCGAGGTACTGGGAAATGAATGAGTTCAAGAAGAAAACCTGGACGAGACAACTACAAATAGTCAATGAGCGTTAAACCGTCCCGTATTGATCGGATCTTTCATGCACTAGGAGATCCCACGCGCAGGGCGATCATTGAGAGAATCAGTGACAAACCGGTTTCTGTTTCAAGCCTCGCAAAGCCTCTCAAGATTTCACTGGCAGCTGTAGTTCAGCAATTGCAGATCCTCGAAGGAAGCGGATTGATTAGGACTAGAAAAATTGGTAGGGTGAGGACTTGCAGTATTGAACCCGGAGGTTTATCCTTAGCCGGAAAGTGGATCGCAGAAAGAAAAGCCCTTTGGGAAATGCGATTGGATAAATTGGGAGAAATACTCAGAGAAGGGGATTGAGATATGATTGGTCGACTATTCAACGTTAACCGATATAGTACTTTTTCAAAGGAGAATTTATGAGAAAAGTAGTTTTGTTTATGCATGTATCGCTCGACGGTTATGTCGCGGGGATAGACGGTGCATTGGATTGGATTTCTTTTGACGGGGAATTACAAGAGAAAGCGGACGAAATCGTTCGCAACGTCGGTTCGCCGATGTATGGGCGTGTCACGTATCAAATGATGGAAAATTACTGGCCAACAGTACTGAAAAATCCGGATTCCTCAAAACGAGAAGTCGAACATGCAAACTGGGTTGAAAATGTTCAGAAAATCGTTTTTTCAAAAACACTTCAGAAGGCTGAATGGAATAACACTCTATTAATAAAAGACAATATTCCTGAAGAGCTTTCAAAGCTCAAACAGCAACCGGGAAAAGACCTTGTAATATTTGGAAGTCCGAGTCTGTCCCATTATCTAATGAGCTTGAATCTAATTGATGCGTACCAGCTGACCATCAATCCCGTTCTGCTCGGCAAAGGAATACCTTTGTTCAAGAATATTGAAAACAAAACCCCTCTGAAGCTTGCTCATTCGGATAAACTCAAATCCGGGGTGTTGGTAAATTATTACGAGACGCGCAAAGACAAATAGTTTCTTGAAGCCGCTATTGTTCTTTGGGCGGACCAGTGGCGTGGTGATCAGGACCACAGGTGATACGGAAGATCGTTGACCCCAGGCCCGCATCTCGTTCCTTTGACTTTCCACTAAGGAGAGGTGTCCGAGTGGCCGATGGTGCATGCTTGGAAAGCATGTGTGCAGCAATGTACCGCGGGTTCGAATCCCGCCCTCTCCGCATCAATATAGCGTAAGCATTTCACACCGGGCCAGTGCGTCCCACCGGACGCGCGCCGTTGCGAGCGTCCGGACGTTCATATCCAATTCACTGGGGGACGCACAGGCCCGGTGTGAAAAATTCTTTCATTATGCTGAAGATTAGGTGAGGGCAGGACGAGAACCTGACGGTGCGTGGGGTTGTATACTTGAAGTGTTTGGAAGCATGAAGAGGTCGTCTGCGTCAGACCGCCGGATTACTTTTTCCATCTGCTAAGATTCGAATGTCGGCAACTTCCAGAACCTGCCGCGGATAACCTTTTACTACAGCGTTAATCATGGCCTGTCCGAGTACTTTTAGCGTGATTGTCGATTTCGGCATTATGTATTTCAAAATGTCAGAGGCGATTTTGATGGAAGTTCGCACACTCTTTTGACCCTTTGTGGGAAGCATGAGCGCTGGACGAAAATTATACTGACCCTTGAAACCGAGCTCCATCAAACTGTTTTCCGTTTTACCTTTTACCCGAGCCCACATCACTTTTCCCTGCGCAGTGCTGTCCGTGCTCCTTCCCGTAACATAGTTAAAAACCATTTTCGGATTTCTTGCGAAGACGCATCTGGCAAAGGCCATCGTCGTATCGTAGGTGATTGTCGTGTAACGTGCCTCATCCATTCCTATCGAACTAATTCCGGCACAGTAAAAACACGCGTCGTAGCCTTTGAGCTCATCTGCGTACTCATCTGTTTTGAGAAAATCTGACACAATGCATTCGCTCAGTTTGGGATGCTTTAGATTGTAGGGTTTCCTTCCCACGATGAGGACATCCGTGACCGCCGAATTTTCCAGGCATTCGAATAGAACGCCCTCCCCAACCATACCAGTTGCACCCGTAAGTATTACTTTCATTCTTCTCGCTCCAAATCGCACTTTAATATCTATCATCCACACCCTGCCCCATATCACGATAACGATAGCCCAGGCGAGATCAAACAGAAAATCTGTCAATTGTGGACGCCTACAATTTTAAAGCCGACGATCCTGCAGATCTTGCGGGATTCGAGTATTCCCGAGTTCAAAAGGAATTCGGATCCTCTTCGAGAGTGACGCTCGATAATTTTTAGACGTTAGGCGCCATTTATTCCTATTTGGTTTTGGACGGTCGCCCAGAAGGCCCCAGGTTGGATTTTCAGTCTCTCGTTTTCCTCCAGCGAAGTAACACATTACGGGTATCCCCTGGGGAAGCAAACTCTGAGAGCGGTGCTTTTTTTTCGCGCAAATCCAGGCGCAGGGCGGGTTGTAGAAATACAGTGAAAAGGGGCATATTCCTGATAGTTATAATTCTGGCTGCTTGCAAGGGAGGTGGTTCCAGCAATTCGAGTGCATGGGTGCTACTGGGCCTTTCTCCATCAGGCACTGCATCGTCAGGAAATTCAACTGCCCCGCCGTCACCGCTTCCAGAAATTTTTCCAGCTCCTGAACCGCCACCGACTCTGCCCCCGACGCAACCGCCAGTAACGCCAGGCCAACCGTCTCCACCAACTGTAACTGCATGCACCCCGTCAGCGGAGCTTAAGATCACCGATATTACGTTTGTGGATGCGAACCTGGCCGCGTGCATCAAGAATACCGGGCTAGTGTACGCGAGGGACGTTACCTCCCTGACGTGTGTTAATTGGGTCAAGAGCGTGGCTGGAGTGGAATGCCTGAGTTCGCTGAAGAAGCTGGACGTTTCAAACAATCCGATTACGGACCTTTTGCCGATCGCCGCCCTGACGGGACTTGAAGAATTGCGCCTTGGTTGGATGCTGGCGGATGTGGATCTTGCTTTGCTTGCTCCTCTGGTTCACTTAAAATCGCTTAACGTCTCACATATCTCCGGGTTTGATCGTCTTCCAATGGAAAACTTTCCGGAAATGGAACGTTTCACAGCTGCCTACAGTAGCCTTACCAATACAAGTGCAGCGCGCATTTGCACAATGCGCAAAATCAAATACCTGAATCTGTACAATAACCAGCTTTCAGACGTTAGTTTTTTAGCCGATTGCCCTTATCTTGAAGAGTTGGACCTGACTGAAAACTTGTTGATTGATGCAGGTCAATTCGGCTCGCTTACGTCGCTCAAGAAGCTCACGCTCTGGGGAAATCAGATCGTTACTTTGCAGGGAATCTCGGGAGCTTCATCGCTGGAATATCTAGTTCTGGCGTATAATCGACTCACCAGCGTAGAAGGACTGGGTGGCCTTCAAAAGTTAAGTGCGCTTGAAATTTCTTATAATCAGATTGGAAGTCTGGACCCGCTCGCAGATTTGAAGAATCTGGAATCACTTGGGGCAGGAGATAATCCCTTTGAAAGCCTTTCTCCGCTAGGGCATCTGAAAAAACTAAAATCCCTTGGCCTGGTAAGTAACTACAAGCTAAAGCTCACGACCATGCCTGAGATTCCCTCGCTAAAAACTCTCTGCATTGGGGCAACTGGAAGAATTGACTCAATTCACAAACGAATTCGCGCCGGATCTTGATCTTGCGCCACTTCAGGATTTGAAAAAGATCCGCAAGCTCTTGTTTTATGGAAGCAGAATAGCAAACGTGAAACCAATATCGTATCTGACCACGCTTCAAACCCTGGATCTGGGAGAAACCGCTGTGCAGACCGGGATCAGAGAACTGGCGAACCTATCTACTACCGCCGTGTTTTTGGTGGGTAGTAACAATATTCCCTGCGCTGACCTGGCTTTTTTTGCAGCAAATCACACTGGATTTCACTGGCTACCCGAAGACTGCAAACCTTGAGCGAAACATACCCGTTCTCACGATAGACTCATTGCTACCGATCCACACGCTTCTGCAAGCTGAACCTGCTTGTTTTAGATTGACAAAAAATACCGATCGGTATTTTTACAAAAATGGGCAAGGCAGAAAAAACACGGGCCGCAATTATAGAGCAAGTGGCCGAAGTTTTTAACCGTAAGGGCTATTCTGGTGCCTCCTTACAGGATTTAACAGAGGCAACACAACTCACTAAAGGTGCAATCTACGGAAATTTTGCGGACAAGCAGGAAGTTGCGGCTGAAGCTTTGAAGTATAATATCGATCGAATTGCAGCGGTAATCGTAGAAAACAGAAACTCTGCGCGCTGCGAAGCTGATCGGCTGATGGCATACCCGAACGCCTACCATGCAATGTATAAATGGATTCTTTCAAATGGTGGATGCCCAATTGCAAACACACTAACCGACGCCGACGATACGAATCCACAGCTCAATCGCCTCGCGCTTCTGTTTGTAAAAAAATGGCGCCGCGACGTAGAGAAAACTGTTGAGGCAGGAAAGAAATCAGGGGAATTTCTTCCGGATACAAACGGTTCCGAAATAGGCAAGTTGCTGCTCACTTTGATTTCTGGGGGTGCCATGCTCGCTAAAGCGACTCAAGATCATGGCTTTATGGATTCTGCGCTTACGCAGGCAGAGCAAATTATTTCCAAACAGAAGAGTAAATCACAATGACAGAGCAAAATCGTAATGATACAGCAGACTCGCTCGAAGACTTTGTTCACCGCGAAATCACCTTCAATGGTAATTCGAAAATAGTTTATGTAGGAGGATCAGGCCCGGCGGTAATAGTGATGCCAGAGATGCCAGGCATAAGTCCGCATGTGGCCCGTTTTTCAAGATGGGTGCGCAATGCAGGTTTTACGGTTTATATGCCGTCTCTCTTTGGTCGGGACGGCGCTGTGCCGACCGTCCGTGAAGGTGTTGTGATTTTCAAACGGGCCTGCGCCAGTGCGGAATTCAGAGCGTTCGCATCAAATGATTCAAGCCCGGTGACTCAATGGCTCAGAGCGCTTGCACGGCTCGCGCACGAAGAACGCGGAGGCAGGGGTGTCGGTGCAATTGGCATGTGCTTCACGGGAAATTTCGCGCTAACGATGATGTTGGAGCCCTCCATGGTTGCACCCGTAGTCTGCCAGCCTTCGCTACCGTTGGACGATGCTGGCGGAATCAATATGGCTCCGTCTGAACTGGCTGAAGTGAAAGAACGTTTGGACCGGGAAAATCTGAACATCATGGCCTACCGCTTCGCCGGTGATAGCTACTGCAAAGCGGAACGATTTGCTGCGTATGAAAAAGCTCTGGGAAAACACTTTGTGGGGCACGTCTTACCCGATACTGCCGCCAATCCTATCACCACACCGTTCTTCGAGAAAGTCATCGCAAGCCCACACAGCGTAGTTACCGCACATCTAATTGATGAAGCGGGTCAACCAACCATTGCCGCAAGGGATGAAATTCTGGCCTTCTTCAAAGCTCTCTTGCTCGATTAAGACATTGGAAAAGAAAGATAAGCCGCAACACCAAATTTTTTTGATTGCGGGTGATTCAACGGGCAGCCTAATTGGGAAGGAGAATTGTCCCTCAGTGATCGACTAACGGACTACTATGTTACACAGGCGACAATTGATGAACGGGCTTTTCACGGGCATAGGCGCCGTATTGCTTCACACTGCATGCATGGAACCTCTGCCAGTCCCGGATGGACTGGATCCTTCCGCCTATTACATTCTTTCGGCCAACCTCACTCGGACAACGGCCAATCAGGCTTCCCTGAAGCGAATTTTTGAAAACACTGCTCTCACCAATGGTGGATTCGGGGGTATTGCTGGAGGGGATGCAATCTGCAATGCTAGCCCGCAACGTCCCGATACAACAAGGACCTATAAGGCATTGCTCTCAGCTCCCGGTGTGCGCGTAGCTTGTACTTCAGCCAATTGCGGACCTGGAACTGGCCCGGCC
>JAIOPQ010000071.1 GCA_021413825.1 Spirochaetia bacterium | reverse complement strand
TTTTAGAATTTTTACAATTGATGTGAAAGGATTGAGATTTTTGATTTGGATTTGCCTGCGATTTGCAAGCGAAAGCGATTCCGGTAAAACAAATACACCAAATAAAAAGTTTAGAATATTTAGCATTGCAGCTACAAGAAACGGAGCAGTCGGACCAAATCCTGCGAGCAACCCACCCAGCATTGGGCCGGCAATGAATCCGACTCCCCAACCAGCTCCAATCATTCCAAAATTCGCCGATCGATTCTTATCATCGCTGATATCAGCCATATAGGATGAAGCTACAGTCATACTTGCACCGGTAAGGCCTGAGATAATCCTCCCAATAAAAAGCAGTGTGAGCGTCGGCGCAAACGCCATGAATATGTAATCGAGTCCGGCACCCAGAAGTGAAATCAATAGAATCGACTTGCGGCCAAATCGATCTGAAAGCGAACCCAGGACAGGGGATGCAAAAAACTGCATGATTGCATAGGCACCAATAAAGTATCCGTAGTATTCAGAAACAATTACCGGATCATTTGTGAAACGACGCAAAATATCCGGCATGACCGGAATCAGTAAGCCAATGCCAATCGCATCCAGTAGGATTGTCGTAAATATGAACCAGACGTTGGCTTTGTTAGATGCGAGCACGATTTCCTCTCAGGATTCAGCTTCGGCGCCCGCTTTCCACGAATAGGTTTCATAGGGTGGGTCGATTTCGTTCACTTCGATGCAGTTCTGAGCCTGAAGCTTTCTAATAATCGAATGAATTACGCCGAGTGCTGTGAAGTAGTAACCGCTCTTGCGCGTACGTTCACCCATTGCAGATAGGACAAGTTCGCTCAGGTCGTGCGGTTTTTCTTTTAAACGACGCATAACGCCCCGCTCAAGCAAGGCCAGGGTCTTCTTTAGAAGACGAATCTTCTTCTGTGGTTCTTCAGGTTCCTTTCCATGCGCCGGGAGTAGTCGCTTAATTGGAATCTTTGAGAGCCGATCCAATGAATCGTGATACTTCTGAAGATCACCATCTACTTCTGCATACACAGAAGAAACATTGTCAAGCACCAGATCACCCGTGAAATAAATACCCTCACCCAAAATGTACGGCGAAATATGCCAGCGATTGTGCCCCGGAGTATAGAGAAATCCAATCTCACGCTTTCCGCATTCAATCACATCACCCTCAACTAAGCCTACATCAATCCGGACAGATGGGTCGACCTTGCCTCCGCGCGAGTACGAATCTCTAAACTTATCCCACCCATGGCGTACACGTGTTAGCTCAGCCTTCCGAACTTCCGGATCACGATGAGCCTTATACGTTAGTCGCTCTTCTGCACTTCTGAGCAACAAGAGATTGTCCCTGTAGTTTTGCGAGGCAACTTCGATTCCGCGCATTGCATACGTGCGCGCCTTTGTGTAGTAGCTAATGCTCAGGCCAGCACTCATGTGATCGATATGATCGTGTGTATAAATGATGTGTTTGAGACGCGCCAATGAAAGACCAATACTCTTGAGCGATCGTTGTAGCAGGCCCAGGTTTTCTATATAACCCGTGTCGATCAGAACTGGCTCACCGGAATTGATTACATACAGGTTGTTTGGTTCGTAGAAGGGCTGTGGAATTACAATCTTGTAGAGATCAGGGCCAATGAGCGTGGCCCCGGGGACTGCTTCGTAATGATGAAGTTTCATCTGGACGGACTTACAAAATTAGGCGAGGGCGCTCTCGATTGCTTTTACGATTTCTGGATCTTCTGGGACCACGCGCGGGGAAAAGCGTTTGAGTACTTTGCCGTCCTTTCCAACCAGGAACTTTTCAAAATTCCAGGTAATGTCTCCAGGGAATCCGGCATCTTTTCCGGTTAAGTATGCGTAGAGGGGATCTTTGCCTGATCCATTCACATCGATCTTCCTTGTAAGTGGAAATGTAACGTCGTAGTTCATGGAGCAGAATTGTTGAATCTCAGTTTCAGTTCCAGGCTCCTGTCCTGCAAATTGATTGCATGGGAATCCAATAACTTCAAAGCCACGGTCCTTGTATTTTTTATACAAAGCCTCGAGGCCTTTGTATTGCGGAGTCAGGCCACATTTGCTGGCCACGTTGACGATTAGCAGTGCTTTGCCTGCAAAGTCGCTTAACGGCTTGTCCTGGCCCTGAATGGTTTGAGTTTTAAATTCATGTACGTTCATTTTTGTCCTGATCGATTCGCGATCAATTAGTCTTCAGGAAGTTGCGAAGCACCGTTTGCAGAATTCCACCCTGACGATAGTACTCGATGTCAACTGCATTGTCCAGCCTGCAAATCGCCTGGAACGTTTTCTCTCCGGCACGAACCGTGATTTCCGCGCGCGGTTTGGCCGCAGCAATTCCTGTGATCTCAAACACTTCCTCGCCAGTCAATCCCAGCGTTTCAGCCGATTGACCGGGCAAGAATTGAAGGGGCAGAACGCCCATTCCAACCAGGTTTGATCTGTGAATTCTTTCATAGGAAACAGCGATCACAGCGCGAACACCCAGCAGATAGGTCCCTTTAGCAGCCCAGTCACGCGACGATCCGGTTCCGTATTCGGCACCAGCTAGAACAACCAGTGGAATCTTGTCTGCTTTGTATTTGAGGGATGCATCATAAATGCTCATTACCTCGCCAGATGGCAGATGCTTTGTAACACCACCTTCCGTTCCCGGGGCAAGCAGGTTTCGCAGGCGGATGTTTGCAAACGTTCCACGCGTCATCACACGATCGTTTCCGCGACGCGCGCCGTATGAATTGAAATCTTCTTTGGCGACCCCATTCTCCATGAGATATTTTCCTGCAGGCGAATTAGCTGCAATATTACCAGCAGGGCTGATATGGTCGGTTGTAACGGAATCACCTACTCTTGCAAGTACACGCGCGCCTTTGATGTCGGTTACAGCACCCGGCTCTTTGGGCATGTCGATGAAGAACGGAGGTTCTTGAATGTAGGTGGATTTCTCATTGAACTTGTAAACAGCACCACCTGCCACGGCAATTGCATTCCACATGTCATTGGCATCGCGTACGTTGTCGTACTGCTTGCTATACATTGCTGGAGTTATTGCATCCACGGCACTTCTGACTTCTGCCTCTGTGGGCCAGATGTCTTTAAGCATAACGTTGTTTCCGTTTGTGTCTTTCCCTATTGGATCCTGGGCCAGGTCAATATCAACGGTTCCGGCAAGTGCGTACGCTACGACAAGGGGAGGGCTTGCCAGGAAGTTTGCCTTAACGTTAGGCGATATGCGTCCTTCGAAGTTTCTGTTTCCAGAGAGAACTGCGGCAGCTACAAGATTGCCTTCGTTGATTGCATCTACTACTGGATCTGGAAGCGGACCGGAGTTACCGATGCACGTTGTGCAACCATATCCAACCGTTTGAAATCCAAGTTGGTCTAGATATGTGTTCAGTCCGGCTTTTGCCAGGTAGTCAGTGACTACACGCGAACCTGGAGCCAATGAAGTTTTTACAAACGGCTTAACCTTGAGCCCACGTTCGACGGCTTTCTTTGCGAGGATTCCAGCGCCCACCATTACGCCTGGATTTGAAGTATTTGTGCATGAGGTGATAGCTGCAATTACAACGCTACCATGCGTTACTTCAGCTTTGTGTGCATCTTTGATTGTGGCTTTAGTTGCAAGTTGACCGGGTGAAAGTTCAAACCCACGCTCTTTTACGGATTTGGTCAGCGATACCTGCCAGGTCTTTTTCATTTCGCTGAGGTTTACACGATCCTGCGGACGCTTTGGTCCTGCAAGTGCCGGTTCAACGGTTGAAAGATCGAGTTCAAGTGTGTCGCTATAAACTGATTCCGGAGAATCGTCTGTGCGGAAGAGACCCTGTTCTTTATAGTAACGTTCAACCAGATCAATCAGATCTGCCGGTCTTCCAGTACGCTCGAGATATCTGAGGGTCTCTTGATCGACCGGAAAGAAACCGCATGTAGCCCCGTACTCGGGTGCCATGTTCGCAATTGTTGCACGATCTGCGAGTCCCAGTCCAGAAAGCCCGGGACCATAAAACTCAACGAATTTTTCTACCACACCCTTCTTACGAAGCATCTCAGTTACGCGAAGCACAAGATCGGTTGCAGTTGCACCTGCGTTCAGTTTCCCCTGCAGCTTGAATCCAACAACATTTGGAACAAGCATGTACAATGGCTGACCGAGCATGGCAACTTCTGCCTCAATTCCGCCCACACCCCAGCCAAGTACTCCAAGGCCGTTAATCATAGTTGTATGCGAATCTGTTCCTACTAGACTGTCAGGATATGCTACTCCATTTTTCTCAAGCACAACGCGCGCCAGATATTCAAGATTCACCTGGTGGACAATTCCAACCCCTGGAGGCACGATGCCCAAATTTTGAAACGCACCCTGGCCCCATTTCAAAAACTCATAACGTTCCTGGTTTCTTCCAAACTCGATTTCCATATTTTTCTTAAGCGAGTCTGATGCGCCAAAGTGATCCACCTGGACTGAGTGATCGATTACAAGATCCACGCGCACGATTGGATTGATACGAGCAGGGTCACCGCCCATGCGAACCATGGCGCCGCGAAGTGCTGCGAGGTCGACAACGCAGGGAACGCCAGTGAAATCCTGGAGAACTACGCGGCCTGGCTGAAACGCAAATTCGCGCTCGCTCTGTTTGGCTGGATTCCAGCGGGCGAGACCTTCTACATCCTCTTTGTGAACCTGGAATGCATCTTCATTGCGCAGTGCAGACTCAAGGAGTACTCGAATGGAGTAGGGTAGTTTACTGATATTGCCCAGCCCTTGTTTTTCAAGGGTGTCGAGTCTGAATAGATCGAGTGAGCCCGCCTTTGAGTTGAACTTCGCTCTGGCGCCGAATGAATTCTTCATATTTCACTATCTTTGCCCCGAAATTCAGTGTCAAGGCTTTACGATTGTGTGCCCGGTTGACGCGAAATTTGGGGCGGATTGTTTTTTTGATGACTCAGGTTGGGGCGAGACTCTGTTCATGACATGGAAATCGCAAGTAGAATCATCGCAGCCCTCGCGGGTTTGCTTCATATCTGGATCTTTGTAATGGAAAGCGTACTCTGGCTACGCCCGGCCATTCATCGCCGTTTTGGCATTACGGACATCAAACAGGCCGAGCTGATGAAGAATGTCTTCTATAATCAGGGCTTCTATAACCTCTTCCTGGCGATAGGCGCCTTATATGGGGCGATTTGCTTTAACACGCACCCAATGTTCGCGCCAGCCATTATGGTGTTCGCCTGCCTTTGCGGAGCGGGGCTTGCACTGCTGTCATCGCGCAGAACCATGGCTCGGGCCGCAATCATCCAGGGCCTGCCACCGCTGATTGCCGTGATCTGCTTCGTGCTCTATATGCGCGGAATGTAATTTCGAACGAGGTGAGGCGAGTGCTTCACCTCGATGCCTCGGCGATGGGCCCTGGCATTTCCTCGATGCTCCGGTCCCAGGGCTTCGGTATGCCTGATGGCTTTTGGTCCTACCGACTTACGGTTGAGTGAAAAAAGTTCCAATCTTCTACGTAGCAACCGCAAGCAATTGGCCCAATGGCACGGTTTGTACCGATCCCATTCGTGCATCATTGTGATAGAGTTTCCGTCAGATCCTTGCGGAGGCTACACATGCTGACAAGTTTGAACACACATCTACAGTATCTCGGGCTGGGCCTGGTTGTATGCTTTGCAAATTGCGGGTTTGGACATGCAGGGATTGGAACGTTTGATAGCCCCCAGAAAGACGAAAACCAATGGCTTCTGGCCCTTGCACTGGTGGCACCCGGCAGTTCTAATACAAACCGGGTCCTCGGAAGTTTTGTTCCCGCAACCGCGGCCGCGGTACAGCAATGGGGCGCTGTGACGTACGGTAATGGACAGTTCGTTGCCGTCCATGCTGATGGCAATGCCATCGCGATGGCTTCGCCTGACGGGGCAAACTGGACAACGCGGAATACACCGGCCGCCGGATGGAGAGAAGTCATCTATTCGGGAGGAAGGTTTGTGGCAATCGGTAGTAGCGGGACCGACTCTCAGATGAGTTCGCAGGATGGAAATGCATGGACGGGTTCTGCCCCAACGGGTGGCCTCACGGTAAATCCGAGCACTGTTGCTTATGGCAATGGTCTGTATGTATCACTGATCAATGACGCGGCCAATAACAAGTTCATAACCTCTCCCGACGGAAACGCCTGGACGGAACGAACCGGTCAGGGTGGCACCTGGGCTTCGCTGACATACGCTGCCGGTCAGTTTGTGGCAGTAGGAATGAATTGTGTGATGACTTCGCCGGATGGACTCAACTGGACTGTGCGCACGCCAGCGGCTGCCGCAAGCTGGTCGTCTATCGCTTATGGAAACGGGCTATTCGTAGCTGTGGCCCGCAACTTTGGACAGGTCATGACGTCATCGGACGGAATAGATTGGACGCTTCGTCCGGTTGTTGCCGCATCAACTTGGCGCGGTATAACTTATGCTGAAGGGCTCTTTATGGCCGTGGCAACCTCTGGTACAGAGAGGATCATGACATCGCCGGATGGTGTGAAGTGGACATCTCACGCACCACCGGTTACAAGCAACTGGCAAGGCGTTGCCTACGGGAACGGTCGTTTTGTGATTGTTGGGGGCACTGGTGCCAATCGTGTCCTATGGGCAACGTGGCAGTGACGTCAGGCGGCTGTAGAGTTCTGTGAAATCGTTCCACCGGGATATGTCTCCATCAGCGGCTTCGCAAATGCCCCTGATGCTTGTATGCTGGCGAGGAAGCGCTACTGTTCAATGCAGCGCAATTTTACAGGCCCCGAAGAGCAGGTAAGAGTACCGCCGAAATACGAAGACGCGTCCAGTGCGTCACCGAATCCAATGCCTGCATTTGTTCCACCGCCATTCCAGGCACCACAGTCCCCGCCCGCCGGCGATGTCCAGCCAGTCTGCATTCCGGTGATATGCAGCGTATCCGCTACAAAACTGAATCCAGCATTCAGGTTCAGCTGCAGCAGCCTGTTTGCTCCGGTTGTGCCTATGACCGTTATCCCATCTGAACGCCTGTACTGTTTGTTCGGATGTAGAACCCAATCGAGCTGTCCATCCCCAACATCTGCAGTAACCGAGGCAACCCGCGTTCCCGGGGAAACAAGGAAGGCTTTCACAGTGACGACGCTTGCGGGCCGATTTGCATCATTCGCGCAGACGGAGTCTGCACCGGCTATGCCTACAAAAGAAGTAACCAGCGGCAGGTCTGCGCTCGTATAGGTGAGGCAGAAGGATCTGTTGATACAGGAAGCAGAGGAGGCAACCGTGTTTAGAAGGGTGTCACCACCGGCAAGCAATGACGCCACAGAAGGCTGACAGGAAGGATCCCCGGCATGGCATGCTGAGTCGACTTTGCACGCGCAGAGGCCGCATACTCCAACGACTCCCAAAATGAATAAGGAACGAGTCGGGCTCATGGTCAGGGGATCTCGCGGAGAAGATTCATCTATAGATGATAGCATATCCGAGCGAAGAAAACAAATCAAGTGACACGAAATGCTTCGGAGGCGGCACAGAATGCACTGAACACGTTAGGCGACATAGATTTTTCGAAAAAGGATGACGCAGACGGCTGGCTTGTGATCCGTAGATCTAAAGGAGCTGAAACATGAGACTACAAAATTGGAGAATTCTTGTTGGGGGTTTATTTTTGATTCTCTGCGTTTCGCTGAAAGGAGAAACACCATCTTCAATCCTACAATACATTCAAGACACACAAGCAGCCTACGGGGCTTCAATCCTGTCACTTCAGAGTGCAAATAATGCCAGCGAAGCTGCAGCAGGCTTAATCGAATTTGTTGAGAAAATGGAGAAGGTCCTTGCCACGGAACGTGAATTGAACCAGAAGTTTCCGGCCTTTCAACAAAAAGACGATTTTCAACGCGAGATCAATCAGCGGGGGTTCATGGTTGATTTCGCAAAATGGCAGCAGTTATTCGCGCAAGCAAGAGAGAAGTATAAAGACGACCCAGCTTTTCAGGCGGCTGAGAAGCGAATGGTGGGTGCGGGGTTATTTGGAAAAAACTAACTGAGATGCGTAACGATAGCCGGCAATCACCCCTTCTGCTTACGACCTTTGAGAATGTATGTCTTGAGGTCACCTTTGCCCTTGATCGCTATGGTTCCACGCTCGAGTAGATCGAAATCTTGCTTTAGTTCCACGTAGACTTCCTCACTCACCTGAATTTCACCAGGGATTCCGTGTGATTCCATGCGAGATGCTGTGTTAACAGTATCGCCCCAAATATCGTAGAGGAATTTTTGCGTGCCGATTACACCTGCAACTACCGATCCAGTGTGAATTCCGATTCTAATGTCAAGCGATCCTCCGGCTTTATCGAGATTGCGAATCGCGGAAATCATCTGCAGCGCAAGCCCCGCGATTGTTTGGACATGATCAACGCGCTTGTCTGGAATCCCGGTCGCGGCCATATATGCGTCGCCGATCGTCTTGATTTTTTCTGCACCGCAGGCTTGCACCAGCGCATCGAATGTAGAAAAGATTCCGTTTAGAACACGGACTACTTCAACCGGTGAAATTCGAGCTGCAAGCGCTGTGAATCCTACGATATCCGCGAACAGAATCGTCACAGCGGAATGTGAATCTGCGATTGTCATTTCGCCTTCCTTCAGGCGTTCCGCAATAGGGACTGGCATCATGTTGAACAAGAGTCGATCCGATTTTTCCCGCTCCAGCGCGAGCTTGCGACTCTGGTCTTCAATGATCCGTGTTTTTAAGAACAGATCGCGCGACATCCTCTCAAGCGAATACCCACCAGCCACGGCGAACAGCTCTGCTGTCCACAACGCAAATGTGGAAATCGCTTTGTCCTGGGAACTGTATGCAGTTGAATTTAGTAGAAGAATTTGATAGGGAATCAAGAACAGCAGTGTGCTCAAAGAGCCTATTGCGAAGCGCAGGCGTAACAATAGAAATGCAAAAATGCAAATCAAGCTCAATGCAAATACCGAAAGAAACGGATGTTGTAAGGTTGAATGACCAACGTACACTGAAACCAGGCCGGCCACTGCGTTTGCAAAAAAACTGAAGATCTGCAGGTTCCCATACAATCGCCGCACAAATGTAGCGATGATTTGCACTAGAAAGACCGGATAGAGAATGCAGAGAATGGTTAGAGTTACCCGAACTGCAGCGCCAGGAAACAGGAAAAATGACAGGCCAGCAAAGATCGTCCAGCTCAAGAGCGAGAGAATGATAGCGACGCGTGCCAGAGTTGCCGTGTCTTCATCATGGAATTTGACAAAATCTGCTTCCTGCTTTTTGTCGGGGAAACCTTGAATCATCCAGAGGAAGTTCTGCTGCACAAACAATGCTCGGCCGGGGCTAATGGAATGGGAAGAAGTAAACGCAGTATCCAGGAAATCAAGCGTCGCGCATAAACGATTTGATTGTGCGTGCATCCGGCGAAAGAACTTCTACGCGAAGTACACCAGGGTTGCTTGCGTCCGGAAGAAGTTTTAGAAACTCAGATGAGTCCACATATTCGCGAGCCATCTTCTGGAGAACGCCACCACCAATCCCGTGAATGATTTCGATGTAGCGCTCCCCGCGCACGAATGCTTCGTTTACTTCCTGATCGAGTTTTGCGCGCGCTTCATCGTATCTAAGCCGGCGAATATGAATTTCGCGCACAATCGATTACTTCCGCTCGAACATCATTAAATTGGATTGATTCTTACCGCGCAGTATTCCATATCCATATGCGAACGGAAGCGGTTCAGGACTTTTCTTGAATCTCTCTGCAAGGTCTGGTTGTTGCGGTGGATCCGGAATGCCGCCTACCGGTAGTGCGCGCACATAGTTCCCAAATACTCGCTCTTTCCATTTTCCATTTTGAAACGATTTGTAAGGAAGTCCGGAATCATCTTGAATGATCAGGTTCCCTTGTTCCATGAGCACGTCGTGCACGAGTTTCATACTATCCCAGTGAAGAATGTAAACTGCAGATTTCAAAAGCATATTGCGTGGCCCGAGGCTGCGAAGGTATTGCCCTTCCGCCGAAGTCTTTTCAGCTGTGGCCTGCTCAAGTCGCATTTGTAGGTAGATCAGAGTTTTGTCCTCTTTGTCTTTTGAATCGACGTATGAAATTCGAATTCCCTTGGTGCGGCCATTTCCCGGCGGGGAAACGATTCTTCCTCCAACGATTCCAACATCTTCTACGTTCTTAACGGTGTGTCCAAGTCCAGCTAGCATAATCAAAAACGCCGGCAATGTTCCACCAATGTATGGATTTCCAAATCCATGAGCCATCAGACGACTTTGCAAATAATTATTACGCGCCAGCGTTCCAATTGCAGAACGAACTGATTCAAGACCCGCCTCCTTCTGCACTTCTGTCATTTTATCAAGCTGGGGAGCAGTGCCTGGCGGTTCGAGTGCAATCAGCACATACTCTTTTGCATCTGGATAGAATGCGTACGCGTTTAAGAAATCGGCTCCAGAGAGTGGATAGAGAACGTTGCGGCCCCGGGCACTTGAAGGAAGGGTCTGTGCACGCCAGGCTGCAATTGGTTCGAGGTTTTCTTTCTTCACCCGAGCCCAGAAATCCTTCATGTAGGCTCTATGTCTGAGTATGGCTGGACTCGTTGTAGTTACGCCCTCATGCCCCGAAAGTAATTGCGCCAGGTCATTCCAATTGGTTGGACTGTTTGTCGCCGTTGTAGTCTTATTGCCGGTCTGGCTATCGTTTGCGGCGATTTTCTCGCCCGCAGTTTCAGCGAGGGGATCGGTTTTTCTGGAAGTATCTGGAGCAGAGCATACCAGAATTCCCGTTAGAAGATAGAGGATCGGGGTTGGGCGCATGATTCTCCTAATATCGACAAAATTTGTCAGTTTGGATCAGGCAAATGGACTAACTTCTGAAATCTGTTCTACTTCCAGAAGTGACATCAATAGCCTTTCAATTCCAAGTGCGATTCCCGAACAGGGTGGTAATGTTCCATTTTTAAGCATTGCCATGAATTGAGGATCGCTCTTCATTTCGACGCGGCCCGTAGCACGCCGGATCGCATTCCATTCGGCAAAACGCCGTTCATGTTCGCTGTAGTCGAGCAACTCTTCGTATCCGTTCGCAAGCTCGCGACCCTTCCAGTAGACCTCGAATCGTTTAGCTGTGTTCCCATCGCTTCGGCTGAGTGCTGCCAGGGGCAGGGGATAGTCCGTTAGAAACAAAGGATGGTCCGTTTGTAGCTTTGATTCGATTTCATTCAGAAACAGTGAAAAGAAAAGCTCATCATACCTGTCTGTGGCAGATCCCAATTCCTTTACCCGCGCAACCCTGGCCAGATCCTCAAATTCGATTCCACAGCCCAGGTGCTCCCGGAATAAGGCGGCAATCGTCTGGCGCCTGGGGTGCGTTTGAATCATCGCCGAGGGAGTTGCTTCTGCTGATTCCTGTGAGGATTCGGTTGCAAGGCCAGATGATAGGGTAAGTCGTTCAAGGAGTAAATGGGTCTCGACAATCAGGTCGTCCATGCTTGCCCCCAGGTTATACCATTCGAGCATCAGGAATTCCTCTGTATGTTCACCGCCCTGGTCTCCCTCTCTAAAGCAATGGGCAATCTCAAAGACAGGAGTCTGAAGCTCTGCGGCCAGTATCTTGAGGTTGTATTCGGGGCTTGTAATCAGCCAGCCCTCAGCTGAAGGCCTGGCTTCGGGACTTTTCCTTGGGACCTGCCGCTGGATTTGGAAGGCATCAATAAAGGGTTCAACAGCCCCCGTTGGGTTCAAAATGGGAGTATTTACCTCCAGATAGCCCCGCTGCTTAAAAAAAAGGCGGATTTCTGTAAGAATTTGGCTCCTGAACCGCCAAATCTTCGTAGTTAAAGGGCGGACCAACGGGAACCTCCGGGAACCAGGCAGGGTCTAAGCTACTATTCAGGCCTCTGATAGGGGTCAGGAGACAAAAAAAGACTCTAACGGAAACCAAAAAAGCTTGAAACTTCTCGGTTTGCACGTTTAATTTAGAATAGTTCTAAATCTGAGGTCATTTGGCATTAAGGTTTGGAACAAGGAAAATAGCCATGGGAGCGATTCACGATAAAAATAAGATCCAGCGAGATCCAGGAGCATCCAGAACGATGTCCCTTTCCCGCGCCAGGAAGAAGGCGGGACGCGATTCCGAGTCATCGGATTCCATTCTCAACTGGTATCTAAACGAAATTCATAAGATTCCAATGTTGGATCGCGAAACAGAGTTTTCCGTAGCCCTCAAAGCTAAAGAAGGCGATCAGCAAGCGCGCGATCAACTCGTTAAAGCGAACCTTCGGTTCGTGGTAACAGTTGCGCGTAAGTATCAGTCGTATGGACTTTCCATGATGGACCTGATCAACGAAGGGAACATGGGGCTGATTCGCGCTGCGGAACGGTTCAATCCTGATCGCGGTTATCATTTCATTTCGTATGCGGTATGGTGGATCAAACAGGCCATCCTGTTTGCAATCCAACAAAAGTCGGCACTCATCCGTTTGCCGCTCAATCGTACGGCAGATTTGCGTCGTATAGATGAAGCTGAAAAATGGATGGAGAACCATGAGCAGTCCGGAATGGACACGCTCTCAGCCATGCTGGATATGAAATCACAGGAGATTCAACATCTTGTGAATATGAGTCGGGATTATCTGAGCCTGGATGCCCCAATGGGTGACGGCGAAGATTTCACTCTGGGCGATAACATCCAGGATCAAGGCGAAGATATTCCTGAATCTCGTGTAGAAGGAACGGAGCTTAAGCGCGAGATAGACGAGAGTCTGGAAGGCCTTACAACTCGCGAGAGAAAAGTTCTTCAACTCAGATTTGGTCTGCAGGGAAGTCCAGTTCTCTCGCTTCAGAAAATAGGCAAGCGCGTTGGATTGTCCAAAGAGCGGATTCGTCAGATTGAAAAAAAGGCGATTCGCAAAATCAGGACTGGGTCAAGCAGCCAAAAACTTCTTGCCTATATGAACTAAGGCCGACTTCTCTCTTGGGTGCGAGTACTTCAAGTCACCCTTGCGTTTTTCATCATGCTGGGACCGGTAATTTTCCGGTTCCCGGCGCGAACGCTTCCCTTTTCAATTACAACTTCGTTCAACTGGTACATGGGGTTCCCTGAAAAGGGAAAGCTTCAGTCTACTCCAATTCCATCTAATTGGGCTGTGCAGAATGTTCAGCCGTTTCGCGCCGTAATGACCCAGCACGGGGATCATGATGCGATTGTATTCATGGATCGAATCAAAGAGGTGGATGCAAATGATCTTACGTTCGCCCCATTACACGGCCAGGGTTACTTTATATTTGGGCGAATCGGCAAAGAACTCTCATTTTTTAGCGAGCATGGCGAGTTGCTCTGGAAGAAACCATTTCCTGCTTATCCGGTCACTGATCCCTCTGGTAAGAGTGTGTTCTTACTCACAGGCGACGGCAACCGTGTAGATGTGCTGGATGCAAGTGGAAACTTGATCGGTGTAAAACATCTCTCCGGTAATTTTCTATCAGACTTCAAGTTTGCATCACGCGCTCCCATTTCAATCTTCCTATTCGGAAGTGGTGGTGTTTTTGCAATCTCGCAGACCGGAGAAATTGCGTATCAGTACGACGATTCAAAGCCTCGTTTTTTTAAAAGTGCTGCGGTTTCTGAGGATGGAAAGGTCGTAGCGTTGCATAGCCTGCGCGATGATCAGGATACAATTCTAGTTCTGCGCGCAGATGGTTCAAAAGTTAAAAAACTTTACGAAATAGCCCTGGGATCTGTCTATCCCTTCTCGATTGCACTTGCAGTTCATTCCTCGGGTTCTGTTCTAATGGGAGCACCCGATCGAACTGCGTTTGCAGAAGATGGTGATTGGGTTTGGTCAAGCGATATCAAGGTGCCGGGTCCTCGCTATGGTTTTGCTGATAGCAATTATATGGTTATGACCTGGGCTAAGCAATGTGTAATCTATAAGCCAGATGGAAAGCAGCTGGCAGCCATTCCATATCCAGCCGATGAGCCCCAACCCTTCACAATTGTTCCCGGTATTTTACCTGGTTCGTTCATTGTACAAGGAAAGCAGAGTGTAACGGTTCACTCCGTGGGTCCACTCTAGGGTTGGGGTTTTACTTGCCCGTGTTTCTTCCAGAGTTCCCAGCCAATTTTTCCGCAGAACAATAGGACTCCGATCAACGCGCAAATGGCCGCCATTTGTAAATGAAATGGATACGATTTGGTAAGCTGGGCTGTTGTTCGCGTAAGTAGCGCCAGGAACAGTAACCCCAATGCGATGGCGAACGCACGCGACGTATTGCGCATGCTCAGGTTAAGTTTTTCATGTGCAATGATTACGTGGCCGGCTACCATCAGAACTCCCATTCCAAAAATCCCAACGAACGTTGCATGATACAGATGAACGCGTTGTCCCGGAAACAACGGGTAGATGACCTGTGCCACGATCGCTGTAATCAGGACGAGTCGCACAAAGAATGGATAGACACCGCTGGCCTGGAACTTTCGAAATACGAGCCAGCCTTCAATGCCAATAAAAGCTACGATGAATGCACGAAGCCAGAGCGCAGGCTGGGCAAATCCAGATCCCTCCAAAATAAATGTAAGGACAAACAAAACTGCGACGCTAAACCAGAGGAGCTTGGAGCTTCCGATTAATTTTCCATACGCAGTATCGCCTGGCCTGGCTACAATTGTCATCATTGGGAAGAATCTCATACCCGCGCCATAGATCAGAACCTGAAACATGCCGGTGAAGTAACAAGCAGAGCGCAGGGAAATCAAACGATCAACTGAAACTAAATCGAACGCCGGGTATTGAATTTGAATTGCGAGTAGAACGTGGGCCATAGAACCAATCACGCCCAGGAGAATGCTTCCAAGGATAAACGGGGAAAAGATTGGAAATCCGGAACTTCGTTTGAGAATCCGCACCATCAAAAAGCATAGCAGAACAGAAATTGCAAAGAGTTTCAGAAGTGCAAAAGATAGTTCATTGCCCAGAGTTGCTGAGATAGCCATACCAAGAAAACACAGAAGGGCAAGTACGAGCTCAAGCCAGGTAACCGGAAATGAGGCGTAAAACTTTGGACCAGCGGTAAAAAGAAATCCTATCATGATTGGAAGCAAGAACAGGCCAATCATCCACTCTCTATGCCACTGCATTCCATAGGCATTCAAAGGGACGACCATCAAAGAAAGGCCTGTAACGATTCCAAAGAAAGCTATGGGAAAAAACAATCGATAGGGGTTCTCACGCAAAGCATGCATGATACCAGTATGGGCTATCGGTGCCGGAAAGGGATGAGAAAAATCAATTTAAGAGTGCAAAAAAAAAACCCCGCGCAAGCGGGGCTTTCCTCGGGCTAACAAAAAGGGATTATCTCAATAATCCATACTTGCGCGCATGCGCTGGATAGTCTTCTCGTTAGAAGCGTTTCCATCGCGTTTAGCGTACGTATCAACCATACGATAGAGCGTATCAAAATGATCCATCAGACGGCTGTAGAACTTTTGCTTAAACTCAACACGGTGTGGGTAGTTTGGAGTATTGGACATTGCACCGATTATTGCGCAAGTTGTAACTTTGTAGTTGTAACGGTGGAATGTGATGAGGTCGTCTGTGCCTGGAGTTTCCGGGCTTGGATCGATGATGAGTTCAACGTCTTTTACGCCGGCATCATAGTCATCTTCAACCACGCGGGTAACAACCATGTCCAGGGGCATTTCAGCCTCTGAATCTGGAGTGGCTGCAGCCCCCGCTTTATAGAAGAGCATTACAGTCTTTCTACGCGAGCCGATTGCGCGCGTCTTGTCAGCGTCTGATCGGAGGATAAACTGGAACTGAGTTAGTTCAATTCCGTCCCGGTTCTGAAACTGAAACGCTGGAATATTGACGCCAGCCTTTTTAGCAGCCTCAGTTTTTTCCGTGATAAGCTCCTGAAGAGTCTTGGTTTCACCAAGCCCAACTAGAAGAAAATCAGCGCTTTCTTTTACGAAACGAATGTAGGTATTTCTTGGAGTAAATTTGATGAAACGGAACGTATTTTCAAATTTAAGGGGATCTGCTTTTTCCTTGAATGACGTAGCACGATCCTTAGCGGCCATAGGGACCAGAGGTGCATACATGCGAATACGCGCATAAGCTGATTGAATATTCTTCTCATGCTCTCCTTCCGTAAATTGGAGATCAGGGTATTCCTTTTTTTCAGCGGCGCGATCAACCAGTTTTGGCTGCGCTGCCAGTGTACCGATCGCCAGGACTGTAGCGAACAGCGAAATGAGCTTGGTTCTCATAGACTTTCCTTCCTTTGCCTGCCCGAGGCTATATATCTTAATCATTATAGGATGGGGTCAGGCTGAAATTTAACCCGTCAGAAAAAAAAGAGACCTTTTTTTATGGCTGGGCGGGAGTGTTTACAGGTGCTCCCGGCACTGCTGGAACGCCAGGATTGGCCGGAGCGCCATTTGTGGTGCCAGGCTGGGCTGGAAGTTCAGTCTTTTGTTCGTCCTCGGCCGTTGGGACCTTTGGGCCAGCATCAGCAAATGCTATGGCAGCAAGAATTGCCAGGACGAAGAATGCAATTGCAAACCAGAAAGCTACCTTCTCAACTACATCAATGGTAGATGAGCCAAATGCGGTTCCCGATCCACCACCGCCCATGATCCCCATGCTACCACCTTTGCCGGATTGGATCAGAATCAGGAAGATCAGGCCGGTGCAGCAGATGAAGAATACTACTAGAATTAGAGTTTGTATAATTGCCATTTATTTAGAAAATATCCTGAATTGGCTGATGTCAAACCTCTTTTTGAAGAATGTCCATTCCGGGCAAATGTTTTCCCGAAAGATAGGCACTGGCAACCGGTCCGTCTGGAATCAACACTGCATTCTCGAATGTGAACTCTTCTCCAAGCCTGACAGTATCATTTCCGAGCAGCACTATGGGTGCTTTGACCTTTGAGAGTATCTTCATGACGGCTCTACTGCCACCTGAAAACGCAGGAAAGTCCACAGCACCAAGAGGCCCGTACCAGAGCACAGAACCTGAGCCCTTCAAGACCTTCTCAAAGAGAGCTACAGTCTTTGGCCCGATGTCGAGTCCCATCCATCGATCTGGAATGTCACGCGTGCTCTTGTTCTTAGCGTCCTTGGAAAATCGTTCAGCGGCAATGTGATCGACGGGCAACAAGAAGTCCGTTTGCTCCAATTCCGCCTTTTCCTGGAGTTGAAACGCAGCCACTTCGTTTTGCACATCTACAATAGAATTTCCCACATTCATCAGCCTTGATTTCATAAAGGTATAAGCAAGGCTCCCGCCAATCAGGGCACTTGATGCTGGCCTGAGCAACTTTGCTATCATGTCTGCTTTCTTGCTGAAATCGTTCCCACCCAGAATCAGATTGAACGGTTTGGCCTTACCTGTTTGAATGTGTTGCAGGGTGGTGAGGATATCATGGAGCCTGGGTCCAATGGCGACTGGTTTGTTCCTGGGATGGCGGAGAATAGAAGCGTATGACTGCGCCAGCGCCCCAAAGCTATCGCTGACATAGATGTCTGTTACAGCCCAGAGCTGCTCTGCAAATGCATGCTCGTTTTTTGCCTCGCCCTCATATTTGAGAAGATTCTCAATTAGAACCACCTGTCCAGGTGTTGCGCTTGCCACTGCATCCTTTAGACCCGCCAGTTCTGTGAAGATTACTTTTTGTCCCAGGGACTTAGAGAGTTGATCGGCAATGGGGAGGAAGCCGTTGCGTGGACTATCGTGTCTGGCCAGAATTACGATGGACCGTTTCTGAATTAGAAAATCCAGCACAGGAAGAATTCGCGAAATGCGCACCTCCATCTTGCCTTCCTCTAGAAAGCCGGCAAGATCTGCGCGGACAAATACGCGGCTGTCCTCTACACCCAGATTCTCGATTCGTTGCATTCACCGATGAAGTTTTTGGTGGCACTTTCCTGTCATTCTAAAAGTGGCTTGACCGACTCCATGGTTTATGGTGCAGTGCATAAAAGCCGTGAAGAAATCTATTCTACTCAAGCGCTATGCCAATCGGCGACTCTATGATGCAGAAACCAGTCGTACTCTCACGCTGGAAGACGTCGCTGAGCGAATCAGGCAGGGCCATGAAGTTCGCGTCGTTGAAAACGCCACGGGAGAAGATATTACAGCATATATTCTGGGCCAGACTTTCCTGAAAGTCAGCATAGATCGGGATCATCCGGAGTTCAGTACGTTTCTCCTGACGTCTTTGATTCGAGAGATAAGCGGGAATGTTTCTGAATTCTTCAATAGATTGGTACGCGGCGGCATTGGATTCGATGCCTTGACGCGCGATCGCATGGAGAGCATTGCACAAAGACTCGTGGAACGAGGGGAAATCGGAACCACTGGCAGAAACGAGTATGTGGATCGTCTGATGATGCAACTCAACGAAGCCAGATTGGACGACCTGCAGCGCACGGATGGGAAAGATCGTCTCCGCGAAAAGCTTACCCGTGATGATCGCATTGAAGAACTCTCAGAGAAGCTCCAGGAGCTGAGCGGATTTCTTCAGGAATTACGAAAATAAGTCGCTCTGGCGAACAAACGTGGGACTGACCGAAGGTGCGTCGTGAGCCTGCCCCTCGCTCGCCGTTGCGACGCTCGGGCCGCTCATAACCCACTCGCTGCACGGCTCACCACGCACCATCTGAACATAGCCGCGTTTGATCTTGTCGCGACCGGTTTGGAACCGTTTCATTCCGCGTCATTTGTGCCAAGAATTCGAACCCGTCCTTTCCGGTCCGAAACACCCTGAACCGCCTGAGCTTTTTGATTTGACTGTATTTTTACAGGTCTTACCCTTAAAGAACGACCATCTCGACTCCGACAGACAAAATATTAACCTGAAGGTGCTGTCATGCGTAAGATATCTTTCCTACTGATTTCCGTCCTGGCCATAGCCGCTATCAGTTCCGTATTTGCCGGAGCAGAAGACGACATGATTCAAATGAATCAGAAGCGAACGGATGAGGCATTGCGCCAACTTGCAAATGGAAGCGCACAGGAAAAATACCTGGCGGCGCTGTATATGGGGGCGAGCAAGAATCCCCGCTTTGTTCGTCCCCTTGGCCGTGAATTGCTCCAGGGTTGGAAGGATCCAAAAGCGGAGCGTGAGCCAGGCTCAAACGATATTCGCACGGGCTGTGGCCCGCAATCAACTACAGTTTGTCCTCCTTCTGCAACGCAGGATCCGTATGTAAAGGCGGGAATTGCCTGGGCCCTTGGTGAAATTGGTCACGAACAAGGTGTGGGCTATTTAAAAGAGGCCATGAGCCTTGCTTCTGATCGCGTTGAGGTCGAGGTAAAGCGCACAACGGATGCTCGAGCAAAACTTTCTGGTGGCGAGTATCGAACTCAAGTAGTTATGGATCGCAACATTGCAGGTCCGGCCCAGCTTCGCCAGGGATATGTATATCCCTTTAGTCCAGATATTCACTGGAGCCAGGCCGATGATTTCAAAGGTGTAATATCCATCGATGAAACAGACGAATCGAATCGTATGCGCCTTGCCGGTTACAATTACGTAAACGTTGCCGCAAGCATTCTCCAATCGCTTGGAAAGATCAAAGATCCAGCGGCACTTGAATCAATCAAAGCGTATGTGGATCATCCAATTGCGTCTATTCGTGGATTTGCAGTACTTGCAGCCGGTTACCAGGGTCGTCCGGCATTGTCTCTCTTGCTGGGTCAGGCTGAGAAAGAAAAAGACAAGAAAATTCAAACACGCATTGCCCGCGCCATTCTACTGATTGATAAATCTCAGCTGCCGCAGTACAAACGTCTACTCCAACTTCTCAAGGATCGCGAAAAGGGAGTTCGAATCGAAACGATCAATGCGTTTCGTGAACTGGCCATGGGTGAGGCTGTGGATGAACTCAAAGAGGCTCTCAAAATTGAGGAAGATGATACGCTCAGAGATCTCTTGAAAGACGCAATTCACAACGCTGAGATCGATAATATCCTTCCGGTAAATTATTGATCCCGTACTGCGTCGCTTGAATCTGGCTCTTCATGAGCCGGATTCCAGTTGTTGCAGTCATTTGCATTACCCTATTATCATTCTGTTCGGACCATCCAGAGCAGATGCGGGGTTTCAAGACCGCATCCGTTCGTGTTAAGAAGATGCCCATGCGGATTGATCCGCTTCCTCTTTCCGGTGAAGTTGAAATTCTGAATGCCGGTGATAAAGTCGAGCTCCTCAAGAAATCTGCCAAGAAGTTCAGATCAGGCACAGTCGAGGATTATTGGTATTTTGGGCGTTCACCCTCCGGCCTGGAAGGCTGGCTCTATGGTGGCGGACTTTCTGTTGCACTTGCAGGAACTGGAGACGAGGTTGAACAAAAATTCACCGAGAAGCAGGTTCTTGAGAATCTAGTCGGCAAATGGTGGGAATTGCTCCCGGACGGGGACACAGGCCTGCGCAAGATTTACTTCTGGCCTGAGGGCAAATACACGTATGGAATCGGCCCGGCCGACATGAAAGAAGGTAAATACAAGATTCGACTGGCAGACAAAGTGATCGAACTGAAGGATGGCTCTCCTGCGGGTGATAAACTGGAATTCCGGTTTATTGGTCAGGAAATGAGATTATCCGGCGATGCAGAAGGGAAGAACTACCTTTTCAAGCGAGGGGAACTCAACCCCGAAGCCAGAGAAGTAGCCGATGAAAAAAAAGATAAAGATAAAGCTGAGCAGCAAAAAATCAAGCCCGGCGACAAAAAAGGAACCGAGGACGGAAGCAAGAAGCCCTCGCCCTGATTCAAGAAATTCCAGCTCGCGTGCGCCACGCCGCGAGCCCGGAAGCGATAGCCGCGCACCGCGCGGCCCCAGAAAAGAATTTGGAAGTGATAGCAGACCGCGTGGAGATCGTCCGCCGCGTCGGGAATTTGGAAGTGATAGCAGGCCGCGTGGAGATCGTCCGCCGCGCCGCGAATTCGGAAGTGATAGCAGACCGCGCGGAGATCGTCCGCCGCGCCGCGAATTTGGAAGTGATAGCAGACCGCGCGGAGATCGTCCGCCGCGCCGCGAATTTGGAAGTGATAGCAGACCGCGTGGAGATCGTCGCGTGGAGATCGTCCGCCGCGTCGCGAATTTGGAAGTGATAGCAGACCGCGCGGAGATCGTCCGCCGCGTCGCGAATTTGGAAGTGATAGCAGACCGCGTGGAGATCGTCCACCGCGTCGGGAATTTGGAAGTGATAGCAGACCGCGTGGAGATCGTCCACCGCGTGAACCACGCCCCGACACGCGTAAGCAGGCAATTACTCTCGTCCCAGGAAAGATAGAACCAGAGAAGCGTCAATTAGCCATTGATTCATTTGAGAAATCGCTTTCAGGTGAAACGGGGCCAGCCAAGGATTTTAGAATCAATCGATACCTTGCCAGCTGCGGAGTGGGGGCAAGGCGCGACGTAGAGCGTTATATCCTCGCAGGCCGTGTTGAAGTAAGTGGTAGAGTTGTTAAAGATCTGGCATTTCGTATCAGTCGATCGGACACGGTTCGAGTCGATGGCCAGCTGATTAAGATGCCAGAGAATAAGTACTACGTAATGAACAAGCCCGTAGGCGTGATTTGCTCGCATCGCCGATTTGGTGAAGACAAGATTCTTGCGGACTATCTGCCTGAAGAATTAAAAGGACTTAAGTATGCTGGTCGACTGGATCGAGACACACGCGGTCTGGTTGTTCTCTCGACGGATGGTGCATTCCTCAATGCGATTGCGCATCCGACGCGTCGGCTTACAAAGAAGTATCTGGTAAAGGTTGAGATGTTGCCTACTGAGAAGGAACTGGCGCGTTCCTTTTACAAGGGCATCGAAGACGAGGGAGATATATTACGTGCGCATTCCGTGCACATTCGCGATCGCCAGACTGGAATTGTGGAAGTTGTTCTGGGTGAAGGAAAGAATCGACAAATCAGGCGCATGTTTGAATCGCTTGGATTAAACGTGCTCGATCTGTTTCGCGTTGCTGTCGGTTTCTACGATCTGGAAAAAGAACCGCTGGCTGAAGGGCAGAGTCGGGAGGTTGATCCAAACATATTACTCTATGGAGACGGAAAGTAAATGCTCTTTGTAACAGGACAGTTCTTACTTTTTTTTCTCATTGTTCTTGTTGTTCATTGGTCTCTTCCGCCGCGGTTTCGCGTCTGGTTCCTAACTCTAGCGTCTCTCTATTTTTACGCCTCATGGAGTTTGCTGTTCACGCTGCATTTTCTAACCGTAATCGGGGTTAACTGGAGTGTAGTCGAGCTCTGGCGAACATTTCGCCGGAATTGGATGTTCTACATACTACAGATTGCAAACGTACTGAACCTTGCATTTTTCAAATATTTCTATTTTGGCGCAGATATCATTGCGGGAATCACAGGGTGGTCCTGGCTGTCGCAGCCGACTCTGGTTGAATCGCACCGCATGCTCGGGCATGAGATTCTACTCCCACTTGCAATCAGCTTTTATACATTCCAGATCATGTCTTATGGTTTTGATATTTTCCGAGAAAAATATACGGAGAAGAATTCACTGCTTGAGGTCTTGCTCTTTAAAGCATTTTTTCCACAATTGATTGCAGGGCCCATCATGCGTTCACATGAGCTGCTGCCGCAAATTCGGAGGGCCTGGACAGAAGGGTTGAGTCTGGATGAGAATGCTTTCTATAAAGGGATCTGGTTGTGTTTCATAGGAATCATCAAGAAGGTCTTCCTGGCCGATCAACTAACGGTATTTCTTGCGCCGATCATGGGGGCACACGATCCGACCGTGTATCATCCTATATACCTATGGCTTGCGCCCGTAGTATTTTCCGCAATGGTTTATGCTGATTTCTCAGCCTATTCCGACCTTGCCCGCGGATTTGGTTTGCTTATGGGTTTCCAGGTGCCGGTGAATTTTAAAGCGCCTTTGTTCTTTTATTCTGTGAGTGATTTCTGGCGCCGCTGGCATATTACCCTTTCCCTGTGGTTGCGCGATTACGTCTATATAACGTTAGGCGGAAGCCGCGTAGGCAACGCCAGGCACTATTTCAATTTCATCCTGACCTTCTTCCTGGGTGGACTCTGGCATGGAGCCGCGTATACATTCATGCTCTGGGGAACTTCAGTCGGCGTGATGCTATCGCTGGAAGCGTTTCTGGTCTCAAAGGGAATTCCTGAATGGCCTGCGTCCTGGTGGGGTAGAGCACTCAGGCTTCTTACAACTCATTTAATGTTCTGGCCTTCAGCGATTTTCTTTATGGCGCCTTCCTGGCCCTGGAGTATTGCCGTTTCTTCTGGAATGTTCAATTTGAAGAAGTGGATTGATCCTACAACGTTGACTCCGGCGCATCTTGAGACAGTTGCATACTGCGCAATTGGCGTGTTCTTCTTCCACCTCTTCGATGAGTTTCAGGATCGTTTCAGAATTGTTCGCCGTTTTGAAAAATGGCTCATCCCGCTCGTAAGTATTGTCCTGCTCGTAGCACTGTCGCAATTTACTGGCGGCCAAAAAGACTTCTTCTACTTTCAGTTTTAAAAACGATGAAAAAGAAATTAGCCAAAGGGGACCCAGAGATCACAGAGAAACGATTGGGCGGCGGAATGATTCCTGGGAGTATAAAATTCAATACCAATCGATCCATCTCTGTCTTTGCCTCGTGTGCGTTAATTCCCTCCGGAAGCGAAAATGAAAATTAGCTGGAAATTGTTTCTAACTCCCATCCTGGCTATAGCTACACTCTTTATCCTTGATAAGGCCTTCTTGTTTCCTGAGGTCCGCGATCATTTCCTTCAACCCGGTGGAATGGTTTACTATCGCCAACGCCAATTGCAGATCGAGCGCATGCATGAGTTTGCACAGCGCGCTCCAGCTAATATTAAACTGGCAGTCGTTCTGGGTGATTCGCGGGCCTTTGCTCTGGGTGATTTGCCAGCGCGCTACATTGGTAAGAACGACTGGAAAATCTATAACTTTGCCGGACCCCAGGCGAGCCCCGCCTATTTCTACTACATGGCCAAGCAGTTATTCAACGGAGCAAAGCGACCTGGCTATCTCATGCTTGAAATTTCACCTGAATCGTTCAATCGCAATAGCAGGATCCTTGGAAGCACAGTTCTGAATCATGGTGTTGATTCTGGATTTGTAAACGATCATCGCACTATGATCCCAGAACCGGATTTGCTGGACTATATTGATACAAGACGTTATGCGCTTTTCTCGCTCCCTTTTTCCTTTAAAGAGTTTGTTGCTCGTTGGCGGGGAGGTCCTGGTCCTTCGAGGCCCGCTGTGCTTCCAATGTCTGAGACCGGTCCCATCTCTGCAGCCGACTGGCAGAACGGCTTGATGATGTCGTTGCAGAATGTAGATCAGCACAATATGGCATTGTATTCCACAAAGACGTCCCGTGAGATTCAGTTCCTGGATTTCATGTCAGGCTCACAATATGTATGGTTTGGCAGTGCAAGTGATGAGGTACTCAAGGCAGATACGGATCGCATCGCCGGGATTTATTTAAAAAACTTTAAGGTTTCAGAAGAGCAGGTCTATTTCTTTAGGAAAACACTTGAACTTGCGGAGCGGGCTAGAGTCAAAACCATAGTTTTCTGGCCGCAAGTTAACCCGCATTTGCAGAAAATCCTGGATGCTGACCCCAGATTCCCGGCGCTCAAGACTCGTTTAACGCGGGACGCCGTGGATCGTAAGGCTCGTGTGTTTGACCTGGCCGAGCTCAAGGAAACCAGATGCAGCCATTTTTATGATGCAAGCCACCTTTCCATCGAATGTTTCCCTGATATTACCCGCTTTTTGCTCGATCGGCTGGCTGAACCCTAATTCAGCCCTTGATTTTTCATTTCTTATTTGGCCCTATCTTCGATAATCTATATATATGCAGAAGATACTTGCCCTGATCGATAAGCTGACTGAAAAGATTCCGCCTTCTGTAATGCGTATGATTCGCCTCGGGTCTCTTCTGACCTGGGCTGTAGTGGGCACGGCTGTAGTATTCTTCTCCTGGAAGAGTGGACAGGATGCAACTCCGCCGCAAGGCCAGGATCTTTCAATTGCAACGATTCGCGAACGAGTCCAAAAAGAAGCCAACCGTAGAGTGGGCGGAGATGTAACGGTACCTGACCTGAACTCATTCTTTCCGGATGCAGTTTCGCCTGATCTCCCTTCACATTCTGAGAAAAAACAAAAGCCAGGACTCTCAGGCGTAGACGATCGTTTGATAGAACCTGAGAACGTAATTAATAGACCGGACTCACTTCCACCATTCCTGGGGGAAGATGCTCGCAGTGAAACGCCATTGCATTTACCGGATACAAAAGACCGCAGGCCTCTGCGTGGCGATAGTGATCGAATGCTAGAACTGAAAGATATGTCGCGCGATTCAAGAGGTGGAGATTCACGTGAGATGCAAGAAAAGTCGGAACGAAACTCAGAGCGGACGCAGGATAGATCCATGAAACCAGCGACAAAATCCGATTCAGTCAAAGCGGTACCGCGAAACGGTGATAAGGATAACACAAGGCCCGGTCGTCGGGAGCGCGCGAAGGCTGATATGGCACCCATAGAATGAGACGCATACTTTTACTTATATTCCTTGGATTAGCAGTTTCGCTCCAGGCAGAGAAAGAAGACGAAAGCAAGCTTGCATACGAGTCGGGAATGATTCAAACCATAGCGGGTCAAACCGACCTGGCGCGTGCAAGCTTTGAGAAGGCCGCCAGTATTTCAGGCGATTACGCCGATCTGGCGCGGACTCAGCTGCTCAGGATGCGTGCTCGCGACGGAAAGACTGCCCTATCCGCATTGCTCGCCCTTTTTGCACAGATAAAAGACCAGGCCCTGGCGGAGCAGGCAGCAATCAGCCTGGCAGGAGCCCTGCGTGAATCCAGGCGTTATGCGGATTCTATAGCAGTTTGCTTGCAGTTAGTCGGCAAGTATCCAGAAAGTTCCGTGGCAGATGATGCCCTCTTGATGTCCGCTCAGATTTATTTTGAGCAGGGAAAGCACGACGCTGCGCGTGTCCAGGCCGAGCAAATTATCCGCATATATGGCCGCTCTGACTCGGCTGACGGGGCGAAGTTGATTCTGGCCAGGCTGTATTTGGTGCCTGACGAAAACTATAATCCGGCTCTGGCATGCGCGCAATGGGAACGGATCGCGCAGGCCAACAGCCCGGAATCCGCAGAGACTGTAATTGAGCCTGACTTTACACGTATCTGCTCCAGCCGAATCCCTTAAAAATTCCAGGAAAGACACTTGATCTTTCGAGGCAACGTCGGGAAATTGAATCCCCTGGGGTTGCAATGAAATTTCGCTTAGTATCAGAATATCCGGAACTTTCCAGTCAGGACAAAAGTCTCTGTCATTTGCTCCTCCAGGTGGAAACTCCTCCTGTTACGGACTCACCTGCACGCCGGCCGCTGGTTGTTGCAATTGCAATCGACAAAAGTAAATCCATGTACGGGGAGAAGATTCAAGCTACCCTTGAGGCCGCCTCTTCTCTTGTGAACTGGCTAACCCGGCATGATCATCTGGCAATCATTGCGTACGACACAAACGTTGAAGTAGTTCAACCCCTTACACCGCTCGGTGATAAATTCTCCGTAATCAAGAAACTTGAAAACATTCGAGTGGGAACTGCCACCAATCTCTCTGGCGGTTGGTTGCAAGCCCTGCGCTCCGTAGAAGCCGCAGAGGTTGAAAACGCATTCAGGCGTGTAATTCTTCTAACGGACGGCATGGCAAACACAGGAATAGTCTCAACACCCGAGCTTGTGAAGGTTGCAGAGGATCACTTTGCTCGCGGAATCAGCACTACTACAATTGGATTTGGTCGGGATTTTTCTGAGATGCTTTTGCGTGATGTTGCAAAGGCTGGAGGGGGAAATTTCTATTTCATCGATGGACCGGAACAGGCGCAGGAAGTTTTCTTCCGAGAGTTTGGCGATATTGCAGCGCTATTTGGTCAGGGCCTTGAGATTAAACTCAAGGCAGCACCAGGTGTACAAATCAAAGAAATTCTAAACGATATGCCGTATCAGTTCCAGGATGATGGAACATTGATTCTGCGCCCTGGTGATCTTCGTTCAGACGATTTGCGGAATATTGTAATCGTAGCTGAGATCGATGGCAAGGTAGCAGAAGTCTACCATGAAGGCGTGGTTTCAGCTGAGCTCTCGTTCTATAATTTGATGCATGGATCGAGGCTTGAGAAGTTTGATACAGCAGTTGCTGTGAACTTCAAGGCAAGGCCATCGGATAGTTACAATAAGGCCGTGCGTCTTGAATCGCTTACGGCTGCCGCAGCTCGCGCCATGATAGAAGCGTCACGAGTTTCAGGTGAGCGGGATCTTTCTGCGGCAAAGCAGATTCTGGGTCGGACTGTGGCTCGTTTGCAACAGAACGAATCGGTTGAACCGGATCAGGTTAAGAAGCTTATCCGTCGCCTGGAAGAGATGGAACGGAACCTGGAAGAAAATATCAACCTTGCGCGCAAGAACATGATGGCTGGAGGCGCAGAACTGGGCAGACTTTCAGCTGGAGAATACCACTTCTCAGGCCAGGCACACGACAAGGTTGCTGAACTTTCTCTGGCTGGCCAGCTCGATCTGTATAAATGCCCTGATTTAAAATCCGATGTTCGTCGTCTAATGGAGCAGGGTTATCGCTTCGTAGTATTCGATCTGACGGATTTGTCCTATGTGGATTCATCCGGAATCGGCACAATGATTCAGATTTCGAACTGGATGAAGAAGCGGGGAGGGCTCATGGTACTTGTAAACGTACAGGGCAGTGTTGATAAGATTTTCCAGCTGTCCAAGCTCGATGAGTTCTTCGCATTCCGCGATACGGTCTCTGAAGCCCGCCAGTTCATTGAAGAACTGATTGCAGCCAGCCGGGGTCGTTAGGAGAAAATTCTTCATTTTTTTCCGCTACTGTCCGTATCGGAAGTATTGAAGGGGAATTCTTGCGCCGTTTTCAGCTAATCATAGTACTCGCAGCATTGCTCCTACCAGGGGCAGTGTTTGCGCAGCTCTACACCCCTCCTGGGTATGGTTCCGGGGCAAATGCTCAGGGAACTGGCCTGGGCGCGGACATAGGCTATAAGACCTTAAACGATGACGTATACATTACGTTTGCTCCTTTGATAGAACTGCCCTTCCTGTTTGACATTAAAGTCGGTGTCACAATTCCACTTGAGATTCTAGTACTGGACCGGGCTCCAAAGGGAGAGAAAAAAGTGCCCTCGGTGCGGGTTGGTACCTTCAACGATACCTCAGACTATCTGCAACTCATCAAGTATGTGCGTCGTGGCACGCACCTATACTATAACCCTGGTGATCCATTCAACTGGTCCTTCTTCTACGGTCAGATGACAGATGGTTACATAGGACATCGCACCATTGTATATCGCTACAATAGCAATTACGATCCTACTGTATTTAAACCGGGTCTAATGGCAGATATCAATAATGATTGGGGCGGTCTTGAAGCCTTCATGTCTGATGTGTATCGCAAGGAAGCAGTTGCTGGACGAGCTTACATTCGCCCGGTTGGAATAGTAACCGGAGTCCACGATATTCTCTGGGCTCATGCTGGATTCACGAATACCCAAATCGCCACTTCAATTACAGAGAACCGCGATCCGCGCAGAAACGGTGGAGTATTCTTCCAGGAAACTGAGCCCAACAAGATGCTTGATCCGGGTCGCGGTGGACGGTTGCAACAGCACATCTACCCTACGATGCGCGAAAGCCTTGACGATTCCCGCTCTGCAACGTCGCCTAACGTCAATAAGCCAATTGAATTTGAGAAGTATACGGATCCAGTGACCGGCCAGGAACAGGTGCGGGCAGTTCCAGCGGAGTCAAATACGCCGCTCGTTCCGCCCAATGAACTCAAAGAAAATGAGAACAAGAGCAAGGCCTCAAAATGGAGTCCCAGTTTCTGGAATCGCTGGGCGCTGGGTTACACCATTGCACGCGATAAAGACGCACCTCTAACGCTTGAAAAAGACGGATCAGGAAACCTTGTAGTAGATCCTGATGATCTGCGACCCCGGGCTGGAACCGCCGCAAGCTTGACA